>CALFWL010000186.1 GCA_937928215.1 uncultured Pirellulaceae bacterium | reverse complement strand
CAAGTTGATCTAAAAGCGAAGCTGAGCGTTCCATCAAAAGTCTCCTGAATAAGATCAGCCACCCCACTGCCGAAATACGGCAGAGCAACCGTGACTCTTTACTCAGTATCCCAGATTGCCTAGCGTGGCGCAATCGCCCTGGACCAAAGACGAGGAAGCGTTTCCCGGGTTTGATGATCAGTTGGTCGCTTCGCTGCGGAAATCATTGGAGATGTTGGTTGAAGATGTCGTTTGGTCTGATGAATCGGATTTCAGAGTGCTGCTGACATCCGACACGATTTTCATGGACCGCCGAATGGCCGATTTTTACGCACTGGATTGGGATGAGGTTGTTCAGCGCGATTCGCAGGTGGATAGCAACTCTGATGACAACGGCCACTTTGTAGCAATCACGTTTGAACCCGAGCAACGGGCTGGCTTGTTGACTCATCCGTTTCTGATGGCCGGATTTTCTTATCATCGCAATACTTCGCCCATCCATCGTGGCGTGTTCGTTGCCAAGCGGATCATCGGTCGCACGTTGAAGTCACCACCGGTAGAGGTCGAGCCGTTGGAAGAAGATTTCGACCCCACAATGACCACTCGTGAACGCGTGGCTCACCAAACCAAGGGAACGATGTGCCAGTCATGTCATAGTATTATCAACCCGTTGGGTTTCAGCTTCGAGCACTTTGATGCGGTTGGAAAATATCGTGAAACGGAAAAGTCTAAACGGATTGATTCGGCATCATCCTACATGACGCCAGATGGTCAAATGCATTCTTGGAACAGCGCGACCGAGTTGTCCGAGTTTCTCGTCAGCAGCGAGGATGTCCACCGAAACTTCATTGAGCAGTTGTTTCAGTTCATGGCCAGACAACCCTTGGCTGCGTACGGCACCAAGCAATCAGACCAGTTGCTGGAAAAGTTCCAGGGCAGCGGGTTCAACGTAAAGAACCTGATCGTTGAGATGGCGATCATTGTCGCAACACACAAAATGGAGCACGTCCCATGACCTATGCAAATTCGCGAAGGGCATTCCTTCAACAGATCGGCACTGCGATTGCCGTTTCCAGCGTCGGCGGGCGACCTGCATTAGGGGCCGCACCCGAGAGCGAATTGCTTGCGCGGAAACAACGTTTTGTGTTTGTTTTCAGCCCCAATGGGACGGTCCCAAGCGAATTCTGGCCGGATGAGCAGGGGAGCGATTTCAAGTTCAAAAAAATCCTTGAGCCACTGCAACCGTTCAAGTCTCAAACGTTAATCGACAAAGGAATCTGCAATGAGATCCGAGGCGACGGTGACGGTCACATGCGAGGGATGGCGGGGCTGTTGACGGGAATTGAGTTGCTACCCGGGAACATTCAGGGCGGTAGCGACACGCCAGCTGGGTGGGCGGGAGGCATTTCCATCGATCAGGAAATCAAAAACTTCCTACAGTCAAGCGAATCAACGCGGACTCGGTTTGGATCGCTCGAATTTGGCGTTGGCGTTGCCAATCGAGCGGATCCGTGGACCCGTTTATGTTATGCGGACAAAAATCGTCCCATCGCTCCTATCTCAAATCCGTATGCGATGTTCGAACGCATGTATGGTCGGAGTGCCGACGACGACATGTTACGCGACGTGCTGGCAGATGTGCAACAAGAACTTCAACATCATCGCAGCGGGCTGCCTGAAGCCGGGGAGGAAATGGTCGCTCAGCATGTCAATTGCGTGCGGCAGATGCGGAACGATTTGAAGGCGGCAGCCGAGCAGACGATGGCGGTGCCTGCCCCAGAATTACCCGCCGGGTTGAGAATCGAAGATGAAAACCTGCCCGCGATCGCGAAGATGCAGATCGATTTGCTGGTTAACGGCTTTGCGAACGATATGAATCGCGTGGCAACGCTCCAGTTTTCAAATTCGGTTGGGCAGCTTCGAATGAAATGGGAGGGAATTGACGCCCCCCACCACACGATCTCTCACGACCCTGACATGAAGGTCGATTCGCAGAAGAAACTAGTGAAGATCAATCGCTGGTTCTGTGCTCAGATTGCGTACCTCGCGCAGCAGTTGTCTGACACCAAAGAGCCTGGAAGTGATCGCTCATTGCTGGACGACACGGTTGTCGTTTGGGGCAACGAGTTGGGCAAAGGCAACAGTCACACTCGGCAGAACCTTCCGTTCGTGCTGATCGGTAACGCACCGGGGTTCACAATGGGTCAGTACAAAGTTTTCGACCCGACGGTCAACCACAATCGGCTGCACCTGTCCCTGGCTCATGCGTTCGGGCATCAATTGAAAACGTTCGGCAACCCAAAATTATGCGAAGGCGGTCCGCTGGACTTCAGTTGACATCGGCACCGACGGGTCGCCCATCACTTCGCAACTAGTCGTCCATTACTTCGGCTTCTCGAGTCTTGGCGATCGAGGCGGCCTGTTCCTCGAATTTTTTGGTCAGCTCTTGGATTGCGTCTTTGATGTCGTCGCGCTGATCTTCCGAGATGACTTTGTCTTTTTCTTCCTGATCGGCCAGCTTGTTGCCGTCCCGGCGAACGTTGCGAATCGCGATCTTCGAGTCTTCGGTTAGCTCTTTGATCCGGTTGACCATCTTCTTGCGGACATCCGTCGAAAGGGGCGGAATGTTGATCCGAACGACACGACCATCACTTTGCGGATTGAAACCAAGGTCACTGCCGACGATGGCTTTCTCGATTTCCTTGATGATTCCCGCATCGTAAGGGCGAATCACAATCTGAGTCGGTTCAGGCGCGCCGACGGACGCGACCTGTTTGATTGGTGTAGGAGACCCATACACGTCGACTCGCAACGAATCGACCAGCCCGGGATTGGCTCGGCCGGTCCGAATCCCTCCTAGATTTTTCTTGAGCACTTCGATTGCTTTTTCCATACGTTCTTCGGAATCTTTGGTGATTTCGTTGGCTGGCATAGGGGACTCCTTTGATGAAGAATCGAAGCGTAGTTTGTTTGTCGCGGCAAATGCAGAAAGTGAACCGCTAAATACAGTTTAGCAGTTCTAGGCGGCCCGTGAAAACAGGAGGCAGCAATCGTTGGTGGCCGAATGTCACTATCTTCTCGATTTCGGATCCGGCCTAGGCGGTCACGTTCGCTGCACGAAATCGTGAAAATTCCGGCACGATCAGCAGCGGTCAATTTCAACCGGCCACTTTATTGTTGGTGACCATGGTTCCGACTCGGTCTCCGGTGATCGCTTTGATGATGTTTCCATCTTTGCGGAAATTGAAAACCATCAACGGCATGTCGTGCTCCATGCAGTGCGAGATCGCAGTCGAATCCATCACTCGCAGATTTTTTTCGATGACCGTCTGGAAAGCGAGATCGGAATACAGCACGGCATGTGGATTCTTTTCTGGATCTTCCGTGTAAACGCCGTCGACCCGAGTCGCTTTCATCAGGATGTCACATCCCAGTTCCATGCTCCGCAAGGCGGCGGCGGTGTCGGTCGTGACGAAAGGGCCTCCCGTTCCCGCACCCAGAATGACAATCCGCCCTTTCTGCAAATGCCGATCGGCACGGCGACGGATATATGGTTCACAAACGCCGTCCATTTTAATGGCACTCATCAGGCGCGTTTTGCAGCCGACGGATTCAAGTGCGTCCTGTAGTGCCAGACCATTGATGACTGTGGCCAACATGCCCATGTAATGAGCCGTCGCTTCCTGAACGGTGTTGTTTTTGGCGGTAAACTGGCTTCCGCGAAGGATGTTGCCGCCTCCAATAACGACCGCAATCTGACACCCCAATTGCTGGGCCTCAAAGATTTCACGGGAGATATGAACGACCTCATCCATGCTGATGCCGCGTTCTCCCGACGGAGAAAAACTCTCACCTGACAGTTTCAACAGAATTCGTTTGTATTTTGGATCGGCCATGTCGTGGTAATTCAGATGTTGATTGAATGTTGGAATCCGGTCGCGGCTGGTACTAATTCAGCATTGCGGATGTTTCGCAAACGGCTTGAGGCACGCTGGTAAGGGAATTAGAGCGGATTATATCCACGGGCTGAAGGAGACTGTGAATCATTTGAATACCGACCTCAAACGGGGGCGATATCCGTTCAAGCATAAGCGACTATACCGGTTTTACCTGCAAGGCGACGGTTCGATTCGACTTGATATTCCAACGACGGGTCTTCACCGGTACAGTAACGCGTCTTGAAATTGAGGGGCTCGGCGCAGTGTCCGAGCCGAATTCGTTGGTCAGCTCATCAGGGAACCAGAATCATGTCACTTCTTCGCAGCGGCGCATCTAAAAAGTACTCCGACAATTGGGCCTCCGCGTTTGGCAGTTCGAGCGGCAAGAAAAAGAAAGCCGCAACGACCAAAGCAACCGCCAAAAAATCAAAAACCAAGCCTCAAAAGAAGAAGTCAAAAAAATAGCGATCCATTGGAAGCGGTTGTCGATCTCGATCGCCGATTCGTCTTCGCACCATGGCCACGTCGTCGGGGGCAAGGATTTGCCATTCCGTCACTGCTGATCGACGCACAATATTGTTTCGGCGAAGGCGTCATCGCGGAGGTTTACTAATCGAATTTTGTTCACGCCTTGAATCGCAGTTGGGAACCACGCGTCAACGTGTCCGGAATCGACCAAGCGTGAAATTGTGGGTTCAAATCCCACCGAAAGGGAATCCGCAGCAGCAGATTTCAGCAGCACCAATTCCGATGCACTCATTCGATGCGCCACCAACGCCGAAATCGAATCTGTCGTGACATGCCAGGTCTGTGGGACAAGCGGCTGCGTTCGAAGCCACTGTCCGGTGACGAAGATCTGGTTTGCCGGTCTGTCGGAATTGCATGAGCCCAGCAGGTCAATCATCGCCCGGTGAACGGTCCACGACGGAAAATGGCTCGACGCGATCTTGGCAGTCACGTCCAACAGGTCGACCGCCAACCAGTGGGCTTCACGCTCATCAAGATCAAATCGTTGATGCAGGTCACGCAAGCCATCGACCAGCTTGCCTCCACCGACGATCAAAACGTTGTGCATGACCGGCTGAACGTCAATCCAACCTTCAAGCCGTTGGAAAACTTCGGTCAGATCCAGCAGGCTGCCGCCAAGTTTGATCACTCGGATCGGATAATTCGAGGCCATTTCGATCACTCGTTGCCATCGCGGTGCTCACCCCTGTGATGGCTGACCGCGAAAGTTAAAATGCCAACATGAATAACGCCGTGGAAAACTGCCCGTCCGATTCCGCATCGAAAACCAGTCAACTCTGGCAGATTGACATCTGGCCCGAGGCCGGTCAACCCGATCGAATTGCGAACGAATTGCTCGAAGACGCCGCCGATCTTCGTATGCCTGATCAACTGAGGATCTCGACGGCTCGCGGTTTCCTGATTGAAGGCGATCTTGACCGGGATCAAGCCGAGAAAATCGCGAGGAATCTGTTGGTCGAGCCCGTCGTCGAGCGATTCCAGTTGGCGAGGGTCGGCGAGGAAGCGATCAACCAACCGGCGGCCGACCAGCCGAACATGATTTACGTGCTGCCGCTGCCTGGAGTCACCGATCCGCAAGCCGAAAGCGCGATGGAGGCGATGCAGAATCTGGGGTTCGCGGTTTCTGCGGTTCGAACGTTTCGCAAGTTCTTGGTTTCGGAGCTGAACGGTGCCGATTTGCAAACGCTGACATCCAAGCTGTTGTCCAACGACTCGATCGAGTCCCCCGTGCAAGGGGCGTTGCGACTGGATCGGTTGGATTTGGGAACGGAGTACCTGTTCACCAAGGGTGTTGTTTCACTTTCCGGATTGAACGCGGATCAGTTGCTGGATATTAGTCGCCAGTGGCAACTGAGTCTTTCAGCGGTCGAAATGGAAACCATTCAGGCTCATTTTGCCGATCTCGGACGAGAACCGACAGATGTCGAACTGGAAACGGTTGCTCAAACGTGGAGCGAACACTGTAGCCATAAGACGTTAGCGGGGCGAATCAATTACTCGGACGAAAACGGCAGTCGCTCGTTCGAGAACATGCTCAAGGAAACCATCTTCTCGGCCACGATGAGGATTCGCGAGGATCTGGGCGACGACGATTGGTGCGTGAGCGTTTTTCGTGACAACGCTGGGATCGTTCGCTTCGATGATCAACACAACATCGCGTTCAAGGTCGAGACCCACAATCGCCCGTCAGCGCTCGAACCCTACGGCGGCGCGAATACAGGCATTGGAGGCGTGATTCGCGATACGCTGGGAACCGGGATGGGTGCCAAACCGATTTGCAACACCGACGTGTTTTGCTTTGCCGATCCCGACAGTGCGGTCGAAGACTTGCCGCCCGGCGTGATGCATCCTCGCCGGATCATGAAGGGCGTTGTCGCTGGCGTTCGCGATTATGGGAACCGGATGGGGATTCCGACAGTCAACGGAGCGGTTTACTTTGACCGTCGATACGTTGGAAATCCGTTGGTTTTTTGCGGGAACGTTGGCCTGCTACCCAAGGACAAATCCTTCAAGGAACCGCAACCCAACGACCTGATCGTTTCGATCGGAGGCAAAACGGGGCGCGATGGCATTCATGGCGCGACTTTCAGTTCGGCGGAATTGACCGAGGACAGCGACATCACGTCCGGCGGCGCGGTGCAGATCGGGAACGCGATTACTGAAAAAATGTTGATGGACGTGATGCTGACGGCTCGCGATCAGAACCTGTACACCGCTGTGACCGATTGCGGAGCCGGTGGTTACTCGAGTGCCGTCGGTGAAATGGGTGAAGAACTTGGTGCTGAAGTGTGGCTCGATAAAGTTCCTCTGAAGTATCAGGGGCTTTCGTACACAGAGATTTGGATCTCTGAGGCCCAAGAGCGGATGGTGTTTTCGGTACCGGAGGAAAACTGGCCCGCGTTTCGAGACCTGTGTGCGTCTGAGTCCGTGGAAGCGACTGTGATCGGGCAGTTTAAGCCAACTGGTCAACTGGTTTTGAAATACGGAGAGGAAGTTGTCGCTGACGTTGCGATGGCTTTCTTGCACGATGGTCGGCCACCAGTCATTCGAGAGGCGACCTATCGTCCAACGCCAACCACTGAACTGACGGACGTGCCAGAACGAACGGACGCGTCGCAGTGGACAGAGGATCTATGCAAGATTCTTGGCTCGCTGAACGTCGCCAGCAAACATTGGATCATTCGTCAGTACGATCACGAAGTGCAGGGCGGTAGCGTGATCAAGCCACTCGTTGGAATTCAGAATGATGGGCCGGGCGACGCCGCGGTTGTGCGACCGGTGTTGGATTCTTACCGAGGCGTTGCCGTGTCGTGTGGCATGAATCCTCACTACGGTGATTTTGACACTTGGCACATGGCGACTAGCGCGATCGATGAAGCGCTCAGAAACTGTGTGGCGGTTGGAGCCGACCCTCGCAAGATCGCGGTGCTGGATAACTTTTGTTGGGGATACACCGATCGTCCGGAAACGCTCGGGTCGCTCGTTCGGGCCGCACTCGCTTGTCACGATCTTTCCATCGAGATGCAGACACCCTTCATCAGTGGCAAGGACAGCCTGCATAACGAATTCAGCTACAGCAATGCGGACGGCCAACGTGAGGTGATCTCGATCCCCTCGACGTTATTGATCAGTGCGATGGGGCAGGTCGATGACGTGCGTCAGTGTGTGACGATGGATCTGAAATCGCCCGGTAATCTGGTTTATCAGATCGGACAGACTGGGGACCACCTGGCAGGCTCTCACTGGTCGCTGGTGACCGGTGTCAAAGGCGGCGCGGTTCCAACGGTCGACGGCGGTTTGGCGAAGAAGATTTTTGTCGCCGTTCATCAAGCGATCCAACAAGGGCTCATTCGAAGTTGCCACGACCTGAGCGAAGGTGGGCTGGCCGTTGCGGTTGCCGAGATGGCGTTTGCCGGAGGGCTTGGCGCGACGGTTTCGATCGATGACATCAAAGCCGTGGACGTTTCCGACTCCGATCACGTATTGGCCTGTCTTTTCAGCGAATCGAATACTCGATTTGTGGTCGAAGTTCCTCTCGACCAGCAAGAAATGTTTGAAAGCCTGTTCGCCGAATTGCCGCTCGCGTTGCTGGGGACGGTTACCGACGACCCTCGGTTGGGAATTACTTCGGGCGACGACACGATCATCAATGCAGCGATCGATCAATTGAAGGACGCGTGGCAAAAACCGTTGGACTGGAACTGAAGAGCGAATCGAAATGAAAATTGAAACGGGAGCATCGTGATCACTCAGGCGTCAATCGTTGATTCCGAGCGGAAATTTCGCGGACGCAGCGGTCTGCGGACACCTAAACCCGCAAACCGGGAGGGTAAGGCTCCGCCCGCACCCGTTCATTCACGTTCCACGCTGGCTTTCGCATTGGGTTGGGCGGTTCGTAAATTTCGGCTCGGGCGGAGCCTTGCTCTCCGGTGCCAACGCTCTCTTGGGTGTCGCGAACAACGGAGGGAACCGGCTCAGGCGGAGCCTCGCCCTCCCAAACATCACACTCCCAAACCTTTCCCAAACATCGCCGTCCCTCGCCGTCGCTTTCTGAATCACGAATTCGTATCTCAACGAACTAAACTACCTCCAGCAGTCGAATCAGCTTCATGACTCAACCCAACGTTTTGATCCTTCGTGCTCCGGGCACCAACTGCGACCAGGAAACTGGTTACGCGTTCGAAAAAGCTGGCGCGAAGGCAAACTACCACCACATCAATCAGCTGATCGAGTCTCCACAGTTGATTTCCGAGGCTCAGATATTGTGTCTTCCTGGTGGTTTCAGCTACGGGGACGACATTGCTGCCGGTAAAATTCTCGCCAGTCAGTTTCAGTCGAAACTATCGGACGTGATTCACGAATTTCACTCGGCTGGCAAACTCATTCTAGGGATCTGCAACGGATTTCAGATTCTGATCAAGACCGGGTTTCTGCTGGAACCGACCGACGAAGGCCTGCCCGCGACATTGACCTGGAATGACAGCGGACGATTTGTGGATCGTTGGGTGAATTTGAAATCGGATTCGTCAGTCTGCGTTTTCTTGAAAGACACGGACAAGATGTATCTCCCGATCGCTCATGCAGAAGGGAAGTTTGTCCCTCGCAGTGATAAAGTTCTTGACGATCTTCGGTCAAGCAACCAACTGGCTTTAACTTACGCATGCAGCAATGGAACGGGAGCCGTCGATAATTTCAATGGATCGACTGCCGACGTTGCCGGTGTATGTGACCCGACGGGTAGAATATTCGGTTTGATGCCTCATCCCGAACGTTTTATCGATCGAACCCATCACCCGCATTGGACTCGGCTAGAACTGCCGGAAGCAGGCGACGGAATGAAGATCTTCCGAAACGCAGTCGAGTACTTTGCGTAGTTATTCTTTCGGTTCGCCCAGCTTATCGGCAGTTGGTGATGCAGTGATTGCAGCAATCGCATGAGCGGCAGCGTCTCGGACCAAGGCATCGGGATCGTCGAGCAGTTTTTTTACTTCCGGAAGAGCATCGGTGGCTTCAGAACCAAGCCGCCCGAGTGCCAGCGCCGCTTGTTCGCGAACATCTTCTTCTTGGGCGGTCAGTTGGTCGATCAACTCTGCCTTTAGAAAAATCGATTCTCCTTCAAGTCGGTTGATCAGGTCAAACGCGTCCTGTCGTTCGTTGCGATCACCGAGAGCATGTGACAACACGTTGACCAACAGTTCCCGGTCGTCTGTGATTTTGTACAGAGCGTAAGCGGCGTGAGGTCTGACTCGGTGATTTCGCGAGTTCATAAATTCGGTCACGATCGGGATGGCTCGTTTTGCCTCGCGTCCCAAATGAGCCAAGCCGAGAAGGATTCGTTGTTTCTCGACATGGGCTCGTGTTTCACTCAGTCTGGCGATCAGCATTGGAACGATATCGTTTTCATCTGTTGGCCCGATCGCGCCTAGGACAATCGCTGCCCAACCTCGTGACGACGGGACGCCGTTGTCCAGAATTTGAACCAGACGTTTCTCCGCTGGCAACGCGTCCGAGCCGTAGTTTTCGAGCACCCGGCAGGCCATGCACTGCACATTGAAGTCGTGGGATTCAAGGCAAGCAGCGACCGCATCGATCGATTCGAACGCCTGTCCGCCGAATCCTTGCAGTGCGTAAAGTGCGGCTCGTTGGGGCAAGGTATCACCGGATTCCAACATCTTGATCAACTGAGGTAACAGCTCGATCGCCCCCGGACCGATCACTTTGATTGCGTTGCAAGCAGCGATTTGTTCGCTCAATCTGTCCGAGGAAATTGCGCGCGTGACTGATGGGAGCATTTCCTTCCCAAGTTTCCGCACCGACACTTCCGCCGCCGATTGAACCAGTTGGTCTCCGCCCGCCTTGAGGTGCTCTAACAACAACTCGATTACTTCCGGCCTGACGGATTCAGCCTTGACGGCGAACTCCCCTAGGGCGAGCGTCGCCTCCAGTTGCGCGGGTGACTTATTGTCGGCAGAATGCGTCAGGGCGTCGTCGAGCGAAACAATTACCGGTTTGTTGAGCTCGGAAGCTTCGTGGGCAGTACCGTCGCTCTGGGCTGCCGAACAACCGGTCAAGATCGAAAAAACCCCGATCGCCGCCAACAGCGTTTGCGAAGAAAACATAAGCATAGCGGGCTTCCAAATGGTGGTGATCATCTGATTGCGAACCGTTTCTAAATATTCTATCAACTTCGACCACAATGATACCAATTCGAGCTTTCAAGAAACGAATCAGTGGGCGAAAATACATACTTGGGCAATTTCGCAAAATGGGCATGTCTCATACGGATCCAAAAACGCAATCCCTCACGTGAACCCATTCCTTCCAAAAAACTTATCATCGGCGTCCTGATATGGTGCAGTATTGCCGTCGCCAGCGCGATCGGTCTGCGCCATGCCAGCGAGGATTCACCGCAAGCCGCACCGCAAATTATTCGGCATTTGACGTGGTCGACCAAAGAGGTGCAAATCAAATTCTATTCAAGACAGTTGGTCGCGGTGAATGATCCTGTTTTCGTTGCCGACACCGAACCCGCAAGGCCGGTGGGACGAGTCTCCCGGCTGGGACCGATGATAGAAAGCGGAGACTCATCGCCCCAAAAGTCCGCCGACAAAAAGATCGATTTCGTCAATGAAGCAACCGTGACGCTGTTCGGTGGAGCCCCGAGACTGCACGATGATGCGACGTTCATCCTAGAATCAACGCCCCAGTCGACTGAATGGGTCATCAAAACGATGTTGCCCAAAGAGAAACGACGCGAACTGGTGACCTTGATCATGGAGTCATACCGCCGCCACATGCCGGAGATTGCTGAGGCGTTTGAACCCGTGGTTCAAAATTCGCTCACCACCGCCAGTTCAGTGATTCGAGACGATTTGCAATCCGCGTTTGAAGCTCGGGAAGAGCAGTTCCAGGCGTTGGGAAAACGATTTGAAGCCGATCTGTTGCAAAAGCGGATTGTGCCTTTGCTCCATGATGAAATATGGCCGGTCGTTGAGGAAAAAGGATCGCCACTCGCCCGGAAGATCGGAACGGAAGTCTGGCAAGAACTGTCTCTCTGGAGATTTGGCTGGCGATTTCTTTATGATAAATCACCTCTGCCTGAACGCAACTTCACCGAGCAAGAGTTTAATCGCTTTGTCAAAGAGAAAGCTGCTCCGATTTTGAAAGCCCATTTGCCAGACATGCTGGAACTACAGAAGTCGCTGGTCAAGGAGTTTGCCGATCATCCAAAAATTCGCGAAACGGTACGCGAGAGTTTTCGCACCGTCGTGAATGATCGAGAGCTGCGAGACTTGCTGACAGCGATCTTCAAGGAGGTTTTGATAGAAAACGATCGTTTGAAACGGACGATCGAGCAACAGTGGACAGGGCCGCAGGCTCGTGCAGCGATCGATCTAGCCAGCCGCAAACTCGACCCAACCATCAATCGGATCGGTGAATCGATGTTTGGAAATCCGAACAAGTCCATCACTCCGGAATTCGCAAGAGTCTTGAGACGAATGGTATTGCACAAGGACCAACGTTGGCTGATTCTTGATCCGGGTGGGAATGGCAGCGACGATGTCGTTTCCAAAAATGAATCTGGTTTTGTTTACACGGCTCTGGTTGGTGATCGCGATTCTTTGATTCCTTCATCGGTGGTTCCCAATCGTCCAACACGGAGCGTCGATTGAACTCACAGACCCATGCAGACGAAATCGATTTGTCCTCCGAGCGAGGCATCGCGATCCAGAAACTGTCAGTCGTCGCCGGTCAACGAAAGTTGCTGGACGGTGTTTCCGTTTCTTTTCGACAACATGAAATCACGTTGGTGGTCGGCCCAAGTGGGGTCGGGAAGTCGATTTTGCTGCGATCGATTGCGGGCCTGCTGCCTCGTAATGTGGAAGATTCGAATGATGCGATTTGCATCACCGGTGACATTACCGTCAATGGACTTCCCGCCGCAGCTGGACGAGCCGGTGTCGTCTTTCAGTCATTCGCTTTGTTCGACGAGTTGTCGCCCGCGAGCAACGTTCAGTATGCGAAGTCCAGTGCTGGCAAGCGAGCGACAGAGGTGGACGTTGACGGTTTACTCAAAACATTGAACGTTCCGACGAATGTTCCGACTTCGCGTTTGAGTGGCGGGCAGCGACAGCGACTCGCGATCGCTCGGTCTCTGGCAGCCAACCCGAGTGCGATTCTGTATGACGAACCAACTTCCGGGCTGGATCCGATGACGGGCCAGCAGGTGGCCAAGCTGATTCGCGAAACGCATCAGCAGTTTTCGAATACCTCAGTGATTGTGACTCACGATTACCTGACCCTGCTTCCAATCGCGGATCGAGTCTTTTTGCTTGACCCGGAACAACTGAGGCTGTACGAGGTGCCTCGTGATCAATGGGGTCAATTGCCTGAACGACTTGCTCCACTGGCGAACGTCGATTTTGACTCGAGACCTCAACCGGAAAAGCCGTCGGTCGCGGCAAACGTTTCAAAGTCGATTCGAGGTTTTTTCGAACGAACAACGGACGTGGTTTTGGCTACCTTTGGTGGGTTGCTTGCGGTGTTGCCGCTGTGGCGACAACCGGTTCTTGGCCTGCGATTTTTGTGGCATTACGCTGGGATGGTGTTCGGCCCGACAGCGTGCGTCTATCTGATGGCTTCAGGTTTGATCTCCGGATTCGTGACCACGTACTTCACTTTTCAGTTTCTACCCTACGCCGATTACACTCGGCCTATACTGGTCGAGGATCTACTGATCGCACTGGGCTTCGCGATGTTCCGAATTTTTGTGCCGGTGTTGTCATGTGTGTTGATCGCTGCCCGCTGTGGTGCGGCGGTGACCTCGGATGTTGGAGGTCGCCAGTTTGGCAACCAGATCGACGCTATGAAATCCTTTGGCACCGAACCCGGTCGGTATCTGTTAACGCCAATTGTCTGGTCATTTTTAATCGGCACGCCATTGCTGACGTGGCTGGCGTTTTGGGTGGCTCGATTGACCAGCCTGATTACGTTCACGTTCGCCAACTCGGAACTTGGAGCCGACTTCTGGATGCTGCACTATCACCGAGGAATGGACGTGCCGGGGTACGTATGGTGGCGAGGAACCGGTTGGCTGATGGCCAAGTTGTTGGTTTCCGGGTTTGGAATCGCGGTCATCTCGTACCGGATCGGTCGTCAGCCAAAATACTCGACCACCGATGTCAGTCGCAGCGTGACTCGCACGATCCTGTGGGCCACTTTGTTTGCTCTGGCCGTCCACTTCGTATTCGCTTTTTTCGAATTTGAAGGAATCGTCCCCGGCACACGTCCAGAGGACTTGCTTCGAAAAAATCCGGTCGATTGACCAGATGTGTCACTCGTTGATCGATGAGAAGAACAGCGGGCAACGACGCCCGCGAACTTTCCGTCGAGGACATTCATATGTTGTGGTTAATCGAAGCAATTATCGGAATTGGTTTTTTGGTCAGCGTTGCGATTTCCGTTGAAGCGGCGGCGAACCGGCAAAAACCGACCTCGTTTTAAGTTAAGGCTTGCCTTTGGGTTGGGATGCGAACGCTGAATTTCTTCGGTCGCCAATTGCGAGGTTACTTCAGCTTCAGCACATGAGCGTACTCACCCGATTTCACGCTTGGCAGAGTCACGACTAGGCCTGCGTCAGTTCTCACCGTGATCAATTTTTCGTCGCAACCGAGAAGCTCGATCGAGTTGATTTCGCCGGGCCAGTGTTTGCTGCCCTTGGCGAGCGTTTTGATGGAAACAAGGTTCTCTTCCGGCCAATCGAGAATGATCGCGTAGACCACATCACCTTTCTTTGTGAACCGGATGTCCTTGGACGTGAATGGCTTATCATTTGCTTCAGAAACGTGGCCCGTTGAGACACCGGTCGGGCCCTCGCCGAACGTACTCCAGAATGTCGTTCCATAGATTGCCTCGCCGTTGGTTTTCAACCAGCGTCCGATGTCACGTAGCACCTGCTGATCCCCTGCTGGAATCTCACCATTGGCCATCGGGCCCACGTTCAGCAGCAAGCACCCATTCTTGGAAACGATGTCCACTAGGTCGTCCACCAGTCGGTCGGGAGACTTGTATTGTGGATCCGAAGTGTAACCCCACGAGCTTTTTGAAACTGCGGTGTCCGTCTGCCAGAACGGCTCGCGAATCTCCGCCATCTTCGACCGTTCCTTGTCCAAGATCGCGGCCGACTCCGGGAACGCGTTCCATTTGTAGTTGATGATTCCAATGTCAGCGCCCGTCTTGGACGACATGTTGTAGTAATAGGCAGCAAACCGTTTCAGATGATCGGCGAATTCATTCTGATCGTGAGGAACATTCTGGCCCATCGCAATCCCGAAGTCGAACCACACAAGTTCCGGGTCGTATTTTTCAACCAGTTCGCAGGTCCGTGCCAGCCAGTCGTCTTTGAACACCTGATCGTGCGGAACAAGGTTTTCTTTGTACTTGATCGATTTCTCATCGAACATGTGCGGCAAGGTTCGTCCGTACAGCCCTTCAAACTCGGGGGCGACATTGTCAAACGATTCGTCGCGAAAATAATACATCCAGTTGAACGCTCGGTGGCTGCTGACTCCAAAGTGCATGCCTTCCGCCTTGACCGCTTCACGAAGCTCAGCGATGACATCACGCTTGGGCCCCATCTCGGTCGCGTCCCATTTGGTGAACGAGCAATCGTACATCGGAAACCCGTCGTGATGCTCTGCCACCGGAACGACATATCGAAAGCCAGCTTCCTTGAACAACTTGGCCCACGCGTTGGCGTCGAACTTTTCCGCTTTGAACATCGGAATAAAGTCTTTGTACCCGAACGTTTTCTGAGATCCGTAGGTCTCCAGGTGATGCTGGAACATGTTTTCGCCACGTCGCCCCTGATCGATGTACATCATTCGCGGATACCACTCGCTACCGAAAGCCGGCACGGCGTAAGGTCCCCAATGAATGAAGACTCCGAACTTTGCATCTTTGTACCACTGAGGCACTTCATAAGTTTCAAGCGACTTCCAAGTTGGTTTGAACGGCCCGGCTTCCGCGATCGAATCAATGTTGGCGATCGCTTTGGCGACCTTCGGCCCGGCTTCCTGCGCCGAAGCAATCGCGGAAACACAAATCAAAACTGCGGACGAAGCCAAAACGGAGAAACGTTTCATGATGAAACTCCAGGGACAACAACAAGTTCAAACGCCCTTACGAACGCTCTGAAGGAAATTCGAGTTTTAGTTTAACCGGCCCCAAAATGACCACAAGGTACGTATGATCAGCCTTTGCACTTCGGTTTGACAATACGTTGCTTTCAAGATTTTAAGACTTCGAATATTCGGTCAATGTCGCAAGTGTTGCAACCGACAAACGAGGATTACTCGCTGGAAACCGTTAAAGTTTAACGGGCGTGCAGGGTCTGTCAGGCTGCGCCGATAACGTTTCTACACACGAAAGACTTCCTCTATTTAAAAATGGCTGACCTCATGCTTCACGATCAGGAACGCAGCGAATCTGACAAAGCAGAACTATCCGAGCTGAAATCGTTCAGATCAAAGCGATCAGGAAGCGGACTGCAATCGCCTCTTGAAACCTATCTGCGAGAGATCAACGAAACGGCGTTGTTGACCGCGAAGGAAGAGAAAGACTTGGCTCGTCAGATTGCGGTGGGTGATGTGCAGGCCCGTGACCGGATGGTTCGAGCCAATCTGCGACTGGTTGTGAACATCGCGCGAGGCTACACCGGCAAGGGGCTCGGCCTTCAAGACCTGATCGAGGAAGGGAACCTTGGCCTGTTGCGAGCGGTCGAAGGATTTGATCCCGACGTGGGAACTCGATTCAGCACGTACGCCAGCTATTGGATCAAGCAATCGATTAAGCGGGCGTTAATCAACTCCGCCAAGACGATCCGAATTCCGGCGTACATGGTCGAACTGCTTTCGAAATGGCGACGAGCATCGGTCCGCCTAACCGATGAACTGCGGCGGAACCCTACACCCGAAGAAGTCGCTCGATTGCTGGGATTGCCCAAACGAAAATTGCCAATCATCAAAAAGGCAATCCAGATCTACAATTCCACCCCGCAAACCGATCAGGCCGATTCAGGGTGGTCACTCAGCGAGATGGTGACAGACGATCGAACGCGCAGCCCGGCCGACGAAATGCTGGAAAATGATGTGATGAAGCACATCAAGTCGATGATGCATGAACTGGATGAGCGCGAAGCGAGTGTCTTGAAAATGCGGTTTGGCCTCGAAGACACCGAGCCGCGCACGCTCAAAGAAATCGGTGAGATGCTGGGCCTGACTCGCGAACGAGTCCGTCAAATTGAAACCGAAGCGTTGAAGCGTTTGGGCGAAGGCCTGAGGGACCCTTACGACATGGAAATCAGCATGCCGTTTTGATCCTCCAAGCGACCGTCTGCCGGACAGGCTTGAATCGTCTTGACCAGTCGAATCTCACGCTTCGATCGCGGCGATCTTCTCAACGCGTCGGGCGTGTCGACCGCCCTCAAAATCGGTCGAAAGCCATGTCGTGATTGTTTCACGAACGTGATCCGCATCAAATCCGTTTCCGGCCAGACACAAAACGTTAGCGTCATTGTGCTGACGACTGAGCACAACCGCTTCTTGGTTGCAACAGATCGTTGCGCGGATTCCCTTGACCTTGTTGGCGGCAATCATGACGCCAATCCCCGTACCGCAAATCAGGATCCCCATATCGCTCTCCCGACGAGAGACTGAGCTGGCGACTGTCAGAGCGATATCCGGGTAGTCACAGGGCTCTTGCGTCATCGTGCCACAATCGATGACGGAATGTCCCAGCGAGGACACAATGTCGCCGATGAATTTGCGGTGTTCGACGCCTCGATGGTCGCTGCCGACAGAAATTTTCATGAGGATCGCGGGGGTAACTGGTTATCGATTTCTTCGATCCATTGTACTAGGTTCTCGCGAATCTGTTCAGCACATTGGCGATACAATTCGACGGGACCACCAATTGGATCACTAATGTCACCATGATCTCGGCGAACGGTGAACGTTTTCTTTTCGAGATGAGGCCAACGGTTCACAATCGCAGACCGATGGCCATTGGTCATCGTCACGACAAGGTCAGCAAAGTTGATGATGTGGTTTGTCACGGGTTGACTCGAATGGGTCCGCAAATCGATCCCGCATTCGCTCATGACCTCGATCGCTTGAGTGGCCGCAGCGCCGCCGGAACTGGCGGAGATCCCTGCCGACATGACGGTGGCGCCGTGCTGTTCAATCTCATCGGGTGCACAACCGAGACGCTCGGACAGCAATTGTCTGAATATCCCCTCGGCCATCGGGCTGCGGCAGGTGTTTCCGGTGCAAACCACCAGAGCGACGAACCCGGACACGCGCTGCATCGACGCTCGATTGACAACCCCTTCTCGTAGAACGTTGAACTGATCGCCGGTCACCTGAACGACGGACGAAGGAGCCGCAAAATGAGTCGGGCCGTCATTGAGCACTACGTCAACTCCCGCACCCAGATCGTCGGCGATCGAGCAGCCGTCAGTCGCAGGAGGCATGTCCGCGGTGTTCGCACTTGTCAGAATCAACGGCCCCGCACAAAGTCTTAAAATCTGTAGCGTAAGCTCATGAGCAGGAACTCGCAGACCAACCGTCCCATCAGGCATAACGGCTCGACGGACATCGGGCGACAACCGGTTGAGAACGCTATCCTTATGACTGCCGTCGAGCACCAGAGTCACCGGCCCGGGCCAGCAGCGTTGAGCAAATCTCCGTGCCAGACGAGACATGTTTGGGACATAGTCAAGCGATTCCTCGTACCCTCGAACTGCCACGGAAAACGGCTTGTCGGGCGTTCGATTTTTGAAAGACGACAGCCGCTCGACGGCCCCCGGATGCAACGCGCTGACGGCCAATCCGTAGACTGTTTCGGTCGGCAGGGCCAATATTTTTCCTGCCGAAAGCGCCTCCACGGCTCGATGGACGACATCACGAATGTCCTGGGACTTTTTTATATCGATCGTGACGGCGGACATTGATTGAAGGCTGGAAAGTGGGGAACGGAGCTGCGACGGATGCGTCTGGGCACAAAACTATATCGGTTTCTTTCGTGCAGGGTCAAGTAGCGACGCAACTCCTAGGTTCGCGGCTCCTGAGGCTTTCAGTCAGCAAAAATGTTAGGATTGCAACGATGCTTCTTCTCGGGCAGAGTCCTCAAGTTGTGCGTCTGAGCCTGTTCCAAGGCTTGATAAATGAGGAGATTTCGCATTCTTCGGCACGGAAATCGGTATTCCGCTTCTATTTGGAATATAATGGAGCCATCGGCATGCTGTGTAAGCCCGACTGTGAGAGCGAGCCTCTCTCGGTTAACTTGCACGTTTGAATCTTTGCCACAATGTACCTCGACTCTGTTGGCTTACGATCGATGGGCGATCGAAATCAACTGAACACTTTTTAGGGAATCCACGATGAAAAATTGCTTTTACCTGCTGTTAATGTGCGCAGCAATCATGACCTTTGGTTGCGACGCAGCTAAGGATGCCGCTAAGGGTGCAGCCGACGACGCCGCTTCTGCCGTTGGTGACGCAGCTGATGGTGTCATGGACGCCACCGCCGATGCCGCTGACAAAGCCATGGACGCCGTCAAAGATGGTGCGGCAGCCACCGTCGACGCCGCCAAAGATGCGGTCGACGCCGTAGCTGGTGAGGAAGAATAGTCTGAGAAACTACGGGCGTCAGACAGGCAGTTGAGTTTCATCTTGCCATCCGCCTGAAACTGGTTTGTCAGTGACTTTATCGAGACATGTTGCTTCAAGTTTGGAGTAACATGTCTTTTTTTACGCCCGTTAATTTACGCACTCTTGATCTACCTGACTTGTATCCAACCAGTCCGAGAAGTCCGACTTCACTTATGATCTGGAAAACGCCACGTCGTTCTGTCGGAAATCACGCGGAACTGGTCGTGGTCCTGCAAGCAATGCTTGTCTTGGCTGTCAGCGGCTGTCACCTGAGTCACATCCAGCCGGATACGAACGTACTCGTCTGGGGTAGACGGGGTTTGGACGACGGGCGATTCATCAAACCGCGTGCCATCACCATCGACGATCAGGATCGACTGTACATCGTCGACATGACCAGCCGAATCCAGGTTTTCGACCGAGATGGAACCTTCATTCGATCTTGGCGGACGCCAGAGTGCGCTCAGGGAAAACCGTGTGGTCTGTCAATCAGCCAGGACGGAATGCTGATGGTCTGTGACACTCATTATTTTCGCGTCCTGTTCTATACGCCGCGTGGCGAATTGATCTCCGAACGAACGATTGGCGGCACGAACGGTCGCGGTCCGGGTGAGTTCGGATTTGTAACCGACGTCGTGCAGGACTCAGGCGGAAATTATTACGTCTCCGAGTATGGTGACTACGACAGAATCCAAAAATTCGATGCCGATGGACGGTACGTTTATCAGTGGGGACAGCATGGCACCGAACCGGGCCAGTTCCTGCGGCCGCAAGGGATGGCGATGGATGACAACGATCAGCTATGGGTCGCCGATGCGAGTAATCATCGAATCCAGGTTTTTGATGTCTCGGGTGAAAGCCCCCAGTTCTTGAAATCGTTCGGAACGAGCGGTTCATCGAAAGGGAAATTCAGTTATCCCTACCAGGTCAACGTCGATCGAGCTGGTACGGTGACCGTTGCCGAGTTTGGAAATCATCGGATTCAGCAACTCAGCAATGATGGGGGGTCCATTCGTTCTTGGGGAGGACCAGGTCGTCAGCCGGGTAAGTTGCACCAGCCATGGGCTTTCGCAATTGACAGCCAGGGTTCAGTTCACGTCGTCGATTCGTACAATCATCGCATTCAGCGATTCGATTGGGGCGACTGATCCGTGGCGCGAAACTGATTTGCTTCTCCCTTCACACGTGGACTGGGGCGATCGCACCTGACACAATGGGACAAACGGAATCCGGTATCTTAATGTTAATGCTGAGCAAGTCCTGCGATGCAGTCATCGCGGATTTAGCTTTGCGACAATCAAGATACTAAAGTTAACCGAACAGGGCAGTTGATGTCAGAAGACAATAAGAGTGAAAACTACTGGATTGGGTTTGACCTTGGCGGAACCAAGATGTTGGCGACCGTCTTTGATGATGACTTCAAAGTCATCGGCAAGGCTCGCAAGAAAACCCGTGGCAACGAGGGCATGGAGGCCGGCCTCAAACGAATCAACCAGGTTATTTCCGGCGCGCTGGAGGATGCGGGGCTCGAACCAGAACAGGTGAAAGGCTTGGGGATTGGTTGCCCAGGCCCGCTCGATCTGAAGAAGCGTCGGATCCGCACGGCTCCGAATCTTGGCTGGGAAGATGTCCCCGTCGCTGACTCGATCGAGGAAAAATTCAAATTCCCCGTTACGATCGCCAACGACGTGGATGCCGGAGTGTTTGGTGAATCCCAACAAGGTGCAGGCAAGAAAGCTCGATGCGTTGTCGGTATTTTCCCCGGCACCGGGATCGGCGGCGGTTGCGTATACGAGGGCAAGATTTTTCGCGGCGCGAATTGCACTTGTATGGAGATAGGACACATGCCGATGGTCGCTGAAGGACCGCTCGATGGAGCGGGCAATGAGGGGTCGCTTGAATCGGTCGCTTCCCGGTTAGCAATCGCGGGTGCCGCAGCGCAGGCGGCCTACCGTGGTCAGGCTCCTTACCTGTTGAAGGAAACGGGAACCGATATCGCCGACATTCGCAGCGGAGCGTTATCAGGTTCTGTCAAAAATGGTGACAAGATGGTCGAGCAAATCGTGCATAACGCCTGCATTCATTTGGCAAACTCGGTCGTCACCGTTGTCCATTTGCTGGCTCCTGACGTGATCATTTTTGGAGGAGGCTTGGTCGAGGCGATGGAGGACACGATGCTTCCAAAGATCGAGAAACTGGCTCGACAGCGTATCCTACCCTCCATGCGAGACGTTTTCAAAATCGAAGCTGCAAAACTGGGCGACAACGCCGGCGTGATCGGCGCTGCCGCATTGGCTCGACAAAGCGTATTGGAAAAGTAAGTTCTCCAGCTCGTTAAAGTGAGCTGGATGCGGAGGCTCCCTTTTTGCCTCTTTCGCGGACTCGCAGTCGCCAGATCCGATATTCCATCAACAAACATTTTTTTGAGACAGTCAGTGCACAGCTACTTAGACCGACGGATTGGAAACATCGCCGCAATTTGGGGCGTTGCGGGAGCGTGCATGGTTCTGGGCTATGCCGTATTGCGAATGCTGCGGCAAGTGACAGAAGGCTTTCAGCATCCGCTGAACGCGGCTCATTACGCGGTGATGATTCCCTGGCTGTTTTTCATGCTCTATAGCGAAGGCTACAAGGGATTCCAGAAAGGGTATTCGCCTCGCGTTGCAGCAAGAGCCAACTATTTGCGGGAGCATGCGACTTTGCTTCGCACTGTTTTGGCTCCATTGTTCTGCATGGGCTTCTTTCATTCCACCAAAAAGCGAAAGATCGTGATCGGTTGTTTGTTTCTCGGCGTGACCATGCTGGTCGTGTTGTTCCAGTATATTTCTCAGCCATGGCGAGGTGTCCTAGACCTTGGTGTCGTGCTGGGACTGAGCTGGGGCATTCTGGCAACGCTTTATTTTTTCGTCAAATACTGGTTCGGTGACGCTACCGACGCTGATCCAGAGGTCCCATGATTCGCGTTCTGACTTCCACGTTGTCACGGTTCTGCGGTTGCGCATGCGTCCAGCTGTAATCCTTGATGAATCTCCGCCCTGCACAAATTGAACTCTTGCGAATTGCTCAGGCTCGACCACAATTGTCGTTTCTCTATCGCAAGACCGACACCTTGAGCAAAGGGCCCGCAGGGGCATATGACCATGGCAAAAAAGAAATCCGTTCCGGACGCAAAGTCTGGACCAGCGGCAAAAAAGAAAGCACCTGCTCGCAAGCCTGCCATCGCAAAGAAGAAATCGGTGAAAGCAGCAGCCTCCAGATCGAAGAAATCCACTACGTCCAACGCCACCTCCAGCGTCGACGGCATCCTGAAGACTTTTGAGAAAGAGCGAGTTTCTCAGAAGGCAACGTTGGCGGCGACTCGCAAGATGATCGAAAAGCTGACCAAGCAGATGGAGTCGATGAAAGCCGATCTGGAAGGTTTGAAGAAGAAAGCTGTCGAAACCGAAATTGCCATCGAGACTCTCGATTCTCGTCGCGACGCGGAAATCGGATCGCTTCTGTCCGGGATGGGAATCGATCTCGCGAAAGCCGCTGCGGCAGCCAAGCCCAAACCGCCGGTTGAAAAGAGCACACCCTTGTTCGATGGCCCCAGCAAAGCGAAAGACAAAGCTGAAGCTGTTTAGGGTTCCGGTGGCAAACGAATTCTTTGGAGTTTCGCCCCCACGCGTCGCGCAACCTTTGCTCGCCACGGCTTCTCACTGATCGACACCGATTGATGCGCGCTGCATCTGTGTCGATCGGTGTGCATCTGTGGCCACGTTTCCCCGCCCATTCAAACATTTTGCCAGTGTTGTGGCCGTTACTTCAATCGTAACCGTTCACGGGTTTCGAAGGTGTGTCTACATATGGACGAATCGATGTCATGAACTACTGCATTTTCTCAGTTGACGCCGTTCAGCTTTTTCGTTCCGTTTCAAAAAACCGTGGTTTTCGGTCGATTTGCTCGAACCCGTGAACGGTTACCGTCAATCTTCAATCAACGTGCTTTCTGCCTTCTCTGTTTTATCACCGTCCCGCATGAGCCGTCCCGCATGAGCATCCATTTTCGACCAAATCGTAGATTTTGGCCGGATTTAAGGACCATTTCCCATTCCGATGACTGCCCACCATCAATCGGATCGGCCCGTCGCTAGCATTGGGTCACGGAAATTGGCTGACAAACTTTACCGACTGAGACGATGGTGCCAGTCGGGCGAGCGGATTTCGGGTTACTCGGGGTGTAACTGTTAATCCGTACGCAACGTATGTTTCGATAACGACAGCAGACCATCCGATTCGATCGATCGCTATCAATATGCATTTTCGCCAAACTGCAATCCTCTTTTGCATTTCCCTTGTTACTGGGATCAACAGCGGTTGCTGCTGGCGTGATGCTCCTGTCTGCAAAACGTGTGTCCCGTTCGTTTCCAAGCAGACACCGTTGGAAGTATCTTTGAAGCCTGAAGGTGCAGCCGTAACCACAGACTTTGCTTCGCTGCCAGACTACCAATCTGCTCGCCAATCGTTGTTGGCTCAGGTCGCCACCGAAGACACGGTTGCGATCACGATGAAAGAAGTCATCTGTTTGGCTGCTCAAAATTCCGAACTGGCGGAAGTGATTGAACAGGAACGACACTTGCTGAAGTGCCGACTCAATCAACAGACAGACTCAGAACCGGGTTCATCATCTTGTTCGTGCCAACGTTCCAGTGGACGTGGGATCGACACCGTGTTGCAGGGAGAGGCACTCGAACAACGCAACCTCGCGGCCGGAAAGGCGGCGCAAGCGTTCTTGGGTCTCGCTCAAATTTCTTTGCAACTGGAACTGATCGACGAATCGAGAAAGCGGTTGAGTGAATTAGAGAAAACGGTGGCGGCCGCAAATGATGCTGGTTTCGCAACGGCGGAAGGAATGAACCACATCCAGAAAGCTCGTTTGCAAATCGATCGGAAGGAGTCCCAGCTGGAGGCGGCTCATCAAGAGTTGACTTACCAACTGAACTTGTTGATCAACGTGGGCGAGCAGCCAATCGTCGTGTTCCAGCCAGTGCACGATATCAATCCTCAACGGACCGAGGTGAACGTGCTGTCCGAAACAGCACTCGCCGAATCGAACCGTCCGGGTATTCTCGCGGCCGAATCGGTGATCAGTCACCGCTGCGACGGTGAAGGGCTCTATCGGTTGCTCAGCATGTTCGATGCCCGAATCGGTCAACAGTTGCAGGCAAAGCCAATTAAGAAAGTGTTGCTCCGTCGACAACTGATCGAGTTCCTGAAGGCTGCCGAGGCTCCCGACTCGACGCTCCGCAATCGCAAGAGTCAGGCCGAAAAAATCGTCAATCTGCGAAAACGAGAAGCTCGCCTGTCGACGGCCAAAGCCATGCTGGAAATGCAGACCGCCTTCGAAAAACTGACGATCGCCCACGCGGATATTCAGCGGATTGAAAAGCGAGCGGAGGTGATCGAAGCAGGCAAGGAGGTCGATGCCCGCGATTCGTACTTGCGGGAAAATGAGAACTGGGTCGAGCTTCAGCAGGCACGGTCAGAGCGAATTGAAGCCGCTATCGAGTTTGAAATAGCTCAGGTGAAACTGCAGCAGGCTCAGGGATTGCTGGGCCAATCGTGCGGGCATACGCTTCACATGAGCGGGTGCAATTGATCTCGTTCCGCTCCTACCCATCCACATGATCCGCGTGGTGTCGGTGGTATCCGTTCCTGCACAGCCATGGCATGATCAGTCAAATGGTTTCACGAAAATACGCCCGTATCCGAAGCTTGGTAATGCATTCTTCATTTTTGCCGATTAGGCTGGTACTGTTGAACAGCTGATCCCGATGGCAAAGATGTGTTTCAACTCCCTTCATCCTGAGCTCCCTCATGCGTGCGTTCCTCCTGATTTTGTCCCTTGTCGGTGTCGCGTTGCTCGGCTGGTACGGAGGGAATTCGCAGCGCGCGACTGACGCGACCGATGCTGATGCTTCTCAAGCCGTTGCGGAAAGTCCGACGATCTCAGAAGTTTCCGCTGATCAAACCGCATCAACGATTCGGTGCCCGGGCAAACTGGTTCCTCGATCCGGGTTGATTCAGATTGTCGCTCCGGTTGGTTCGCAGATATTCAAGCTGACCGAAAAATCGATCGGCCAGGAAGTTTTGCAAGACGAAGTACTGGCAACGCTCCAAGGGCGTCAAGTCCGTGAAAAGGAATTGAAACTTGCCAAGGCTCGTCGTGCAGACGCGATCAAGCAGGCGAGGCTTAAAAAGGAACAGGCCCAATTCAAACTCAGTTCTGCTCAATTGGCCGTTGAAGAAGCGGCGGCCGCCGATGAAAAGATCTCGGTCGAGGAGCAGAAGATCGGTCTGCTCGAACGTCAGCTGGCAACGAATCAATCGTTGTTGGCTCGATTACAACAGATCAAGGCCGATCCCACGACGGCTCGCTTACTCAATGAGACTGATGTTGAGAAACAAGAACTGATGGTTGATCAGCTTGAACTTCAGATTGAGCAGGCGGAGTTGACCGTTAAACAGGCCCGCAAGAGCGCGGCGCGTGCCATGACGGTCGCAAAGAATAACCTCAAAGCCGTGGAAAAGGGCTTGGCTGACGCCGACCAATTGGTGCCCACTAGCTCGCTCGATGCTGCCGTCGAACTGGCCACGGTCGCTTGGGAAATGACCGAGCTGAAGTCACCGATTCCGACAGCGACGATCTTGGACATCATTGTGCGTGAAGGCGATTCGGTAACCAACAAGCCGGTAATGGTGATTGGTGACACGTCAGAAATGCACTGCGTCGCAGAAGTAAGCGATCAGTTTCTGCGACAGATTGATCTGGATAAGCACCAGAATTTGCGAGCAAAAATAACGTCCTCTGCCGTGTCAGCCCCTTTGCTGGGCACCGTAGTCCGCAAGGGTGTGATGATCGGGGCTCCGTCGTTGACGGATCCGAATCCGTTTGCCAAAGTCGACCGTCGAACCGGAAACGTCACGATCTTGTTGGACGACCCTTCCGCGGCGGCAAAGCTGGTGAACTTACAGGTTGAGGTTGAAATCGAAGTGAAGCCCGGAACGTTTTGAAAATCGAAGAGATGCAATCACTTATCATCCGATTTGAATGTGCTCCCGCGAATCCACCTGCCTGAAGTGTTCGCGTTTTAGACTCTCAACTGGTTCCCGCCAATGGCGACCTCGCTTTCAATTCTCAATCTTCGTGATGGCGGCTGGCGGACCGTCTTGTCGATCAGTGGGATCAGCATTGCGGTGACGCTGATCTTCATGCAGTTGGGTTTTCTCGGCGCGGTGCTGGATACGGCGGTTTTGTTTTATAACAATTTGAAGTTCGATCTCGTGGTGTGTTCGCCCAACTACTACCACTTCTGTGACGCGGGTAAGTTTTCAGATTCGTGGTTGCGCGATATTGAAAACGATGCTTCGGTAGCATCGACTCAGCCCTATCACATCAGCCTTGGAAAATGGAACCATGCCGAACAGTCGGTCCAACGCGGCATACTGATCATGGGCGTCAATCCCACCGGTGAAACGTTCGTGAAAGAGAACCGCTCGGTGACGCTGCCTGACTTTGATAGATTGAACTCGCCGAACGCCATCGTTGTTGACCAAAAGTCACGACCTCAATTCCTCGGCGCTAACAATCGAGTCCGTTTCAATGAATCGAACATTGGCCTGGAGGTCGAGCTGAACCAGAAAGCGTGCAAGGTCGCGGGGTTGTTCGAGCTTGGTACAGGATTGGCCGCCAACGGGGCTGCGTTTATTCACGAGAGGGACTTTCGCGAGCTGTTCCCAAATTACGATCAAAACGATGTCACGATCGGATTGGTTCAGTTAGCCACATCTGTGGCGCAGAATCCCCGGAAAGCACGTGATTCAATTTATCGATCGCTTGGGGTCGCTTCCGGAGAACAACCTCCAGTCGAGATTCTCACCCGTCGTGAGGTGGTTAATCGAGAAATCAAGCACTGGGTCACGAACACGCCGATCGGCTTCATCTTCATCGCGGGTGTTGTTGTCGCACTGATCGTGGGAGCCATCGTTGTTTACATCGTGCTTTCGTCGGATATCACGAAACAGCTTGGTGAATACGCGACGCTCAAGGCGATGGGATATCGAAACAGCTACCTTTCACGCGTCGTTCTGGAACAGGCGGTGATTCTTGGCGTGATCAGCTACGCGGTTGCATTCTGTCTTTCACTGTTTCTGTACGAGGTCGTTGGTAAAGCCGCCAACCTTCCCATCACAATGACGATCAGCCGCCAAATTCTGGTGTTTGTTGCAACGATCGCGATGTGCTGCGTGTCCGGATCAATTGCCATGCAAAAACTCAGGAGGGCAGATCCCGCCGATCTGTTTTAATGATCGATGCATTTGTTATTGGCTGCAAAGCTCGCTTGGTCCAATACGACCGCGAACTGGCAACGACTGCTGGTCCGTTGTTCCGGTGTGACGTTCGCCGTTGTCTTGATGTTTATGCAGACCGGATTCCGAAACGCGCTGTTCGATAGCAATGTCCGGATCATGGAAGAAAAGATCTCGGCGGATGTCGTGATCAGAATAAAATCTCGTTTCATGCTCTCCAGTGGCCAACAGATGCCTCTGCAACACGTGATCACCGCAAGAAGCTGCAAGGGAGTTGCCGCAGCCGAACCGTTATACATCGAGAACGTGATGTCCGAGTGGCATCGATCCGGCGCGCCCAAGCGGAAAATACGCGTCCTTGGTTTTGATCCAACGCACGAGCTGTTCCATGGGTTCGGATTGGCAACGCTTGGCCGTGAGCTGTCGCGGCCATCGACGGCGGCGTCCGACGTGAAGAGCAAAAGCATGTTTCGATTGCCCAGAACCGAAGAGCAAAGGCGGGCCGATCCATTCGGTGAATTGTTGGGTAAAACGGTCGAACTGGTGGGCTTATTCGAAACTGGCATCAATTTTTCCAATGACGGAACACTGGTGATGACGACGCAGAATTTCGCCAGCTATTTCAGTTTGCGTGGCAGTGGAGTTCCGCTTTCCCAAGTCGACTACGGTGTCGTTCGATGTCAACAGAACGAGTCACCTGTGGTTGTGGCAGACCGGTTGCAGAAGATGCTTGGACCCAATGTCATCGTGCAAACGCGTGCTGACTTCTTGAAATCCGAGCGAAAGTTCTGGGGAAAGAACACGCCCATCGGATTGATCTTTTTGGTCGGGACTTTGATCGGGTTTGTCGTTGGCCTGATCATTTGTTATCAAGTGCTCGCAACCGACATTGCTGACCACATGGGCGAATTCGCTACTCTCAAAGCAATGGGATACCCGACTGGATTTTTCGCTGCCGTGGTTATCTTTCAAGCGTTGGTGCTGAGCATCGTTTCATTCGTGCCGGGCATGATGATCGCATTACTCGCATTTGGTGTCGTGAACTGGGGGACGGGCTTATATATGTTCCTTGATGTTCAGCGAGCGTCACTCGTGCTGGGCCTGACTGTTTTGATGTGCGTGATCAGCGCCATCATCGCGCTACGCAAGTTGTTGTCAACCGATCCCGCAAGTTTGTTCTAGTTGAAAGCAGCCAAGTTCTGACCACAGCTGACCGATTCGATTCCACCAACAACAAGTTACAACCATGTTTGATTTCGCCAACCAACCGCCCGTCATACAAGTCGATCAGCTAAATCATCACTTTGGTTCAGGGGATTCGAAAACGCAGGCGCTATTTGAAAACAAGCTCAACGTTCGCCCTGGCGAAATTGTCATCATGACCGGACCATCGGGTTCCGGCAAAACCACACTTCTGACTCTGATTGGAACGCTGCGAACGGTCCAGGAAGGTAGCCTGAAGATTCTTGGGCAGGAACTGAACGGCATGTCTCAGCTCGGGTTGACCGAAATCCGCAAGAACATTGGCTTTATTTTTCAGGCTCATAACTTGTTTGGTTCGCTAACGGCGTTTCAGAACGTAAAAATGGCGACCGAACTGGTCGGGCTGAAAGGCTCCACGGTGAAACCGAAGATCGAGCAGATGCTGACTCGGCTTGGTCTTGGCGAACGCATCCACTACAAGCCGAAATCTCTCTCGGGTGGTCAGAAGCAACGGGTCGCCATTGCACGTGGCTTGATTCATAGTCCTCGCATCGTCCTTGCCGATGAACCCACTGCGGCCCTTGACGAAGAATCGGGGCGTGAAGCCGTGACCTTGCTCCGTGAGATGGCGGATCGTGATGGCTGCACCGTGTTGATTGTCACCCACGATAATCGAATTCTGGATGTCGCCGATCGAATCATCAACATGGTCGCGGGACACATCAAGAATGATTCGGATGTCAAGCAGACGGAAAAGATCTGTGCCTTTTTGCAGGCCACAGAAATATTCGCTGAATTGACACCCCGCACGCTAACGGACGTTGCAAACAATGTTGAAGTCCGCCAATTCAAAGGAGACGAGGCCGTTTTTCATCAGGGCGAGGAAGGCCGGGAATTCTTTGTTGTCACATCAGGTAACGTGGCGATCGTGCGAACCGATGCAGCAACAGGAAAGCAGCAAACGGTAAACCAGTTGGGCGTGGGAAGCTATTTTGGTGAGGTTGCTTTGATCGAAAACCAACCTAGAAATGCGACTGTCGTGGCGACTGAGCCCACGACATGCTACGTGCTGGATCGGGAGGAATTTCGCAGCGTGATCGACACCAGCGATTCGTTTGAATCCGAACTTCGCAAGGCGATGTTTGAGCGCAACTGATCGGAGTCTGTTGCATTTCGTTTCGAACCGTCCTACAGATCCGCAGGTGAGGTTTCACGAGTGCCAAGTCAGCCCTAGGGTCAGGAAGCATCGTGACTTTGTTCGGTCGGTTCAGATTCCTCGTCCTGTTCTTTGACCTGTTCCGACTGCGTCGCTACTGCGATCCGGTGGGCTCGATCACCATGATAGCCCTTCTGCCGGATATCCAGTTCTTCCAAACGGTCAATTGGGCCATACAACGATAACGTGTCACCGGTTTTGACCATCGTTTCGCCGTTTGGACTTCCAACGTACTTCCCGCTCGCACGATGCAGCCCCAATACGAGGACACCTTCAGAAGACAAGGCGGCCTCGGCCAGAGACCGGTTTGAGATCCAGTCGGATTCCTTGACAACCAACTCAAGCACAACGTATCCGTCAGCTAGGTGCAGCAACGAAACGTAATCTCGCACATCAAGGGTCGTCCATTTTAGCAACGCCCATTCAATCACACGGCTGATCGTTTGGTCGACCCAGCGATGCGTCCCGACGACGTACAACACGACCAATCCAATGATCAGCACGATGAACTGGACAAATTGGTTTCCGGCGCTGACCGCCGACGAAGCAGAAATCATGCTCGCGATCACCAGCGCGATACCGAGGTTTCCGGACAGCATCAGCAAGCCCGCGATCTTTCGTCTGACAGGATGGTTGACGATTTTCTCGGCTTCGTTGGTCGTAAAGCCAACGCCCGTAAATGCTGAACGAGCCTGAAATCGTGCAACTTCCTGAGACAAGCCGGTCAGCTGAAACGCGACCGCCCCAATTCTGGTGACCAACAGGGAAACGACCAAAGTTCCCACGAGAGTGATGATCGGTGTCATGTGCCCAAAGGTACCTGCCAAATGAAACAGAGCGATCGACCAAACGTTGGCCAATCACTCTGAAAGATTACCATATTCTGACTCAAGTGGACGCTCGCTGCATGTCGTTCGACGCGTCAAAATTCTTGGACGAAGACTTGATTGAGTACTCGAAACCCGCGTATCTCAACGCCCAATCGTCTTACAAATCCGCAAGTTACTGTTTCGCGAGTGCTAACGCTCACTTGGACGAGCGGATCTTCACGTACTTTTTAGCAGGAGCATCTGCGGACGGGCCACCTTTCCGCTTCGATGCTCGCTTGGCTTTTGCCGGACTCGGTTTCGAGCCGAACTTCGATTTGCCCGCGTAGGCTGGCTTGCTGGAAGATTGGTAAGATTTGCGTTCGCCGGTGGATGTTGATTCGTTGGGCGATGAAGTCGAACGGTTCGGCGAACTGGAAGCACTTTGGTAGCTGTTGCCTGCGCTAGATTTTCCTTTGTATCCACCGCCACCGCCGCCGCTGGTACTTGATTTGCCTTTGTACCCGCCGCTCGACCGTGCTCCAGAAGAAGCCCCACGATCGTAGCCGCCCGACTTTTTCTCAAATCGTTTGCCGAAACGAGTGCTGCCGTTGTTCTTCTTGCTGTAGGTAGGCCGACGATCGTAACCACCGCTGCGTCCACCTTTGTCCTGTTTGATCTGCAAAGTTCGATTGGAAACGTAAACGTTTTCCAAGTGGCTGATGGTTGCCTCGGGCAAATCTTTCGGCAAGTCAACCAAGCTGAAATCATCAAACAACTTAATCCTTCCAATGTCGCTGCTGGACAGGTTGGCTTCGTTCGTGATCGCGCCAACCAAGTTCCCGGCACCAACACCGTGCGACTTGCCCACCTCGACGCGAAAAGTTGTCATTTCTGAATTGTCACGGCGAGGGCCTCGGTCACGTCCACGGCCTCGTGAATCGTCTGACTTTGGAGGACGGCTTTGCTTCAATTCCTTCATGATCAACGGTGTTGATCCCTGAGCCATCACCGCCAACGCGGCCGCAATATCCTCAAGCGGTAGCTCGGTCTGCTTTTGATGGCGAGCCAGAATCTTGCTGAACATGGCAATGTCGGGTGACTTGGCCGACTCGGTCACCTTCTGTAGAAACTTTTCGACACGAAGATCGTTGATCTCGTCGAGCGATTTCTCTCGCATCTGAGCGATACGCTGATTGGTTGCTCGCTGCAACCGCGAAAGCTTGCCCTTTTCCTTTGGCTCGACAAACAGAATCGCATTTCCTTCTCGCCCGGCACGCCCAGTGCGTCCGATTCGGTGGACATACGCTTCGGTGTCGTGAGGGAAATCGTAGTTGATCACGTGGCTGATCCGTTCGACATCCAGTCCACGTGCGGCCACGTCAGTGGCAATCACCACGTCGATCCGCCCCGATTTTAATTGGTTGACCGTCCGTTCTCGCTGGCTCTGCTGCATGTCACCGTTAAGTGCCGATACGCGGTAACCACGTTGAGTCAGGAACTCGCTAACGACGATCGTTGTGGTTCGCGTCTTAGTAAAAACAAGGACGGCATCCCGCTCTTCGGTCTGCAAAATCCGGTCAAGCGTTTCCGCTTTGTCACGTGGATGCACAAACATCAACTGCTGATTGATCGAATCGGCGGTCGCGGTCTTGCTTTGGATTGTGATATGTTTTGGGTTGCGAAGATGTTGCTTGGCGATTCTGCGAATATCGTCTGGCATCGTCGCCGAAAACATCACCGTCTGTCGCTCGCGAGGAATGTGCTCCAAAATCCATTCAATGTCATCGATAAAACCCATCCGTAGCATTTCGTCCGCTTCATCCAGTACGAAGGTTTTCAACGCACTCAAATCAAGTGTTTGACGACGAATATGATCCATCACGCGACCGGGCGTGCCGACCACGACTTGAACGCCACGTTGGAGAGAACGAATCTGAGCCTCATAGCTCTGGCCGCCGTAGATCGTGACCGAGCGAAAACCTTTGACTCGCGCCGCGTACTTATCGAATGACGCAGTCACTTGCAGGGCCAGCTCACGAGTAGGAGCGAGTACCAAGATCTGAGGCTTCTTCGCGTCGATGTCAATTTTCGACAGCAGCGGCAAAGCGAACGCGGCAGTCTTACCAGAGCCCGTCTCTGCTTGTCCAATCAGATCCAAGTTTGCCAACACGATCGGAATCGTCTCGGCTTGAATTTCAGACGGCGTCTCGTAACCCGCGTTGGCGATCGATTCCAGCACGGATGGCGAAAGGCCCATTTCTTCGAATGGATTAACGGTTTCGAACGCTTCGTCAGAGGCCGCGGCGACTTCCGCTTTGGCTTGGTCCTCGTGAGCCTCTACCGTTGTTACGGTTTGCTCGTTGTCCGGTTTGGTCGCAACCTCGTGTGATTTCGCCTCGCTCGTCGCAGTAGACGCCGGGGCGACACTGGATATTGGGTCGGGTTCATCCACTTGCTCGATCTGCTCAACCGCTGGAGCGACCGGAACATCGTCAGGCTGGACCCCATCGACTTGGACCTCTGGCGACGCGTGCCCTATTTCTTCCACCGACGAGGAGTCGATGATCTCAACCGGGACATTCACTCGCGGCGTACCACCCGAATTGGATGCCACCACTTGAACTTCAGAAATCCCAACCGCAGTTGAGCCATCATTACGAGCGCTATCGTCTCGTGAAACGTCATTAGACATTCGTCAAACCAATCAGAAAAATTTTCACTTGCACATAAAGTCTCGTGCAAACGCTGAAAACACCTGATCAGTTTGCGGGAGACACATTGCTGACTTCATTCGCGGAGTCCGTGGAACAAACGCGGTTCGAGTCAGCCTCTTGACCGGTCCTTGAGTTCGCTCGTGCAGCAAACCGTTTCGCGGGGCGTTGTTTCAAAAATGATCATGCGGGCTTGAAACGGAGTGTTTCTGCTTGCCTGATGAGTTCGAAGTTGCCACTCGCCATAACATCGGACGGGTACATCGATACATTAAGGGTAACCTACTGCCCCTCAAACGAATAGGGCAAACATTTTGATTTCGTCTTTTGGGTGCATTCCGCACATTGCAGAAGACTTGGTCTGCGTTGTCACTGGACCCGGAGGTTTGCGCGGCTGCATCCGCATGGAGCGGACGAAGCTTCAAGAAACGATGTCGTGAAATGCCGACGGCGAAACGCATCTTCCGCGCCGAGTTCTGTATTGCTGGAAAAGGGAGACCAAAACGTCAAACGATTTGTCCGTTTTACAGTCCAAGAGCTATAGTCCAAGAGCTGCATCGCCCGGTTCTTTGCAGGCTTGGTGTAGAACCAAGACCAGTCATATCAGAGGCCAGCTGACCGGATTGAAACGAAAAAAGCGACTTGGCCGTGCAACCATGTCGCTTGCAAATTATCGCTGCGGAGGGGGCCATCGCCCGCATAAATACTACTTCTTTTTGGCAGTCTTCTTCTTGGCCGAATTGTAATTCCCACCAAACTTCTTTTTGAACTTCTCAACGCGGCCCATCGTGTCAACAAACTGCTGCTTACCGGTGTAAAATGGATGCGAAGCGCTTGAAATGTCGACAAAGTACACAGGGTATTCGTTGCCGTCTTCCCACTTGATCGTCTCCTTGGTGGGAATTGTCGACCGAGTAAGAATCGCGAAGTCCGCAGTCTTGTCTTTGAAAACAACTTGGCGGTAGTCGGGATGGATGTCGGATTTCATCGCAATTCACTCGAATAGTAGGATCTGAATTTCGTCGTCGTTCAATTTGAGTCGCAGATTGTAGCCAAAACGTGCGGACGCGAAAACGGGGAACCCAACGTTTTTCGGCAATTTCCCGGCAAAACGTGACTCGGTCCCTGCCTGAATCTTGGCGAAAGCTCGTAAAATATCCGCTTTGCGAATGGAGCTGCTATTCCCCCGACCGATTCGAGCGTTTGCTCTGGCTGCGAGCGTTTTTGCCGGGGCGACGACCACGCCTGTTTCGGCCTCCCGACGATCCACCGGAAGCTTCATTTGCCGATGCGCCCCTCCCTCGCGCGTCACCGGACTTGGCTTCACTTCGTCCACCCGATGGAGCCTCCGACTGACGACCTGACGCAGCCAGCTTCTTCTTATTTGGGCTACTTGCACGTCCAGAGCGCCCGTTACTTGAACCGGCTTGTCCGCGAACGGACGGTCGACTTGATTGACGCCGTCGGCCGCCGCCCGAGGATCGCTGGGACGCTTTCTGCTTTTTGACAATCGGTCCGGTCGGCTCCTGCTGTCCGTCTGCCAACGGGATCTTCATCCCGATCAATCGCTCGATATCACGCAACTCACTTCGCTCTTCAGCCGTGCAAAGCGTGATTGCGACCCCTTTCGCTCCAGCCCTTCCGGTTCTGCCGATCCGATGGACGTAACTTTCCGGGTCGGTTGGCACATCGTAGTTGACGACATGGGTCACGCCTTCGATATCAATTCCTCGTGCCGCCACGTCCGTCGCGACCAATACTTGGATTCGGTTATCTCGAAAGGCAGCGAGTGCTCGTTGCCGCGCGTTTTGGGATTTGTTTCCATGGATCGCCACTGCGCTGATTCGTTTTCGCTCCAACCGTTGCACCACCATGTTGGCTCCGCGTTTGGTGCGAGTGAAAACGATGGCTTGGTCAACATCATCATCGCTGAGGATCTCGGCGAGCGTCTCGATTTTTGTCGACCGATCGACGTGCATGACTTGCTGATCGATCAAGTCAACACTTTGTTTCTTTGGCGTGACGTTGACGCTGATCGGATCGATCAAGAGACTTTGGGACAGCTCTCGGATTTTTGGTGGCACCGTGGCCGAAAAGAACAGCGATTGGCGATCGTCGGGTAATTCGCGGATGATTCGTTTCAAATCGGGCAGAAACCCCATGTCCAACATGCGATCGGCTTCGTCAAGCACGAAGACATCCAACTGGTCCAGTTCGATGAAACCCTGATCCATCAAGTCCAACAAACGCCCGGGCGTCGCCACCAACACATGGGCTCCGCGATCAAGCGCTCGAACCTGAGCGCCCTGCTTGACGCCGCCAAACACCAGCGTGGTTTTCAACCGCAAATGTCGACCGTAAATCTTGAAGCTCTCGCCGATCTGAATCGCAAGCTCTCGCGTTGGAGCCAGCACCAGGACCAGAGGTCGGTTCGGTTGCGCTTTTCGGTGCGCTCGACCAAGGCAATCAAGAATCGGCAGCGCGAAGGCGGCAGTCTTGCCGGTTCCCGTCTGAGCACATCCGAGGATGTCGTTTCCTTCCAACGCGGCAGGAATCGTTTTCGCCTGGATGGGCGTCGGCGAGTGATAGTTTTCCTCCGCCAAGGCGCGGCGAATTGGTTCGATCAGGTCGATCTCGTTGAAGTTGTTCACTTGAGAGCATTTCCGGTTCGTGTCATGTCATTTTTCACGTTTCGTCCAATTACTCGAAACGCCCCAGACATTACACCTGAGTGCAAACTCGTTTTTTTGATGTACAAGCCCTGCGATTAAGCCGTGCACCAACAAAAAATCTGCGCCGACGAAAACACTGCGATAGCAACAATCTGCGAAAAGAAAAACCGCGTCCCGGAAAACGGGGGCGCGGTTCTCACAGACTGCACTGAATGAAGACGGAGGGGCTCGGAACCCGGACCTGCGGATGGAAGTCCTGTCCTCTGAGATTATCCTACCCGGAAAAACCCGAGGCGGGAACCACGGTGGAGCCAGAGAAAGTAGCGTCGTACCAGCGTGTTTCGCGCGTCGGGCCTTGGCACTCTTTGGCCAATGGCGTGTTTGCCCTGGCCGACTCAGTAAGGGCTTTGGACGACTTAGTGTTTTTCAGTCGAAGATTTTCGTTGTTGCAAACGTTCCAGATAGTCTTTCGGGAATTTCCAAAAGACCTCACCTTCCTGCTTGACGAGGTTCCTTCCGGCAGGAGTTCGACCCAAGATAAAACCGCCAATGTCAGAACTGACCCAAGGGTCACGATGGAAGTAGCTGTGGCCAATGAGGTTGTGATACTCTTGAACAGCGACCGACGCATCAACCATCTCGATCTCAGGGACTTGTTCCAATACTCTTTGTTCCCATGGCTCAAGCTTGTCGACGGCTCGCCCCAGACGAAAATTGCCGTACAGCTTTTCCGATAGTCCAAGAGCTCGATCCTTGGGCGAAGCATAAACCGCCACGCGTCCCGCGACCTCATGAAAACGATCATGAACGGCGTTGATGAAAGCCATCAAGTCCATGTCCGGCGCCGCCAAGACGACTCGATCGACTCGGTATTTTTGTTGAACTTGATCTGCGGACAGGTCGTGCTCGAGCAGTCGGATTTCACGAAGCGCGTTGACGACAATGGGAGAGCCAGCGCTGTGGGCGATGATGGTAATCGAGTCGACGTCACATTCTTTGGCGAGATTCGCAATCATCGAACGGAAGTGCCGCGTGCTGTAGTCCGCGTTGCCCTTGTCCGCCACATAGCCCAGCAGCTTCGATTCCGACGGCCACTCAAAACTGATCATCGCTCCTTGGTGACCAAGGTAGTGATAAATTTCTGCCGCGATCAGGGTGTTGTCAATCAAATCTGTGTTGTAGCCGTGAACGAAGATCGTGACATTGCGTTGGCTAGATTGCGCCAGTCGTTGCGAAACAGCTTGAACCCAAGGATTCTCGTTGTGACGAATGACGTCATCTTTGACTCGCCACGGTTGAGTGTTTTCCAATGCGGGTGAAAGTTCAATTCGCTTGAACGCCACCCGGGCCCGTTTTCGCTTCTTGGAGGTGACCGTTTGTTGGTGCAGTTGCTCGGGCGTCAGGCCCTTTCCAATGTTGACATAAGCGATGCCGAGCGTCGGCTGTGGACTGCGTTTGTTTCCAAACGGATCGGGGCTTCGCTTTTTCGATTCGAGGTTTCGGCCAGAAACAATGAAGATCGGAATCTCGTCATCAGCGCACTGGCACGCTTCGTGAAACTCGCCGCCAGGATGCGGCAAGCCAACTGCAATTCCCGCCGGAGTCGGCATCAATCGTCGTGATAATTTCAGACGCGCACACCCACTCGCGCACAAAAGCACGGCGACCAAAACGGTCATCTGAATGTACGTTCTTGATTGGTTGCTGAAGAAGCGGATGATGAACTGCGACCGCGGCTGAAGGAAATGCTGTCGTACAAAGCGCCGAGACCGTACAGAAATCCGCGATTTGCGACAAGCCATATGTTTGGTTGAGCAGCGCCACTTTGGGGATGAAATAACGCGTTTTGCTTACTACTCGCGAATCATTAAGTTGCCGGATGAACTTGATTCAGCGCTGATTTTACGCGAGCGAAATGAAATCAATTCTGGCAGTTATTGTTCGGCAAGTGCCTACTCAAGAAAAATCGGGTTGGTGCAAATCTTTTCAATCAAATCACGCACTCCGTTTTTTTCCTTCATGTTCGCTTCCACAATTTCGTCAAGCGCGAGCCGGGCGGAGATTGAAGTCGGTTGCCCGGTTGCATGAGTCAATAATTTCGCTGCTAACGCATGAGTCAGTTGTCGCTCGCGTCCCAGTAACGCTTTTTGCACTCCGGATACGCCTTCGAATGAATCGCCGTCGGGCATGGTGCCGCTGGCGTCAACCGGCTTCCGCTGCTTTCTTCCGCGATAATGAGTCCGCCATTGGCCGATCGGATCAAAATTCTCTAGGCCGAATCCCCACGGATCAATGCGGCGATGGCATTGGTTGCAGGTTTCGACCTGCCGATGTTTTGCCAATTGTTCACGAACCGTCGTGGCACCTCGAACGTCGGGCTCAATCGCGGGCACGTCCGGTGGCGGCGGCGATGGCGGAGAATCAAGCAGGTTTTCCAGCACCCAAACGCCACGAACGACTGGCGAAGTGGATGTCCCGTTCGACGTAATGGTCAAAATGCTTGCCTGTCCCAGCAAGCCACCTCGGGGGGCTCGCTTCGAAACCTTCACCTTGCGAATCTCGCCGCCTTTGACGCCCTTGATCCCATAGTGTTCGGCAAGCCGGTCGTTCAACATCGCGTAGCCGGGAGCAATCAATTCCTTGACGGGTCGGTTTTCGGTGACGATGTAATTGACAAACGCTTCGCTTTCTTTCCGCATGGACGTTTCAAGCACGGCTTCGTAGTTGGGAAACAGTTTTGGGTCAGGCAACATCGCCCCAACTTTGCGCAGACCAAGCCATTGTCCGGTAAAGTCACGAATGAAGTTTTCACACTTCGGATCGGCGATCATCCGTTTGACTTGTTCCGCCATCCCGTTTGAGTCTTTCAACTGCCCACGATCGGCAGCCTTGAGCAACGCATCGTCGGGAACAGAATTCCATAGGAAGAAACTCAACCGCGAAGCGATCGCGAACGCGTCCTCTCGATCCTTTGGCGGACGGACGTACAGGTAGCGTGGCGAGCAAAGAACCGCTTCGACCAATTGTCTGCCAGCCTCAATGGGCGACTTTGTGTCCTGCAATACCGCGTTGTAGATTCCCGAGTACAACTTAACCGTGTCATTGCTGATTCGACCTCGGAAAGCTCTTGCCAGGAAAAAGCTCAGCCGCTGGTCTGACAATGGCTCATCGAACCCATTGGGGAACAAGCGGGTGGTCGCCGTCGGTGGCCAGTATTCAACAAGTGGTCCGTCGATTTCAATTCGGTCGATGTGGAGCTGCTCACCAAGGAGAATTTTTCCGTCGATCACCATCTCCCGACCGGGAAACCTTTTGTCCGTCAGCTTCTGCGGGCCGCCCTTGATCGTCGTCCAAGGAGCGAACTGTCGACGCTCGCAATCACTGGCGACGACGTAGAAACTTTCGCCTTCCTTCAAATCGATAACGACCTGGCTGGTTCCCATGTCGGGAGCCACATCAAACATGCCCAACAATCTGCCGGTGATCGATTTGCCGTTCTCTGCTTCTTCTTTTGACTCGGCGGAAATCAAACTTGCCTGACGGCGCCGGTTTTGCGGCAATCGCTGCTGCTGGATCCAACGCTTCGCGCGTGTGAACTCATCCTCTCGCTTATACGGTGCCAATTCGTGTCCGATTCCGTGCGATTCCAGATCGTCCAGACTGTTTCGTTCAAACGCCGTGACCGTCACCCGATAGCGGCCTGAATAGGGAGCCTCGAACCGACGAGGCCACGCGGTATAGTTGCGAAACTGACTGCCGAACAAGACCACCTTGTTGCCATTGCGAACCGTGTCTTGCCCGCTCATGAGTCTTTTGCCCGTGTAGGAAAATTTCCTTCGTGGATCTTTTCGGTCGGTGATCACGTTTTCTGCGACAGCACGAGCGTTCTGCTGCAAGACCTCGATGAACTCTTTGGAGTGCACTAAGGTCGAGCTGAGGTTGTCAAAGCCGGCGACTTCGGGGTCGGACGGCAAACCTTCGCTTAGTTTCAAATCGGTCCCCAGCAAATCGTGAACCGCGTGATCCATCGCCGAGTGACTCAATCGCCGCAGCCTTGGCCCGTTACTGGCCGACTTGATTGCCGCCGATTGCAGGGCATCGTTGATCGCGTCAACAAACCGTCGTAACTCTGCGGGTTTGGGTCGCGACTGGTCGGGGGGAGGCATTTCTCCCAACTGCACCAGATCGAGCGCGTCTCGCCAAGCGACCGCAGTCGCGGGATCGGTGACGTCACGCGAAAGTTGGTCAATCTGGAAATCTCCCTCGTCGGCACCGTCACCATGACAGTCGAAGCAATGTCGTTCGATGAATGACTCAACCTCTCTAGGAAGGCCGTCACCTCGCGCCGCAGCAACGGTTGAAAATGCACTGATGACGAAGACACCAAGCACTTGCCAAACAATAACTGCGAGATTCGGTTTCATTTCGCTCGCGTAAAATCGGCGCTGAATCATGTTCATCCGGTAGCTTATTGATTCGCAAGTGCTAAGCAGCATCTTCAACAGAGGGAACCTTGTTACTTGAGGGATGTCGTCAAGCTTTAGCAGTCGATTCATCATTAACAATTCATCTCGTCCATTAACCCAGCCACTGGCTGAAGTCTCCATTGCTGTCGGCAAAGGTATCGACTTCAATCTGCATCTTGCGAAGCATCGAGACGAAAAGGTTCGTCAGTCGTGTCCCTTCTGTACCCCGAACATGTCCTTGATGGTTGTGTCCTCCGCCGGCCAGCAGAATCGGCAAGTCGCGGTTGGAGTGAGAGCTGCCATTGCCCAGTCCGCTACCAAACAACACCTGAGTACAATCGAGCAAGTTGCCCTTGTCTGTTGGCGTGTCTTTCAGGGTCGTCAGGAAGCGAGCCAGCGAACTCGTGTGAAGACGCTCGATCGCGACCAGCTGGTTCACAACCGATGGGTCTTTACCGTGATGCGACTGGCCGTGATAGTCGCTGATTCTTTTGCCGTCGACATCGATCGTCATTCCTCCGGCGGGCAACATGATCGAAGCGATTCGAGTGCTGTCGGTTTGTAACGCCAGTGCCGTCAGGTCATACATCAGGTCAAGATTCTGGTGGTACGTGGTCGGACGCTGCTTGACTTTCGGAACGCCCGGCTTGGGAGTCGCCAACCATTCCAACTGCCGAGCGATCCCGTTCTCGACATCACGAACCGAACTCATGTACTGATCCAAAACGGCGCGGTCCGTCTGTGACAAGTCACGCGTCAGCGACTTCGCATCCTCGTTAACCAGATCCAGTACACTTCGCCCGTTCTTCATGGCTTGCGCGGCGCGACGCGGATTACGGTCATTGACGAACAGTTGCCGGTAGACCTCCAGCGGATCGTACTGGCTCTGCAACGCGACGCCCTTTTTGCTCCACGACAGCAAATCCGTCGCCCGCGGCTTTGTCGCACTCATCTGAATGGAAGAAAACCGATTGCTGTCCCCCAATCGTTCCGCAGCAAACTGATCAACGGTCACCTGATTACGAATGACGATTGACTGCCCGATTTGTTCAGGTTGATAGACTCCGGAAAGAAACGCAGGCATTCCCTTATGACCACCCTTCACATTCGGATGCTCGACATTGGAAAAGATCGTGAAATCTTTACGAAGCTTTTCAAGTGGCTCGATCAGCTTGGGAGCCTTGTAGGCGGTACCGACTTGCTGAGGAATCCATTCGTTGGCGTACATCCCCAACGCGACTCCGATGCAGACCATTCGCGGATCGGATGAACTTCGTGGAAGTTTGGAATCGGCCTGTGCCGACCACGCACGTCCGCCCCCCAAGGAAGGTAGAAAGGGCAGTGCGATGCACGCGCCGGCAGCTTGCAGGTAGCGTCGTCGATCAAGGGAACGCCGGGAGTTGGTCTGTTGGTTACTCATTGCTTTCTCGGATGATGGTTCTTTACGGCAAGAGGCGGAATGAAATTCACCGTCAAGCTCACTTATATGATGGCTTATTTATATGATGGCTCACTTACACGATGCGACATCAACGGCTAGACAGCTAGGTTATGAATCCGCCGTCCGCCTGCCCCAGACATTCTAGCACGCAACTCAAAGTGAACTTCACCGGCACCGCCGTGACCGATTATTCCCATAAGACGTAACTACAGTCGTCCGCATCAGTTCCGTTTTTTCAGCGAACTTGGTGAACTTTCCATGGCCCGACGAGCGTCGCTACCTTCACCAGACGGTAGACGGCTTCTTTTGCGTGCGAACTACCGCAAAGCTATCGCCCGCAGGATCGCGTTTTTGCCCTGCCCAAAATTCTAACCGTTACAAAGCACGAGAACTTGGCTAAAACAATCGCTCCAAGTATTTCGTGCGACGCCACCTCCAAAACGTTTGACGCCGCGCGACCACGACACTTTACTTTGCGGCAATTCCCGAGTGACGGGTTCTACTGAAACCCGATCAAATCAAGCCGAACAGGGCTCAATGCTGCCGCTTCCATTCGCGATTCTGTTCTTGGATTCGCTCGCGTTGCTGCTTCTTTAACCCAAACCTGTAGTGATACTCCGGTGAGTGTCGGACGTGCGTCTTTTTCATGTCCGGATCATGGACATCCAAACTCAGGTCGCAATCGAACCTTGTCAGCTGAGAGTGCGAGCGTTTCCAGTCGCTGGCTGCATTTGTGAAGTGTGACAAACCCCAAGTAATGCCTCGACCGTCGCCCGAGTCCGTAAACGCATCCGGAATGAACGGGCCTGCTGCGGTAGGCATCAGTTCGGTGATGGAGGCGATTTCAAAGTTCACCCAGTCGTTGGCATATTGGATCGTAAAATGTTCCTGTCCGTCGTAAGTGACAAAACAGGCGACGCCCTCCTTGTACGGAAAGAAAACCGTTTCGTGCCCGGAATTTACCACTGGATTGAGCGGATGCTTTTTGAACGGGCCGAGCGGACTGTCGGCGATCGCCAGACCATTGGCAACCCAAAGCTTGTGCGGACGATTAAATGCTGACTTGTAATAGAGATAAATCTTTCCAGCGTGAACCAGAGGATAGGGGTCGTGAATCGCATACTGATCCCACGCTCCTTGGCCGCCGTTTTCCACGATGACCTTGTTCGCCGCCGTCCATGGACCGTCGGGGGAATCCGCCCACGACACGGCAACGGGACAGTAATCACCCCGAGTTCCACTAGCCTCCATGAACGCCTGATAATAGAGATAGTACTTCCCTTTGAACTTCAGAATGTCGGGGGTCGACACGCTACGCCAGCCAGCAGTTGGCTTGGGAGGTCTCGGAACGGCGACGCCCTGCTCTTTCCACGTAAAACCGTCCTCACTGGTCGCGCACCAGATTTCTGACAGATCCCAGTCGGTGGAAGGAATCGTGTCAGAGAACCCTTTCGGTCCTTTCGGCACCGACGGAGTGTTACGATGCGTATACCAAACGTAGTACTTCCCGTTTTCGAAAATCACTTTGGAAGGATCGCGTCGTGAAATCGTTCCGTCGTTTTGGTGGTAGTCCAACCCCTTCAGTTTCGTGTACTTGAACTGGGAGTAAAGCTCATTGTCTTCCGGTCTGGGCGCAGGATAGTTGCTAAAACTACGCTGCATCGCCGCACTGAGCTTTCGCCCACGCGTCTCATCAGTAACCGTGTACGGAAAAGCACTCGCCTGCTGCGAGCCCCCAAGTTCCTTGATGCGAATATTTCGATACGCGGCCGCCCCACCCGACTTCCAACGTGTGCCTGGATGAATCTGGAACGCGATTGAGCCACGGTTGCCGGTGATTTTTTGAACCTTTTCGCTGTCCCAAGCGGACGCGGCGTCCCAGTTTTGCTTCATCTCATCTTTTAGCTTCCGCCCTCGGTAGGTCGAGCCATCCATTTCCATGGTCTTTACGCCATTGATCCACGTTGTGACCTTGGGTTCTTTTCCGACGCATCGAATCTTGATCGAATTCCAATCGTCCAGTCTCCACATCTTGTTCCACCCTGCGGCATCAAGAGCGTACACCAATCCGTCCGTCTCGACCGCGTCGTACGCGTCAGTCGCTTTGATTTGTCCGGCAACATTGTTCAACAGAAACGGACGGGAAATATACGCGCCCGTCCCCTGCCCAAATGGAAATCCGACACTTCCGTTCTCCAGATAGTCGTTCATTATCTGAATGCCCTCCCCGGATTCAGTACAACGCAAGAAAATCCCCGAGTCACAGCCCCAGTGACTTTTGATATCCATCTGGATCTCAAAATCCTCGTATTGCTTATCAGTCAGTAGCAAACCGCCCTTGCGGTTTTCCAGCTGGAAACAATGGAGGGCTGAGTCTTTCACAAAGAAGTTGTCAGCGGTTGCCCGGTACTGATCGTCCCGGGGCTCTTTCTGGAGGTGCCAGCCAGCAAGCGACTGTCCGTCAAAAATTGACACGAACCCGTCACCTGATAGCACTTGCCCGAACATCGGTTCCGTGGAGGCCACGAGTATCAATCCGATGAACAAAACTGTTTTCGCGGTCATAACTGTTTTCGCGGTCATGTTGCTGCCTCATTGCGGGAGCGAGATTTAATCTGTAGATCTCGACCAGTATAACGTCAGGCGATTTTTTGAGACCCGATGATTCAGCGTTCCGGACTTGCTTGTCCGGGTTTGGCGACTTCATAGGCTGCTGCCGCCCAATGGGTTGCGTTTTTGCTCAGCCCGAACTTTTGGCTGTCAAAAAGCACTGACAACAGAAATCTGAGGATGGAACGCAGATCTTTGCACGCAGGCCCGCAGGGGAGACGAAGATTGGATCAGCAATGAAATCCAGTGAATACACTGCGTTCACCGTCCGCTGCGATATTTTTATGGTTGCAGTTGAGCCGCGTTGTGCCTTTTGCAAGATTGTCGAAACGAACGAACCGTTCCAAGCGAGGCAAATCACAAACAATCATGGATCATGGAACCATGCCGATGATGTCGTTTTACCGAGACGCCCCCGAGCGCCATCCTAATTTAAGGACTGGCGCGAGTAGCGGTGGAGGGATTCGAACCCCCGACACGCGGATTATGATTCCGTTTTGGCGGTCTTGAAACCCCGGAAACTTCGAATTTGAAACAAAACGTCAGTTGTTTTGTCAGTCCTCAAAATCCATTTCGTTATGATCAACACCAACCAATTCGGATAGATCACTTTGCATCATCCGGCTTTGGAAGTGTATGTTGATCGTTTGGGAAAACTACAGCTACAGGAGCCATCGGTCGTGAAATTCAGCTTGTTTATTGTCATTGTTTGCACGTTCTCTATGCCGTCGATTGCTCAAGATTCACCATCGGTCTCTACCCGAGACTACGACTCGGCGTTGAAGAAATTGCAACTTGACTACCGCAAGCAGCGAGCGAAGTTGGACGGCAAATACGTTGCTAGCGAAAGGGCGTTGCGCGACGCGTTGATTGAGTCACTGACGGCCACAATGGTCGCAGCCGCCAAGGACGTTGATCTAAAAGCGGCGAACGAACTGAAATCGCAGATCGATGGACTTACCGCGAAGCAAGCACTGCCTTCCCAATTTCGGGAGCTTGATCGAACACGAAACATGAGGATCTTAGAGTCGTTCCGTCGCGGGAAAATTCCTGATGAACTGGTTGGCGAGTGGCAAGGCAGATGGGGGACGACAGGGAATCGAATTTTCTTGCGAGTTGTGGCTGATGGTGTGTTTTACAAGGGCGATGCGGAGAAAAGTTTCTCGTTCTTGGACGGCCGTTTGTTGCATATCCCGCAAGGCAACCGCGAAGGGCACGAGATCGTTCCGTTCAAAGACGGCTTGTTGGTCTTGGGATGGTCAGACGTGCAACGAGCGAGTCCTGTAGGCAGCACCCCGAACCATGTCGGCTTTGTTAAACGAAATGAACTTCCTTGACTTACGTTCAAATGTCATTATGAAACACAGGGCACTGGAGGCAGGTTCGTTCAGCTTGTCGGCCCGCGTGTGCGTAGGGTCGAATCGCCACAAGCTCATCGAACTTACTGCACTGGTATAGATGCCCGATTTGCCGACCCCGTTCACCGCATAGGGAGCTGCCTTTCGTTTCGACGTACGGTCCACGATGGCCGTTCGGGCACGGCAGTTTTAATGACCGTCGCTCGGCTAGTTCTTGCAGCGGTCGTCGAGATTCCGCAGTTGCCTTGGTGTCGGTCTCCGCAAACTTTTTCGCGAATTGTTGGATTCGCTTTCGCGTGATCTTTACGGTGACGCCTTCAATGGCGGGCCTCTCGACAGGCTGACGGGCTCTCCGACGACTCATGATTCGACGTGATCGCCTACTGATCGGCTTGGATCGAAACTCCGCCCCCGTATAGCCAAGCGATTCCTCTAACTGGCGTCGAAAACGTTCGAATTTCCCGTTTCCGATGTTGAGGATGTTAGGCAGATGCGACTCCGGCGGCAGTGTTTCTTGGTGTGAAAAATACCGGAAAAGATGCCTATGTTTTTTAGACTTTTGATCCCGCCCACCGCGAGGAAACCAGTAGTTCCCGTACAAAGATTCGATGACTCTCGGCCGCAAATAGCAGCCAAACTCGTCGATGACATCGCTCAGTTTTGATTTTTCAAACAGCATTGGCGCGTGTGTTGAGTAGTCCCGGTATGGGAGCCGTCGGCTATCTAAATCTAAACTTGTTCTCAACCGACATTGCCTCCACGTCCGATTCTCGTGACGCGGGGCGAGGTCTTTACCAAGCGTCCCGTTGTAGATCGGCACCGCATACTCTTGTACATCGCACTTGCGGAAAACAATTGTATCGTCATACATCCAGAAAAACCGTTCATGGACTCTCGGATCGTCAACGATTGTTTTTAACTTGTGGATTGAATCGATCCATTTCCTCCACTTGGTTGCAAATGTGGTTCCTGTTTCTGCGAAGTATGCCTCGGGCGAGATGACAGGGCAGTGCAAGTGACGGACGCTCTGGTTTTTGGGGTCATCACCGCAGACGACAAAATTATCGACTCCTGTGAGATTGGTAATTACAGACGCAATCGACAAATTCAGGCTGTCCTCGGCGCCACTGGCTTTGTAGACCCAAACTACGGACACGTTACTCATAATTTATTGGGGGTTCGGCGTAGGTTCGGTCCAGTTAAGAGTGGCTTCCATCTCAAGATCACAATTGTTGCACCCTTGATTGAATACGATTGAAGGAACGCGTGTTCGATACCCTAACTGAATTGGGTACAGCGTCACCGAGTCGGCATACGGGTGATATAGTATGCCAGCGCCAACCACTCCATCACTAAGTGGATCACTTGATGATGATCCCCCAACTACTGCTGGGTATTCTGACATGTTAAGACCTGCTGTGTAATCATAAATTGGGTCGTTTTCTCTTCCT
>CALFWL010000185.1 GCA_937928215.1 uncultured Pirellulaceae bacterium | reverse complement strand
GCGGAAGGGAGCAATTTGTTGGCTATCGTTTTTTCGCATAGAAGTCGCCGATCTCTCGTTTCAACTGGTTGATGTCATTGCCGAAGCTTTGCGAGAACAATTTTAATTCGTCGATTTGACTTCGTGCCGTGTACGCTTTGCGAGCCCCATCTTTCTTCATATACCTGATCAATTGGCCATGTCTTTCTTCGGCCAAAAACCACGTCAACGCCCACGCGAGGGTGTAAAACTCAGTCGGTTTCGTTTCGAACAAGCGGTTGTCACCGACGATGCTGGTGATTTTGGTTGGCAAACTGGCGTGCGGCCCCAGCTTGCGCAGCGCAGCCAGCCTCTTTTGGTTGACGCGATGCTCGGGTTTGGTGAATTGTCTGCTGCGGCTGTAACCAGGTGATTCAAACAGCATCGCCAATCCTTCGGCCATCCATAAAGGCGGTGGGCTGAACCGATTTTGAATTTTTGTGTTGAAGGCAGATTGGTGTGTTGCTTCGTGGACAATGGTTGGATCTCGATAAAGCCACGTCTGATCATCGACACGCAGCTTGCTGGAAGGATCAAACATCACCATCCTGTTACTTTTGTGATTGTAGAACCCTTGAATCGCGCGGTTGGCAATTTTGATATCGTTCTTCATGAACAAATCAAAATCGCGTCGTGAACGCAGCACGACGGCCACCATCGGGAATTGAGGTTCCGCCGGTTTGAGACCATTGTCTTCGCACCAGTGAACGAAAGATTGATGAAGTTCTTCAAATGGTTGAGCCCAGATAGCAGCCTTTCCCGGAGGGTGAACCACGACGTAATGTTTGGTCGTCGAAACCACGTAGCGACTACCGAACTCCTTCTTGAGCCGTTCCTCTAGTTCCTCATGAGTGTACGGCAAAAAGTTTCGGTCGATGATTTCAAATTGAGTTTTCCTTGTCGCTGGCAGGGTGGTGACTCGGCCATCCCACCGCAGCAGCGCGACATTCTTTCCGTCAAACGCCAGCGGCGTTCCATAAAAGTTCTTGCCATCGTGCTTCATCTTGATGGTCACTACACCACTTCGTTGCTTTGCCAGTTCTTTCTCTGGTTCCAGAGGGAAATTCTTGCCAGCTTGGTGCGGAATCTGTAATTGAGCGCCGGCAGGCAGCGGCACGAACACGATCGCCAAGCCCACGGCGTTGGCGATCATGAGGCCGAATTTTGAATTGAGTGAACCCATCATCGCACGTTTTTCAGAAGTCGATCGGCACCTTGATCCATCAGTAGCCTCGCAACGGCCTGCCCCAGTTCAATGGAGCGTGCCAGTGGCATCGTCTGAGTCGATTGCATTCGCTCGGTCCCATCGGTGCTTAGTACGACACCGGTCAGCATTAGGTTCGAATTACCGTCACATGCAGAAACGGCGGTCGACGCACCAACCGGAGCCAAGCAGCCAGCGAACAGCGCTTTTAACAGTGCTCGTTCAGCGATGGCTCGGTGATAGCTGTCGGAATGGTTCAAGCTTCGGACCGCAGAAACCGTTGCTTCGTCGGCCCGACGAGTTTCCAAGCCCAAGGCACCCTGCCCCACGGCGGGCATCAGTTTGTCAGGTTGGAACGCCTGAGCGATTCGGTCGTTGAATCCAAGACGCCTGAGCCCGGCGACTGCCAGAACGATTGCATCAAAGTCACCATCGTCCAGTTTCCTTAATCGAGTATCAACGTTGCCTCGGATGTCGCGAATATCCAGGTCGGGACGCAGATGCTTCAACTGCGCGGCGCGGCGGACGCTGCCGGTCCCCACAATCGAATGGTCGGGGAGGTCTGCGAGAGAACTGAATCGATTGCTGACCAAAGCATCTGCGGTGTCTTCGCGAACGGGAACTGCGGCGATCGTCAGGTCTGGATGATCCTCCGTTGGCAGATCCTTCAAACTGTGAACCGCCAAGTCAATCTGATTTTCCAGCAGCGCGACCTGAAGCCGTTTGGTGAATAATCCCTGGCCGCCAATCTGAGCCAACGGACCGGCGGTGACATCCCCCTCGGTCTTGATCTGGACCAGCTGAACGGAGTGGCCGAGCTGTTCCAGTTGCGATTTAACCCAGTTGCTTTGCCACATGGCAAGTTTGCTGGCTCGGGTGCCTAAACGGATCGCGGTAGTGTTGTCGGAGGTTGGGTTGGGCATCTGACGAAGTTATTGCGTTGATGGTCGACGAACGTAATGCCCAGCGAACCTTCGCGTATGAGGCAGTGCTCTTTATACGCCTGATGACGCATCTGTGTAATCCGTCGCCGTCGGAGCGGACGTCGCCGACAACGGTTTTAGAGGCTGGCGAGCTTGTGATTCGAGCAACAGTTTCGGGTTCTGATGGTCTGGAACCACGACTCCGCAGCTGACGCAAAATTGGATCGCCTGATCGATGGTCAGGTCCAGCTCGATCGTTTGACTCTTTGGCACCGAAATCGTGAACCCTGTCGCCGGCATCGGGCTGGTAGGCATCAGCACGCTCAGCATCGGTTCCCCGGTGGCGTCCTGAATGGCAATCATGCTCTCTCCCGTCACAAAACCCATCGACCAGAGTCCCTTGCGTGGATACTCGAGTGCTACGACGCGGTTGAATTGAGGTGAGTTTGCTTCTCCGATCGAATTTTCGCTGAAAGCAAAATCAGTGACCTGTTTGACCGACGAATAAACATTGCGGATGATTGGAAGTTGATCGATCATCGATTCGAAGAACCGCCAGAACATGCGTCCGACGCCCGCCGCCAGTAGTTTTCCAAACAAGTACATCGTGCCCAAGAAGATGATCAGCACGATCGGGATGACCACGTGTCGCTCGAGATACGTCAGTTCAGCGTAGCGAAGATAATACTGCCGCGCGTCGATCGGTACGGTTTCGCCGGGGTGCTCGTCGACGGTACTTGCGACTTCAGCGGGAATCCACTGCCGTCCAACCTTGACGAACGGCTCCTTCTTGTCCGTCAGTACGACATCGGTACCATCCACGTTTTGCTTGACGTATGAGCTGCTGCCGTCACTCAGGGCTTTCTGGATTTCGGTGTTGTCGCGGATATCCGCGATTCGCCAGACGATGAACCGGGCTGAAAGAGACTCAGCAGGACGAATGATTGAGTGATCGATGGTGTTCCATGCCCAAGCGAACAACAGGAGCGTCAGCAACGGAGGCAGTAAAACCGCCAGCCCGCGTAGCGTCGCAATTCGAAAAGGGCTGAACGAATCCCTGAACCATGATCGAAAATCGAGACTCGAAATGGGGGCGATGTCGCCTTGTTCGGTTGATTCGGATTGAGGATCAGAGTTGTTCATTGGGGGAATCGTTCGAGTTTCCGTTTCAAGTTCAGGATTTAACGTCCAGTTTCGCCCGGCGACTTCAGTCGACCGATGTGGCTCGCGCGATGACTGCCACGATCACCTTCTTCGCGCCGGCCCGCCGAAGTACTTTTGTCGCTTCGCTCATGGTCGCTCCCGAAGTCATCACGTCGTCGATCAGTAGGATGTTGCGACCGACAATCCGCTTCGGGTGCTTGCAAGCAAACGCGTTTCGGACGTTTTCCAGTCGAGCGGTCCGGGACAAGGTGCCTTGTTTCAAAGTCGGTTTTACCGAACATAGAATACGTTGCGAATGCGGGATGCCCGTCATTTTCTCGACATTTTGCGCGATCAGCGCAGCGGCGTGAAATCCCTTGCTGAAAAACCGACGTTTCCAGTGCGATGGAATCGAGATCATCAGGTCGGAATCTGCGGTCTGGGGATGCTTTTTGATCTGATGCGCCAATAGCCGCCCCAGTTGAGCCATCAATGTATCGTCCCTCTTGTTCTTCGCTTGGATCACCAGATCACGAAGCAAACCCTGATAGTTGTGGACGGAAACGGCAAAGTCGAACGGGAACTGCTGTCGATAGCAAGACGCACAGCCCCGCGTGTAGGGGCTTGGCTGGGCCAGCACGGCGGCGCAGTGGAGGCAGCGGTCCGAATTTTGAGGATCGATCTGAACGCGGCAATCTTGGCACCAACCGTCGGCTTGCCATATTGAAAAAAAGGATTGGCTCGATTGTTCGCAGTCTGATTCGACTCCGCAACTTGGGCAGTTCGGAGGGAACAGTAATCGCAAGGCGTCCGCCACCTTCGGAAGTTTTTCCTTGATTGACATGGTTGTTGCGCTGCGGACAGTGGGATGGAATCTCAGGTCGACGGATCCGCTGTTCGTAAGATGCTATCAGATATTTGTGTTTCACCAATCGAAAACCCGGTAATTCCACATGTTCGTCCCCGGAAGACCCGACCGGCATTGATTGATCTCGGTTCGATGACTCGATCCCGCTATAAATACGATCGAACCATTTGGCAGCGGTATCTGAAACTGGCACCAGCTTTATCCATGACGATTCTCGATCGATATCTACTGAAGTTGTTTGTGCGAATTTTCGCTGTTTGCTTTTTCAGCTTCAGCGGGTTGTTCATCGTGATTCACCTGTTCAGCAATCTGGATGAACTGGCAGGATTGGCGTCGCGCGGCGGAGGTTGGCCGAAGCTGATTCAGAGTTTCTACGTTCCGCGATTGGCTGACATCTTCGATAAAACCGCCGCCATGATGGCTCTGTTCGCGGCAATCTTTGCCGTCACGTTGATGCAGCGACGGCGCGAGGTGACGGCGATCCAAGCAGCCGGTTTGCCCTTGCGGCGTGTTCTTCGGCCGGTCATGGTTTTCTCGTTGATCATCATCGCGGTCGCGGCGGTCAATCGGGAGTGGTTACTTCCTCAATTTCGTGAACGTCTGGTTCGAACGCCGCAGGACTGGTCGGGAGAGACCGAGATGCCGTTCAGCGTCCAAGATGACTGGCGGTCGGGCGTGCGCCTACGAGGAAACCATGTCTTGATTTCCGAACGAAGGATCGATCAGCCGGATGTGCAGTTGCCAGTCGAGCTGCCCAATGCGGCGACTCGGTTGAGAGCTCGCTCCGCGACGATCGAACCCGCTTCATCGATTCGGCCGTCAGGCTTGCTGCTTGAGGGCGTCGTTTTCCCGGAGGGTATTGATTCAATCGCATCGTTCACCGATCGCGAGGCGTTTGGAGTGTGGACATCCGCGGACCAAGACTGGCTTCAGAGCGGTCAGTGTTTCGTCGCTTGCAATTTCGATGCACAGAAGATTGCCTATGGCAGTAAGCTGGATGAATTTCGAACCATCCCCGAAATGATGTCGGATGTCCGTGCTCCTCAATCCTCATTCGGTCGCAGTGATCGACTGGCCCTGCACGCTCGGTTGATCAAGCCGTTGCTCGATCTGACGCTGGTGCTGTTGGGTTTGCCAATTGTGCTCTCGCAGACGGATCGCAACGTGTTTATCTCAGCTGGTTTGTGCATGTTGATTGTCGGCGTATTCCACGTGTCCGTATCGGTCAGTCACAGCTTTGGCAGCTATCGACTGTTGCAACCTGCAGCGCTGGCCGCGTGGTTGCCGATATTGATTTTTGCCCCGCTTGCTGTGCTGTCGATGCGAAAACTGAACAATTAAACCGCGCCTAGGCGGGAGGCGGAACGAATTCTACCGTGCAGCATACGGTACACAGTACGGTTTAAGCCGCGATCAAGGCACGTGTCATCTTGCCTTCCGCCGTGTTGGTCTTTCGCCTTATTGGTCTTTTGGTTGAGCCGAGCCGGCGGGCAGTGAATCCGTCGGTAGCAGCCAAATGTCCGCGGCGCTGCGCTCATGATCGTCTGGACGAGAAGTGCCGTCGAGTTGGCAGAGTTCGTGTCCGGCGAGAGTCGAGTAGAGCACTTCCCGGTGGTAACAATTCAGACTGTTACGAAAATGCTCTTTCGCCAGTTTCTGGGCGCCCAATCGCTGCAATTCGATGCCAATCAGGTAGCTTGTCATGCTGGCGTTGATGGGCTCGATTTTCCGGTAGCAGCCGTTGAGCTTTTCGATCAATTTTTCGTCTACCTGCTCCGCCTCAATTAAATCCATCATGTCGAGCCCCATCGTGAAGATGATTTCAGGGTTGTCCATTTCATGTACGAATCGGCGATACTGCTCGATCACTTCCTGCACCCGTTCCGGTTTTCCGGTTTCTCGAGCCAAGCGGGCGACCATGCAAGTGCAGGAGATGCTGTTGTAAAAAGTCAGCGCTTTTTCGTACTCTTTCAATGCCGCTTCGAGATCCCCTTCCAGCAACAGGTATGTGCCCCGCGTCGTACATGCTGTCCTAGTGTCGCCAGTGCCTGCGCGGCCAAAATATTTGCTCTCTAGCTTACGCGCCGCTTCGAGGTCGCCCCGGCCAGTTCGGCGACACCAGAAATACCAAGTGCTTCCGCTGTAACTTGGGTAGCTGGTGGCTCCCGCCTTGATCCATCGTTCGGATTCATCCCACAGCCCCAATTGTTCGGTAACATCCGCTGCGACCCACAGCCCGCCAGCCGACCAGACCCCTGCCGCAATCTCAGCGTAAGGTTTTGCTTTGTGCCACCGTCCCTCTAACGAGTGTTGATCGGCAATTTGTTTGGCAACCGCCGCGCGAGTCATCGAATCGTCGGTCGTCTGCATCAATTTGTTTAAGGTTCGTTCCCACGCATCCCTGTTGCCCAACTTGAGGTGTAAATTCGCAAGTTGATCGCTGCTGGAGCGTCGGCATTTTAACTTGATTGACTTCTCCAAAAAAGAAACTGCTTTGTCAGTGTCGTCTTGGCCGAGATAGTACAGCCCGATCGCTTCTAGGCCCGCTGCATCATGCTTCAGAATTTTCTTCCACGATCTTAGTTTGCCGGGTGGCGGATTTTCCGCACATTGAGCATTAAAGCGAGCACCGATCAACGCGTGCGGAAGAAATGCGCGGAGCTCATCCCCGCAACGCTTCCCCCACTTTTTGTCCTTAGGAACCCAGTTGTTGCTCCACTGCCAGATATATTCGATGTAGGAACGTGCGGTGTAATCGTGGTTCCTTTTGCAGATGACGTGATCAGGGTTTGGACCCCATGCGTTGACCACGGATTGGATGAGGGTGGCCATGTTTTGTCGACCGTCGGGAATATGCCTGATCTGACGCAGCGTGTTTTGATACTGGGTGGCGTGGTCCCCGTCGCGATTGCGATAACGATAACGGAAGGAACTGATGTACGGTTGGTAACGATGGCCCTCCACCATGGGTAGCAATCGCGCCACGGTCGGGCTGTGATCCGATTCAGTCGCGTCGAGTGCCATCTCCATATAGCGGGCGACCTGTAAGAATTGTTCTTCCTCCACCAGAAAAGCCAACGCTGACCATGATAGTGCCAAGCTGGTGTCAGTTGCTGATTCGCTTCGCAGGGCATCGGCAATCGTTTTTGGAGTCAAAGCGTCAGTAGAAGCAACAGCCCGCTTTCTCCTTAGCAGGTTCAGCGCTGTATTTTTTTGAGGCTTGCCCCGAGTAGCTTTTTGCACGGTCATCGGCAAGTCGGCGACGTTACCAACACTGACCGGCAGCGTCCGGGCCCATGTGGCCATGGCTGCGGGAGTAGCCACGCGGGTCGTTCGCAGCAGACTGCGGTACCGGTTTAGTCCGGCGTAAATTCCCCATGCGGATGGTATTTCGGGAAACACCAGTTTGTACGCCGCCTGCACTTCGTCCTCATATCGATAATCGTCAACCTGCTGAAAATATAATCGTAGAGCCCAAGGACGAACCAATTCGTCCGTATCGGCGATGTCTCGCAAGCCTTCGCGGTCCCAGTGCAGATACGGTTCAATCACATCGGTCCAAAGGGGATCTTGCACGCGCTGGTCGCCTGCTGGTTTGTCCTCCTTTTGTTGGTTGATTCGATCGACCGATGCCAGAGCGGTTCTTTGCAGGCCAGCCAATCCAAACGCATAAGCATGATGCCATAGCGAAAGATCCGAGTCGTTGGTTGACGCCATCATTCGGTGGGCGTATAGCAACGATCTGGCCACAAAGACTTCGGTTGAAGAATTCCACGAATGAGTCGTCATCAACCCCAACTGCGCGTAGCCTCGTGCGAGCAGCCCCAGCAATTCCGGTGTTTCACCATGTTTGTCAATCGCTTGGTGAACTTGGCGGAGAACATCAAACTGGGCGACAAAATCAACCTCAAGCAGTCGGTCGCTCCATCCTGTGATCTTAGCTTCGGTGAGAGGATCTGTTTGGGGAACATCTTGGGAGCGTTCGAATCCAAGCTGCTTCAGGCCGTCGACAAAATCGGTACGCGACGCCGCTTCCATGACCGGGGCGCCCGATCGGTACACCGTGGAAGGACGGGAGCGGTACTTGAAGGTTTTCTCCCAGAGCGGTTTTTCAGCCCAAAGTTTGAAAGGGATTTCGTCCGGCACCTTGCCTTCGGCATCTGGTTTTAGGATGTACAGTTTTACTTTCCATCGCCCCAGATGGTCGCGGCGCGTCAGCGCGGCCAGATGAGTCACGTTGCCCGTCTCAGGGATTGTTTCAAACAGGGTGCGGTCACGCACCGTAATGCCGAAGTCGTTGGTTAGCGTAACGAAGATTGCCTGACGTGCTAGTTCGCGGGTCAAGCGTCCCATGCCGCTGGGTTCGTCTTTGAGTTCCGGAACCTCTTTCCATTGCCCAAGACAGGGAGTCCACTCGGTGTGCAAATGCACAACCACTGGCGGTGCTTCGTTGGCATCCTGTGCCAAGGTCAAGCCTGGCTTGATGACCATCGTGAAAACAACGATCGCTACAAAAGATCGACAGAAACTCATGGTAGTTCGCTCCTGAAATGCTTGCACTGCAAAACGTCACTCGATGAGAAAAGTATAACGTGGCTGGAGCTCAGCACGTGTCATTATTCTCCGCTGCGAAAATGTTTTTGCCGACAGGGTCCGAGGTGCATCGCTCCAAGGGACGCCGGAACGCCGAACGTCCACGTCACTCAGTCGACAGCATGGGGCGCATGTTGGTGAGCAATTTGTCGGTCGCGGCGACGCAGAAACTGGGGTCATTCAAGTCGGGTCGTTGACCCGCGTAGTCGGTGATCACTCCGCCCGCTTCTTCCAAGATCAGCCAACCGGCCGCGACATCCCACGACTTCAAGCAATTGGCCCAGTACCCATCGGTGCGACCACACGCGACATAGCAAAGATTCAGCGCTGCCGAACCCAGTCGTCGCAAGCTTGCCGCGTGCTCGACCATCGTTAGAAATCGCAACACCTGCGGGTCGTTAGATTTGACTCCCGCCGGCAGGCTGAACACCAGCAGCGCGTCGCGAACCTCGGTGCAGTCGCTCGGCCGGATCGTTTTTCCGTTCAGCGTCGCGCCCTGCCCTGACGCCGCACTGAAGCACTCGTCCAACAACGGATCAAATACCGTACCCACCAGTAGTCTGCCGCCTTGATAGAGCGCGATGGAGACGGCGAAGGAACGTAGCTGATGAATAAAGTTGGTCGTTCCATCAAGCGGGTCAACGATCCAGCAGTAGTCGTCGCTGTCGGTCGGAACGGTTTTGGCTGCCGGGGATTCCTCGCCGACAAACTGATGATCGGGGAAGTGGTCCAGCAAGATCTTCTGGATAATTTCTTGGGCTTCGACGTCGGCCTCGGTCACGAAATCGCGTGGGCCTTTCTCCGATATTTCGGCTCGCCCAAGCCAATCCATCAGACATTTGCCGCCAGCCTGAGCGGCCTGCTGACAAATTTCGAGGAAATGATTGAGTTCTTCTGGGGTCGGTTCGGCAATCGGCACAATTGGAAATCCGTAGGTTGCTTGTTCAGGACGACTCAGGGCTGTCGAATCGTGGTGGCGATTGTACGATATGAAGGGAAGCGGTTCCAAGGCGACGTGGAACCGTATGAAATTCTCATGGGCGCGATCAGCGGAGGCCGAATGAAGCCGCAACACAAATGGAAACTGCACGACGGGGTGGCTCAAGTTGACCTGCAATCCCTAACGCTGAAGGTGGACACGACCGCCCCGGAGTTGGGTGGACTGGTTGAGTTTTGTCCCACGGGCACAGAAACGTCATCAGATTCACGCCGTGTCGATGTTGATGCCGCGTTGTTCCAAGTGCGAACGTTAGCGCGCGATTTGAAAAGAGCGACGGAAACTTACTGCCGAGGCCGTGACTTAATTACCCGCTACCGAGCCGACGAAACCGATCCGATTGACCGCGAAATTTACTGGCGGCTGGTTGACGACGCGGATTTCGATGGAAACGTTACCAGCGTGGAAACCATTTACTCATTGCAAACGGACTTGCTTGACTGCTCTCCGCAGCCCTCGACGCCATCGGTTTTTCGAAGTGGTTCACCACAGTGGTATCGAGTTGGTGTTGATGCGAATGGCGAAATCGAGTGGCATGAGTGCGGCTGGGACGACGCATGTTTTGCTTCAGGAGAAGCTGAGGGTCGAGTCGCCTGCTTGCTGAAATCCGAGACCGGGCGGTCATCACTTCAAACCGTGTTCCCTGCCGACCTACGTGGGATCGAGATCAGCACGACGGCCGATCAAACAGAAATTCACTGGCACCTACGATCCGAATTTTTGGAGAAAGGCGTGATCCGAAGATTGAGAATGCTGACCGTGCTGGGCGGCATCGAATCAAGCGATCAAGAGCTGCTCGATGCGGCCAGCCGGTTTTACACATCCGATTTGCCACTGACCGTCTGATAAAAATTTTGGTTGCTTGGATCGATATTCCAATGCCTAGTGCTTTTTGATGACTAGCTGTTCGGGCTGGACGAAAACGTAACCCGCTGGAAAGTGACAACCGATGTCGTCTTCCAACCGGAACATTAAGTGTGACGAAGCACTGATCTGATCATGAGCCATGTGCGTTACCAAGTGATTTTCTCAGGCCGAGTCCAAGGCGTCGGCTTCCGATACACGTCCGATCAGGTGGCTCGGCGATTTGAGGTGACCGGGTGGGTGAAGAATCTTCCCAACGGCACCGTTCAGATGGTGATCGAAGGGGCGGTTGATGAACTGGCGTCTTACTTGGACACCGTCGCTGCGGAGACTCATGGTCGTGTGATCGATTGCCAAACTGAGCTTAAACCGGCAACGGGCGAGTTCTCCAAGTTCGAAATACGCCATTGATTCAATGCCAACCCCATGGGCACCGATGGGCTGGGTATCCTGAGCCAAAGGCCCGTCATTGATTACGTCATTCGCTGCGCTTCGTTATCGGTGTCGCGAGCGAGTCAATCGGGCTTGGCTCCACTCACAGCTTATTTCAGCTGTATGAACTCAGTATGCCGTTTGTTCTGCATCGCTCGATTTTTGAACAATCAAGGCTCAAAGACTATCGGGCTCTTTGAGGGGAGAATTTGCCGAGCCCTGCCATTCATCTTGAGCCGCGTGCCGCAAAGCATGAATCCGGACGACAGCGTCAGATTCGACCACGTCAAAAATGATCCGGTGCGATTTGAAGAGTAGTTGTCGGTAGATGATTCCGTCCCCGACCTGCTCTAGGATGGCATGACAACGCTCAGGCATGGTCGCGAGCGAATCGATCGCCGAGTCCAGCCCGGTTAGCCACGCGAGTGCGTTTGCGGGCGAGTCTGCTGCGATGTAGTGATAGGTGTCGATGATGCTTTGATGAACGGGTGGAGAGGTTACGACCTTGTACTCTTTCACTTGAGAGCGACTCCAAGCTTTCTTGCGATGTCCTGCAACGCTTGTTTCGCTGGAACGCCCTCGCCTCGCTCGTGAGACGCCATGCCAGCTTTGATCGACTCAACGGTGGCGATTTCTTCCAGCTTGTTGAGCATCTCTTGGTAAGACTTAACGTCTTGCACGACCACTGCTGGCGAGCCGTTGACGGTCAATACTTTGGGTTGCTTTGTTTTTTTGAGGCGAGCGATATGCTCCGAGGTATTCCTCTGAAAATCCGAGAGCGACGTGATGTCTGTCGATATGTCTACCATGGAAACGTCCCTTAACATGAAATTCACTGTTGTGTTAATGTTAGCACACCACAAAGGGAAAGACAACGAAACTTGACACCCTGCACCACTGGATCCGCACGCGGTGCCGTTAGCTGGGCAGCCTGAGCCACTTTTAGCCGCTGAACATTCCGGTCATAATGACCGTACAAGATCAAGCAGTCGATCGAAACGAATTCCATCACTCCGCCCCTGTTTGCTTTCACCACCATGTCAATCGACGCTCTGTTGTTTGCTCAGGCCGCCAATATCACCAACTGGATGACTCCGGTTTGGTTGATTTCATTGGGCACCACGATTGGATTCATGCTGGTTCTGATCGGTATCGCAAAGATTTATGTTGCCCAAAAAATCGGGTTCCTCAATCGCGTGGCCGGAAATCCGACGCTGTTCGCAACATTCGGGATCTTGACCGGTCTGGTTTACACGGGACTATTTGTGGCGTGGTATATCTGGCGATACGGTCGCGCGGCGATGAACGAATCGTTTTATGTGGGAATGCTGCTGGTGCTGGGAGCCTGCCTTCTGTTGGGGTTCGGTGTCTGGAAACTAGCGTCACGAAAGATGCAGGGCGAGCTAAAAGGTCTGCTGTTTGATGGGTTTTTGGCATGGCTGAATCGCATTTGTGTCGCGATGGTGGTTTTCGCGGTCACCGGGTTCGGACTTGCCGCATTCGACGGGTTTGGCATCGTCGAATTGGTGGACGAACCGATGGAGTTTGTGCAATCGTTGGCTCGACTGCCGTTTACGGGAACCTTTGACCGAGAATTCGAAATTGCCCCCTCGCCCCGTAATCACAGTGGCGATCCCATTGAGGTTTCGTTTGACGGCAACGAACTGCGGATGTTTTCCGTGATGTCGAATCAACGATTGGAATTGGCAGCGGAACCTATCACGGCAGATCTGGCGATCAGTCAAGTGTATGAGATTTCCGAATCGACGGAGCCGTCTGAGTTTCGCCAGCGGGCAGACGGGAAAGGTCCAATCCCGAATGAACCGATTGATCAGTTGTATGTGAATAACTTGGGCGACAAACCAGCAACTGTTTCACTAAGTTACACGCTGATGCCACTTTATGCAGAAGCGTCAATCGTGCCATGGATCGCCCTCAGCGTCGTCGTGGTTTACTTCGGCTACCTGACGTTAATGTGTTTGTTCCCCAAATCCGCTGCGATCGCGCAGGCGACTTTCAAGACAGAGATCTGCCAGCCGTTGTACCTGTTGGTTCTTGCCGCCGGTTTGGCGTTTGTGGTGTTGTCGATTTACGTTCCGTACAACACGTTTGGTGAAGATATCAAGATGTACAAGGATTCGGGGCTGACGCTGATTCGAGTCCTAGCGATTTTCCTTGCGATCTGGGCCGCCAGTAAATCGGTGGCCGAAGAGATCGATGGCCGCACTGCGTTGACGGTTCTCTCCAAGCCGGTCGGGCGTCGACAGTTTATCTTGGGCAAGTTCAGCGGCATATCATTGGCCATTGGCCTGTTGTTCATTGTGCTGGGTATTTGGTTCGTTGCTTTTGTGGCTTACAAGCCAATTTATGATTTTCGTGAGTCATCCAAGGGGCTTGCGGAGTGGACTGACTGTTACAACGAGGCAATCCATGTGATTCCGGGCTTGTTCCTGTGTTTCTTGGAAGTGCTGATCTTTGTCGCAATCAGCGTCGCAATTTCGACTCGATTGGGCATTTTGGCAAACTTTCTGATTTGCTTTTCAATCTACGTACTTGGGCACCTCACGCCATTGATCGTTCAGTCGTCACTGGCCGCGTTTGAGCCCGTGCAGGTTTTCGGGCAACTGGTGGCGATCGTGTTCCCGGTGCTGGACCATTTTGATGTGCAGGCGGCGATCAGCTCTAACGCCGACGTGCCGGTCGCGTATTTGACTTGGTCGGTGATCTATACTGCTTTGTACGGGACGGTCACGTTGCTGGCCGCGCTGGTCATGTTCGAAGATCGTGACCTAGCGTAAGTGGATTCATGCGAGGATGTGCGGAGACCTCGCCAGGCTTCAAGCATGGCTGCCTGCCAGTTCTGCCGTCATCGATTTCGAAACCCAACAGTGTTCTCGGTTTCGTATCGCTCGGTTTGTTGAGCCAATGGCGTGCAAGTTAATGGCCCTTATCGCATCGACGTCAGGAATGGATTGGTCGCTTTTTCTTTTCCAATCGTTGATGGTGGGCTGTGGCCACAGACAAATTTCATTTCGTCTCCAAGAGGAAGAATTTTGTCGGCGATGCTGTCCATCAGTTGTTGATGGTCTCCGCCGGGCAGATCGGTTCGGCCAACTGATCCCTGAAACAGTACGTCGCCCATCAAAATCAGCTTGTTTTTTTGGCTGACAAAAATAACGTGTCCCGGTGCGTGCCCGGGCGTATGAAGCACGTCGAATTCGTGCTCTCCGATCGCGAGTGTTTCACCTTCCTCCAGCCAGCGATCAGGTTCAGCATTTTGCATGCCGGTCATGCCGTATCCTGCGGCAACCGTTTCAATGTGGTCCAGCAGCATTTTGTCTGCCTTGTGAGGCCCAATGATCTGCACGTCCAGCAGTTTCTTTAACGCTTCGGCTCCTCCTGCATGGTCAAGGTGTCCGTGCGTCAGCCAGATGGCTTTGACATCCACACTCAGCCGTTTCACTTCTGATGCGATCTTTTCGGCTTCGCCACCTGGATCCAGCACGATTCCATCAAACGTCTGATCATCGTAGACGATGGAGCAATTTTGCTGGTATTCGGTTACGGGAACCACATGAATTTGAAGCATGATTCTGGATGGTGAAACGATGGAAAACGAAATTAGAGAACAACCGGCGCCGCGTATTCTAGCGGAGCAAGGATTTGCTCCACAGTAAACGACCGAATTCACTAGAACAAGCTGAATTGACAGGCAGAATTGACAGGTAGTCTAGTTGAACACAGACCTCACATTGAAGTGGCTGCGCTCGCCAGAGAGGAGCGTGGAAACCAACAAAACGCGTCATTTCGTTTCCAGGGTGGCGCTGTCCAGCTAGGGGCCCTCGGAACAATTGGTGACAGGTTATGACTTCTGAGTCCGTAAATTCGACAGCCTTTCAAATGATTGCCTGTCACTTGAAGCTCCAAGACACCATGCGGCAAGCCTTTTGGCTCCCCTGACGGGCAGGGGCACTGATTATGATCAACCCAACAACTCGCCACGAGCGGTTGGGTGACCCATAGAAACGCCTGATCTCAACCTTCGACCAGATGTTACCCTTCATCGAGGGCAGCTACTTTGCCCAACAACGAAAACCCTCGAAAACTCACTCACTTTCCGCATCTCGTTTCTTCGTTTTCGCTTTATATTGCAGCTCTGACTGTAGTTCTTTGAAATCAGCCATGTCCAGATCCATTCGCGTTACGAGTTCTCGCAACAGTTTCATGCCTGAGAGGTTCTTGGCAACATTGATGCCTTCCGGGTCGATCAGAAAGGTGGTTGGAAAAGCATTGACCTTGAACTCATCAGCAATCTCCATTTCGCCGTCCACGATATTTGACCAAGGGAGTGGCATCTTCTCAGCAAACTCCAGCAACGTTTCCTTGTCGTCTCCCGCAACACCGACGATCGCGAACCCTTTCTCGTGAAGCGCCTTGTGAATCAGTTTTAACCTAGGTAGTTCTGCAACGCACGGACCACACCAGGTACCCCAGAAATCGATCAGAACGTACTTTCCGCGATAGTCACTAAGGTCGATTTTCTTCCCAGCCACAGATTCACCACTGAGTTTTACGTTCCCAGTCAACAATTTGTTATTGAGAATCCGCATCTGCTCGTCCATGACTTCATCGTCGTAGCCGTCCCACAGCCACTTACCATTTTCGTTGACAAACCGGTGGATGAACAACGAGTCATCGAAGCTTACGTCCGGTACGGGGTTCGCCCATTTTTTCCCTGCTGGCTTATTCGATACTCCGACAGAAATAAACCCCTTTGCCACCTTCGTCTCCGTGACTTTTCCGGAAAAAGGATTCAAATCTGGTTCCACGAAGCGAAGCACTTTGAAGACTTCACCTATGATAGTGATTCGCCGATCCTCATTCCCCAACGACTCGCAAAGTTCCGTATCATAAGCAAACATGTCCTCTTCACTTTGCACCTCTGCTGGGTAGTTCGTATTGATCTGGTCCAATCCATATTTTTTTGCGATTTCCCCCAGTTTCTTGATGGCAGTCTTTTCCACACCTGAAAGTGTTGATGCTTCATCGTCATCAAGCGGCACCAAATACAGGTCCACTGTAAACAGCAGCTCTGAAACGAATTGCGATCTCGCTCTCTTTGTCATCGCCCCTTCCAATGATTGAAAATCAAGGGCATTGATCATTCTGGACATTGCCGCGACGGCCTTCGCCACACCCTCAGTTGCGGCTTTTTCGTTTGCGGCTTTTTCGGTTGCGATATTCGCCTTGGCAGGTTGCTGGGCAACCAAGCTACCGCCAGCAAGGGTGCAACAGCCGATCGTCGCAAGAAACAGCAAGGTAGACCACGTTGATATCTTCACGTTGTACTCCGTGTAAATGAATGTTGATTGAAACCGGGGGCCAGCCGCTTTGAGATGATTAAAAACTCGAGTGGGTTCGGGTTGGAAAAATACATTCCAACACATGCCATTGGGCGGCCAAAACTTATGGAGACGACAAACCCGAGCATTCAATGCGACGAAGCACATGGGCTAACGCGGGTCGGTTCACAAAGCTCCTCAATGGAAAGCGACCTTCTCGATTGGAAGCCTTCAGGAACCTTCAGAAAAAAAGAGATTTAAGTTAGAATCGGCAAGTTATAGTCAGTTTGATGAAATGCGGTTCAACCTTAATGCAGTAACAGTAAATGTCGTTCAGCCATATCACATCGCTTCTTGCCGCCGCATCAGCAGGAGATCGCAGCGCCACCGAAGAGTTGTTCTCCACCGTGTACAACGAGCTAAGAAAGACGGCGTCAATACAAATGGCAGGGGAGGAAATCCAAACGCTTCAGCCGACCGCACTCGTGCACGAAGTTTGGATCAAGCTGTTTGGGAGCAACAAGCCAACGAAATGGAACGATAGAACGCACTTTTGCGCTGCGGCTGCTCAAGCCATGCGGCGTATTTTGATCGACTCGGCCAAAGCGCGGAAACGTCAGAAACGCGGCGGAGGAAAGCAGTGTTTCTCGATACGAGAAGACGATGCGTTGATCGAGGCGGACGAGAACCTGCTTGCTCTCGATGAAGCACTCGAACTGCTTCGCGACCACGACCCGGTAAAAGCGGAACTGGTTTGCTTACGCTATTTCGGTGGGCTGACGAATATAGAAGCCGCGCAACAGATGGGGCTTTCGCTTAGCTCGGCGGAGCGTGGATGGGTTTTCGCAAAGGCGTGGCTGCGCGAGAAGATTGAGACGCTCGAATAAGGATTCGTTAAACAGTAATTGCTGAAATTGATTTCAGCTGGCGGGCGTAAAATGGGTGACGGGTTGTCTTTGTCCTGTCGCTCGGCTACTCGCAAGTCTCAATCGAATCAATGGAACTGGAGATCAGCCGAGCTTCTTCAGCGAATTGGTCTGCTTTCCGAAGCTGGCCCGAATCCCGGCAAGCCAAGGAAAGAAGTTGCAGCGCGTCGGCAAACTGAAGGCTCTGACCGCCAAATGCGTCTTCGATTTCATTGGCGATGGCTTTGAAATATCTCGGCCGAAAGGGCCTGACGGCGAGTCGTAGTTTTTGTTGCAACGAGTGGCAGTGACGCGTATGGATGTGCTGTTGCTCAGCCAGCACAAACTGGTCACTCCCGTAAACCCTGTCGTAGATTGAATCTTCTCGCCGCTGCCACTCTTTTAGCGACTGGAAAGTGATGCTTTCCATCGCCTCCTGCGGCAATTCAAGCAGCATTCTTTGATCGTAGTAAAAGCATAGGTAGTTTGCCGCTCTCAAATCACGAGGCTTGATTCCCTCGCTTGTTTGTTCGCGTCTCCACTGCCTGTGAATCCGATTTTCGATCCGACTAATTTCTTCGATACAGTTATTCTCGAACTTCTCTGACGCGATCGAAAAGCAGACATAATATCGGTGTTTGTCGAAAGCTTTCGAGAGATCCTGTTTCGCGTTGTTGAGTTCTAGGTTTTTTTTCGTGAGGTTTGCATTCGCGCTGGCTAGGCACGTATTGGCATAATACGCCGTCAATGCGAAGTACCCACACGCCACAGTGAGCACCAACAAACAAGTGGCTGCAAGAGAAAACGAAACAAAAGTAATACGATGGCGGCGGAGCAAAGTCCTGATCTTGTAGAACGGTGCTGGCGGTGCAGCAATGACAGGTTTTTCGTCTAGAAACCGCTGAATGTCCGCTGCAAACTCGTTAGCGGAGGCGTAACGTTCTTTCCGATCGAAGGACAATGCCTTCATCGTGATCCAATCCAGTTCGCGACGGATCTTCATCTGCGGTTGGGCAATTCTTGTCGGCGGTGGATTGATAATGCGGCTCTGATGATGGTCGGGTGACATGTCGGGCGTTTTCCCCGTCAGCAGTTCGTAGAGAACGACTCCCAGCGAATACACGTCACTGCGAATGTCAATTCCCTCAGGTGCGGACGAAGACTGTTCGGGACTCATGTACGCTGGTGTCCCGAGCATCGCCTCGCAATGCGTAACCAATGTGCGCTGGGTCAGGCGATCCCCTCCGACACTTTTCGCGATCCCAAAGTCGATCACCGTCACCGTCGGAGGCGAGTCTGCCTCCGAAACCAGAATATTTGAAGGCTTCAAGTCTCGATGAATAATTCCTTTCTGGTGCGCGTGATGGACGGCCTCACAAACGTTGACAAACAACCTCAGGTTGTCCGCAAGCTTGCGGTCGCTGTTTCGACCATACTCGATAATCCCAACGCCCTCGACCAACTCCATGACAAAATAGGGTCGTCCGGATTCTGTTGTACCGGCGTCAAGGACGCGGGCAATGCACGGATGATCGAACAGAGAAAGTGCTTGGCTCTCCGCTTTAAATCGAGCCAACACCTGTCGCGTGTCCATGCCAAGCTTGACAATCTTGAGAGCGACCTTGCGGTGAATGTCGTCCAGCTGCTCGGCCAGATAGACCACGCCCATTCCACCTTCACCGATGCGTTCGAGTAATCGGTAGCGACCGATTTTGTCACCAACCTGCTCGCCGATTGACGAGCAGGTTTCATCGGTCGGCGTGACTTTCGTGGGCGTTGATTCGAGCCATTGGTCATTCTTGCGATGAGCAGACAAAAGAGACGAAACACGACGCTTGAGTTCCACATTGCCCTCGCACGCATCGTCTAGAAAGGTACCGACCTCATTGTCCGGCAACTCGGTTGCTGCGGCGAAAATGCTTTCGACATCGGGTGCGGGCGCGGCTCTATTTTCAAATTTCATGGTGATTGCAAACGATTCAGAAAAAACTTGAAGGTTTTGGCCGACGGAAGTCGCTGGTCACGTGGGCGGTTTCCGATCCGCTGCTACTGAAATCTTACCCCGGAACAGAAATGGCAACAAATCTATCGACTCGATTCCTGAAATTTCAGCTGGGTGCTGCAGTATTTTTTGCGTGCTGCGCAGGAATATTGGAATCAGGATTGGCTGACGACCAGAATATCGGGTTCAAGCCCGCTGACACGAATCAGGACGGTGTGGTGAAAGTTGATGAATTTGATTCCTATTTGAAGAAGCGCCTCGAGGATCCTCAACTGCCCACCAAAAAGATTTTTGATCGCCTTGATCAAGATAAGGACAAATCGCTATCAGAGGCTGAGTTTGGCCATCGACACGACGCGATCAAACACTTCATGGGTGACGATTACTTTAACTTCCTCCCCGATCCGGATGACCCCGGCCAAGGTTACGTTCCATTTCGCGGAGTCAACGAACCAATTGATGACGGAGCCATTTACGGCGCGCTGTATCATCGCTACTTCGAGTTCGTTGACGATCCTTCCCTGAAGTGGCCGTCACCTTCTCCTGACAAGCTTCCTGCCTCCTGCGAGTTGCCATTGGCCAGTATCGAACGATCGCCTGAGAAGTCCAGTCTGGAGGACTTGATTAAATCAACGGCGATCATCGCTGGCGGTAACGACGATTTCTTCAGCGGTGGTGCTGTCGTGGTCAGCGTTGATGGACTTGCCGTGACCAACTTTCATATTGCCGAGATGATGAAAAAAAGCAAGTTGGTCGCAATGACCTCGGATGGAAAGTGTCACCGTGTGATCGAGTTTCTGGCCGGAAGTAAGTTGCGCGATATCGCACTGATCCGACTGGAAGGAAACGACTTTACGCCCGCCAAGATTGCTTCCCGTCACCCCGCAATGGGAGACGACATCGTGATGATTCACCATTCGGAGAACCGTTTCTACACCTACGATCGCGGATACGTGATGCGACATCCGCGAATAGGGGAAGATGTTTGGATGGAGATCTCAGCCGACTACGCACCCGGTGGCAGCGGTTGCGGAATCTACAACGATCGCCATGAACTGATCGGTTTAGTCTCTACCATTCAGTTTGGGACCGGCCCCGATCTGGCAGCAGGTTTCAGTGATCTGCCGCCGCTTTCCGATTCGCCTGACGAAGGTGATCCCGCGTCGTCTGACTCGCTGGACGACCCATACTCGCTCGACGACGCATTCGGTGACACAATTCTATTGGTAAAACACGCGGTTCCGCTCTCCGCAATCCGCTCTGTTTGGAAACAGGAATTGCCGACGAAACAAAAAAGCGAGTCCGCATCGAAAAACGAGTAGATCTTCCTGAAGTCCGCCCCAGGCAACGCTTGGGGCGAGACGGACATGAACCAGTTCGCTCGCTTGTTGGAAAACGCTTACTCCTGCTTCTCGCTGGCGAACGTGATCTCGACAGAGTCCATCTGTACGGTAACTTCGGTGTCGGCAACCTCGGAAGTTTTGTATTCGAAGCTGAATCCGAAACCGGCCGGAAGCGAAGCCAGGTCCAAGCTTGCCGGGCGAGTTTCCACGACACGCACGAAGCCAGGCTTTTGCGTATAGGACTCACTGACGGCCTGCCACTGGGTCCATTGATTGATGGCACCATCGCCGTTGGTGTCCACGCCCACGCGTGCCGTTACCCCACCAACCCACGGACCGGGGCTGACAAAGTCGTTGTTGGATCGTTGTTGAATAAGGTAAAACTTATCCTCGGCAAAACCCACAGTCGGGTCGGGATGTCCGTCCCCAAGTTCACCCACAAATTCAAACTGCTTATCCAAGCTGTCGCTGGTGAACCGCCCAATATGGATTTTACCACCCACGGGGTCATAGTCACAAAAAAGATAATACTGGCCGCCTACCTTCACCGCTGTCCAGTCGCCATAGGCCGGCTGTTCAGGTTTGTGGATTTCGTATTCGTAGGTTCTTTTTGTCGTTCCGTGGACGTACTTCCCCATTTTTCCAGTAGGCTTGGTGCGATGATCGATGACGGGAGCAAGCGTCTTGAAGTCGTGAATACCGTCTCGGCTGACGGCGTGGCCGGCCAGCGGTGAATCCCAAGCGTGAGAGCTTGCATTGATTGGGTCCCAGTTCTCGTAAATCAAGTGAAAACTCCCGTCCTCATCTCTGAAGATAGCGCAGTCACTGCCGTGTGAGGGGTCCGCAAAGACCATCCCCTTATCTTCGCCAACCTTCCCGTCACCGAGATCCTTATCGAGAATCAGGTGAGGATCTTCGTCGTTGGGATGGTCGTAGTACAGGTAGAAGGTTCCATCGACATACTCGGCGGTCGTCATCCATCTTTCGCGCAAACCACTCACTGCGCCGCGATGCTCCCAGGTCTTCATGTCACTGCTATGCCAAGCATGGTAACCGCCATCCAGTTTGTCGTTGTAATCAGCATGGCGAGCCAACAGCCAGTATTCACCTTGTTTGACTGGAATGAAAACGGGCGCGTCACGCATCTTGCGTGGTCGCACTCTTTTGATGGGCTGCCAATTGTCCCAAGCCGTCGTTTGCTTAAACGTAATGGCGTTGGCTTTCGTTTTCGTGGCAAACGTCTTCACCGAACTCGCGTACGAGGAAACGGCCTGCGTCGAATCGGCCAAACCAATCTCGGTAAGCTCAATGTGCTCCGACTCGGCTTTCGCCTGCTGCCAATCCTGTTGCGTATCAATCGACCAGGTTTGGCCCAGTGTGACCGCGCTGCACAGCATTGGAATTACAAAACAAACCACGCGTATAAGGCGCCTAGCACTCGCCAAGAGATACTTGCCGGATTTGAGTGCTCGAAACCCACGTCTTTCACCACTTAATCGTCTTGCAAATCCGCAGGTTGTTGTTTCGCGAGTGCTACACATGGGCTCAGTGCTCCGTTTTTCGATCTTGGTTTCTGATACTCAATATTTTTCACGAATCAAATTCGTGGTCAGAGCCCTAGGCCGATAAAGATCGAACGCGAGGGCGAAGGCAAAGAGTCACTTCTTGGTTTTGCCTTTGTTTTTATTCTTATCCTTGCGCTTGCTTTTTGCCCCGTTCATTCGCGATTGAGCAAACGCATGAGAAATCTCAATCGCGCGGGTGCGATCTTCTGAGTCATAATCCCAGAAATCCTCAATGACTTGATTGAAGGGGAATTTGGGATCGTCTTCGCCCAGCTCCGACCGAAGACGTTTCAATTGTTGCTTATGCTCGGCAATGACATCTGCATACTTTGGGTCATCGTAAACGTTGTTGTCTTCGGTCGGGTCACTTTGTAAGTCATAAAGCTCCCAGCCCGGCGGCGTGTTCGGCTTCCGTCCTTTTATCGGCGTACCGTAGTACTGGATCAGCTTAAACCGCTTTGAACGGACTGCGATACACGCTGGGTTATCATGGTGTACAAGATGCATCCAATAGTGATAGTAAGCATATTGTTTCCAGTCGGCCGGCTCCTGCCCTGTTTCCAGAATGCTCCTGAAGCTGTGGCCATGCATGTAGCTCGGTGTTGGAACGCCGGCCCAATCAAGCATCGTCGGGGCGAAGTCGATGTTCTCGACGATGGCATCGCAACGCCCGACCTTCACCGATTTCGGGTACCGGATGATCAAGGGCATTCGCATGGCTTCTTCGTATGGCCAGCGTTTGTCCATGTAGTCATGCTCGCCAAGAAAGAGACCTTGATCACCGGTGTAAATAATCACGGTGTTGTCGTAGAGGCCTTCCGCCTTTAGATATTTCACGACCCGTTGCAAGTTGTCGTCGACGCCCTTGACGCATCGCAGGTAAGCTTTCATGTAGCCCTGATACGTATCCCCGATAATCTCTTCGTCACTTCTGGTTTGATCAAGCTCCCGGCGCCACCCACTTCTCGGTTTCACAAGATTTCGGCGCGGATTGCGTCGGCCAATCGAGGTCCCGATGAACGGCACTAGCTCGTCGCCGTGACCGCGATTAGCGATCGAGCCGTGATTTCCGCGATCGCGCATGTTCGCGGGTTCTGGAATCGCCACGTCGGCAAGGTACGATTCGTAGCGAGGTGCATAATCCCATTGTCCATGAGGAGCTTTGTAGTGCAGTTTCAGAAAAAACGGCTTCTCTTTGTCTCGCTTCTCGCTTAACCAATCGAGCGCTGAATCGGTAATGCAATCGGTCGAGTGCCCCTTCATCCGAATCGTTCCAGCGAGCGAATCGTCTTCATGCCCCGATGATTTGCTGACTTCATCGGCTCCGCTGGTTTTGTCGGCTTGCCCCGATTGTTCTGAGTCATAGAACCTTGGATTGAAATAGTCTCCCTGCCCCGGCAGAACTCGGTAGTAGTCAAACGCGGCGGGGCGGGCTCGCAAATGCCATTTTCCAATGACCGCAGTTTGATAACCGGCTCGCCCCATTTCGATCGCCAGATACTGTCGGCTCTTTGGCAACGGGCTGTCCAACACCGGGCACCCATTCACGGCACTGCTTTGCCCCGTCATGATGTTGGCTCTGCTGGGAGAGCAAATTGCATTTTGACAAAATGCACTGTCCATCACCACGCCTTCGCGAGCTATCGCGTCAAGACTGGGTGTCGGGTTCAGATGCGCCAAACGTCCACCGTACACACCGATGGCTTGGCTGGTGTGGTCATCGGACATGACGAACAGAATGTTTGGTTTGTCGTTGCCCGATTCTGGCATTTCGGCCAGCGACTCGCTTGAGATTGCGACAAGAACAACGGCAAACAATGTCAATGGAAATACGTGCATGGCACCCAACAGAAATAAAGAAAAATTAGAAAAAGTGTAACAAGCGACGATAGCGAACAGCGACGGTCTGGCGATCGTTTGCCCGCATTGGAGGCACGGCAAATGCCACTGTTCGCGACTAGATTCGCACGGGAATCATAAGTGAACGAATAGCTCCAGCATACCTAAAGCAAGCATTGGTTCCATCCGTCAAAACCGGTAGTTTATTTATTCTCAAGTCTTTGCTCATGAGTCCTATCGCACTTCTCCCGACTTTCGGATGCGAGACAACGCGTCGCGCATCGCTTCAACTCGCTCCGGTTGCTCCGCGTACAGATTCGTCAGCTGACCAAGATCCGAACCGAGCTGATAAAGTGCGCCCGGATCAGGGTTGTCGGAAAAGCCTTCTTGCTTGGAAAACCATTTCGGAACGCCCGTAACATCGCCACTGGGAGCGTCAATCAATACGTAATCACCTTGACGAATCGCGTAGTGAGATCGGTTCGTGTTGTGCACCATCGTGGTTCTGGCACTCGAGCCACCCTTCCACAGCGGAAGTTGGTTGTAGCTATCCTCGGCGGTGCCCTGCGATAGCTCGAAGCCGACGACTTGAGCAAGCGTTGCCATCAGGTCCGTCTGGCTCATTAGCCCATCAGAAGTCGTGCCCGCAGTCACCACGCCGGGCCAACGCACGACGAAAGGAACGCGGTGGCCGCCCTCCCAGATGTCGCGCTTGACGCCGCGCAATTGACCGCTGCTTCGATGCCCGTGGTTTTTAACCCGGTCGTAAGCGTATTTTTCGGGTCCGTTATCCGACGAGAACACAACAATCGTATTGTCGTGAAATCCACACTCGTCGATGGCTTGCATCACGGTTCCGAAGTGGTGGTCACTCTGTGCAAGGTAATCGCCATAGCCACCGGCGTCAGTCTTGCCACGCCAGCCGGCCGTTGGCACGATCGGAGCGTGAGGAGAGGTCCACGACCAGTAAAGAAAAAATGGTCCATCTTTCCCTTTCTGTTGACCAATCCACTCTACCGTTTTCGCGGTCAACGTCGGCATAACAGCATCCTGTTTCCAACCGGCAACCATCGGACCTGGCCTGCCTTCGGGGCTACCCTCGGCGGGTTGCGGGTCGGGCTTGTAGCGAACGGTAGGTGGTTCGATGACGCGGTCGTTTTCAATCCAAGCGTAAGGCGGGAAATTGGGGACATCGTCACCAAAGTAATAATCGAACCCGTGGTCAAGCGGCCCGTTGGGAATAGGCTGCGACCAGTCGAAGGCGTTGGCCCTCCATGTCTTTTGTTTTTTCCCGATGAGCACGGGCTTCGCGTCGGGTTTGCGAACACTGGACCAATCAAAACCAAGATGCCATTTACCGATGCAGGCAGTGCGATAACCCCGCGTTTTAAGCATTTCGGGCAGAGTTAAACGCTCCGCAGCAAAAACAGAGTTGCCCCAAGACCCGACGATGCTGTGCATCTTCCGCCAGTGGTACCGCCCCGTTAACAGGGCATAGCGACTGGGGGTGCAAATGCCGGACGAGCTATGAGCGTCGCGCAACAATAGCCCTTGTTTGGCAAGCCGATCAAGATTGGGCGTCGGCACCTTGGAATCGGGGTTCAGGGCAGCAAGATCCCCGTGCCCCATATCGTCGGCATAAACAATGATAATGTTTGGCAGTTCAGCGCCAGTTAGCTCAGCGCCCCCACAAGGTGAGTAAATTGCAGCAACACAAATTGCAAAAAACAGAGTCCGCACCATTTTCCCACCGCCCTCGACTTCGAAAACACAGAGTAGTCTTAAACACTCAACTGCTTAAACTATACCCTACGTGGGCACAGAAGGTCGAGGGACGCTGAAGGAGTAACGAATCGTTTGCAGTGCTAAGCAGGGTTTTCAAGCTTTGGTGAGCGTAGCCACCTTCGCCAGAGAGTGGAGCCTTGCCGCGGGTCAATGAGCAGGACTTTTGGCCACGGATTTTCAAGAATCCGCACGGATGTCCGTGCGGCGTATCCGTGTCGATCGGTGCAAATCAGTGGCTAGATTTTGCCCGCCTCGTGCTGTGCGGAGTTCAATAAAATGCTTCGTGATGTAAGAGCTCACGCGATGGCGAGCGTAGCGATCTTCGCCAGAAGGCGAATCTCTACCGAGCATGTGGAGCCTTGCCGCGGATCAATGAACAGGACTTTTGGCCACGGATTTTCACGAATCTGCACGGATGTCCGTGCGGTTTATCCGTGTCGATCGGTGCAAATCAGTGGCCAGATTTTGTCCGCTTTGTGATTGAAGGGGATTTACCTTCTTCGTCTTCGCAAGCCGCCGATGGAAGCCATCAAACTGAGCAACGCGACACTGCCGGGCTCAGGAACAATCGCCGCGTTCAATCCGGAAGCCAAAGTAATCACCCTTAGTTGGTCCAAGCCGATCCCCGCTTGTTCGCTCAAGCTAAACGAAATTGTCTTGCCGTTGATCGTCCACGAGTCCGAAGCTTCAATCCCTCGCAGTTCCTCAAAATCAGGATTGGCGAAAGCCAGGAAATCACTCGCATCCAAGTCGTCATCGCTCCCGATCACACCCAAAATTTCGTTATCGAAGGTGATCGAAAAATTCCTCATGAGAGCCCCTTCCGGGTCGAAGTGAACCAGAAAACTATCTACCACGGTACCTGCCGCGATGATCCCCGCATGGACCGCTAGTTCTTCATCAAGCGTTGCATACTGTTGCTCGACAAACACTTGCGGGGTGTTGGATTCGGCCATGCCCTCTTCAAAATTCGCGGCAATTATCTGACTACCGTTGCGGCCTTGATTATCCGGGTTGCTAGTGTTGATGCTGATCCCCGAGACACTGGCGATGTTATCGTCATAATCTCTTTGAGTGCTACGCTGTTGATCCACATCGGCTCGCCAAGCATTCCACTCTGAGGTTAGCGAGTTCAATGTCGCGACATTCGAGGACGCGAGGTTGTTGGACTCGGTGGGGTCAGCTTCAAGATCGTAAAGCTGCCAACTGCTACCGTCGTTGGTTGAAATCGCCTTGAACCGCCCGTCGGCAGCAACAATCGAGCGAGAAGTCCGGTAATGAAATTTCTTTGACACCGTACGATCCGTGTTTCCGGTTCCATCCGAGAAGATCGGAGCTAAGCTTTCACCGTCCAGTGGACGATCGTCGGGAAGGTCCACATCCCAAACGTCAAGCAGAGTCGGCAATAAGTCCGTGACTCCCGCGATCGCATCGGTTTGTGAGCCCGCTTGAATTCTGTCTCCCCATTCGATAATGCCAGGCACTCGGACGCCGCCTTCGTGTAGTGAACGTTTGTTGGCTCGCAAACCACCCGTCGCATCACCGCTAGATTCGCCCGGTGCATCGTTTTCGGTACCGTTATCGGACGTGAACACCAAGATCGTGTTATCTAGCAAGCCTTTGCTGGCAAGTTCTGCACGCAGTCGACCGACCTCCCTATCCATCGCCGTTAAAGAGGCAAAATAACCCCGTTCCTCAGCAGTCGCGAGATAATTCGCGCTATTAGGATCGTCGTAGCCCGGGTAGAACTCATTGAGCGTTTCAAAGTCACGTCGGCTGGGTAGATACGGCTCATGAGGCGTATGAAACCAAACCGTCGCCAAGAACGGGTCGCTATTGCCGGCCGCGTTATCAATGAACGGAAGCACTTGGTTCATGATCACTTGGGAATCGTCTCCGCTGAGAGCCGGGTCAGTCAAATCGAACGCCTGCTCGTGACCGGTCCAGTAGCGAGTTGGCGGGTTGGTGTTGGCCGGATCGAACGTGTTCGTTTTCGCCTCGGTAGCGAACGTCGTGTCGTAACCATGATTCCATGGTGCTGAGTAATTCAGGGCTGACCCCCCCCTGTCAGTACCACCGCGGTTGCTGTCCCTTGGATTGACCGATTTGTCTAATGTCCCCAAGTGCCACTTGCCGAAGTGCCCCGTGGTATAGCCCTGAGTTTTTGCGATCTCCGCAATCGTTAATTCGCGGTTGAACAGGTGCCCGCTGTTCGCGTCATCGACTCGAGTGCGACGGTGATGTCGACCGGTGACAAAACTGGCTCGGGTTGGACTACAGACGGGAGCCGCAGCATAAAACCGGTTGAACTGCATCCCAGCCGCAGCCATCGCTGACAATTGAGGCGTTTTCAGTTTGGGTTGACCGGCAAAGGTTTGGCCATTGGTGGGGCTAAGCCGCTGAGTGTAATCGACCGATCCCCATCCTTGGTCGTCCGTCATGATCAAAATGACGTTAGGTTTGTCTGTGGCCTGAACAAGCGGTGGTGTCAGGGCCAAAGTCCAACCGAAAACGAGCATCGTCGAAA
>CALFWL010000184.1 GCA_937928215.1 uncultured Pirellulaceae bacterium | reverse complement strand
GATGACCGGCCAGATTGAAGATCCGCCCGCACGGCGTTTCGACAATCTTCACCCCGCCGTGCTGGCAATGCTGATCCTGTTCAGTGTTCTGGTAACCGTCTTCTGGGCATCCAATGAGTGGGAGTTGGCTCAGTTCGATTTCTCGAAGCAACAGTCAGGTCAGTAACCGGCGGATTGGCGGTTGATAAACGTCACGCCAACGCGGGCGGTGATGAAGCAGCTGTTGGCTATCGCGGACTTGCGATATTTGGGAGCGTAGAGATCTGCCCGTACCGATCGCTGGCTTGGGCTGGGCATCGAATCCGGCTTGGACGGAGCCGCGCCCTCTCGAGCTACACCGCGCTCTGCTGACTCACACCGCGCCCCCGGCTCACGCAGCGCTCTGCTGACTTGTACCATGCTCAACCCGACTTACACCATCATCGCGGCGGCGGGAACCGGGAAGTTCTCGCACATTTGGGCAACTTCCTTGCGGATGCCCTCGAGTGCAGCTTCGTTATCATGCTGCGACAACGCACTGTGGATCCAAGCGGCGACCTGTTTCATCTGATCGACTCCCATGCCGCGAGTCGTCAGTGCGGGCGTGCCGATTCGAATGCCGCTTGGATCCATCGGCGATCGTTCGTCATACGGAATCATGTTCTTATTGAGTGTGATGCCGCACTTGTCGAGCGTTTCCTCAGCGATCTTCCCGCCAATGCCAAGCGATGTCACGTCAACCAAGCACAAGTGATTGTCGGTGCCGCCGCTGACCAATGAAAAACCTTGGCCTAAGAGTGCTTCCCCCAGAACTTTCGCATTGGCTTTCACTTGCTGAGCGTAGGCCTTGAATTCAGGCTTGAGTGCTTCGCCAAAACAAACTGCCTTCCCTGCAACGACGTGCATCAGCGGGCCGCCTTGCATTCCGGGGAAGACGGCCGAGTTGATTTTCTTGGCCCATTTCTTTTTGCAAAGTACCAGACCGCCGCGTGGACCTCGCAAAGTCTTGTGAGTCGTTGTCGAAACGAAGTCCGCGACCGCGACCGGATCATCGTGCTCGCCCGCCGCTACCAGACCGGCGTAATGAGCCATATCGACAAACAGGATGGCTCCAACTTCATCCGCGATTTCTCGGAACTTGCCGTGAGGAATTTCACGCGGGTAGGCGCTGGCTCCCGCGACGATGACTTTTGGTTTGTGTTCGCGAGCCTGAGCAGCGATCTGATCGAAATCCAGAAGGTGCGTATCTTTGGTCACACCGTAGTGAACAAAATTGTACAGCTTGCCCGACAGATTCAAGTGCATCCCATGAGTCAGGTGGCCTCCGTGAGCCAGATCAAGACCCATGACGGTGTCGCCCGGCTCTAACCCGGTTGCCAGGTAGACGGCTTGGTTCGCTTGTGATCCCGAACTGGGTTGTACGTTTGCATAGTCGGCGCTAAACAACTCTTTGGCTCGATCACGAGCCAGATCCTCGACCACGTCCGCGAATTCACAACCGCCATAATAGCGACGGCCCGGATAGCCTTCTGCGTATTTGTTGGTCAGCACGCTGCCGACGGCTTCCATCACAGCGGGACTGGTGTAATTTTCGCTGGCGATCAGTTCCAGCCCCTCTTGCTGGCGCTGGGCCTCGTCATTGATGGCGGCGTAGACGTCGGGATCTTGCGATTGCAGAAAATTCATGAGATTGATTTTGTAGAAGGACTGTTGGACGCGGGCGACCGGGAAGGTTCTATTTTAGTTTCTCGACTGTAACTTCCAAGCCGCCAGCATTATCGCTTAAATGGGCGGGAGACTCGTTGATTCGCAGGCATAACTCGCCAGTGATTTCGGCTGAGACAATTTTGTCATACCCGATGCTGACCGGGGAAATCAACGATTGATTGACGTCGGATTCGTTTTCGTCGGTTGGCAGAACCGCTGCCATCAGCATTCCCAACGGTTTGCCGCGATAATATCGAAGAGTGATGCCACCGGATTCGCTAATCCAAGGTCGGTCGGTCATTTTGACTTGGTAGCGACCGCTGCCGATGATCGACACTTGGTCGCCCTTGCGGAGTTGAATGCCAGTGGCTTGCCAGCTGCGATCTGCGGAGATTTGAAATCGCTTCGCGCCGGGTGCAGAAGCGAGAGGTTCTTGGATCCGTTCAGCATCCATCAGTGTTCCACGTGCGATATCGAACCCGTAATCAATTTCGTGAATGAATAGATTCCAATCACGATTAAGATCCCGTTTTTCCTCACGGCTGAGTTTGGTCACCACTTTGCGACGGAATGTGTGAGCCGGTTCGTCGACGCGACGTTTCAAGCGATCGAAATTCGTCTTCGTCAGCGGGTGGTGCGACAGAAACTCACATGCGGCCCAGCTCCATCCATAGAACCGGACGTTCAGAAACGCACTTGACTCGATCGAGTACACGTCATCAAGCGACATGCCGGCTCCTGCGGCCAATTGGCTCCGCACGATTTTGACTCGCCCCCAGTAGTCCGCCTCGCGCCGATCTTTGACTCGGTACCCAAGTTGCAGCGTGCCCGCTTCGGCATCCCAGCGATGAAGCCCCAACCATTCGGCCATCCCTTCGCTATACCATGGCGGACCAAAACCGCCCAAGAACTGATTCATGAATAAATGCGTTCCCTCATGCAGCAACAGGTGCCGAGTGTAATAGTTGCCGCGTTGGGGATAGAGCCAGATGTCATTGCGTAATGCGTAGCCAGCCAGAAACTCAGGTAGGTCGTCTGGAATGAGACCTGCTTTTTCGAATCTCGTTTGGTCGGCGATCAGAAAAGCATTCACTTTCCAATGAGCGGCTGTTCTGTGGTCGATCTGAAAATGATCGCACCATTGATTGACCGCCAGATCAAAGACGGTCACCAGTTCGGCAAGGTCATTTCGATCTCGATCGTCGGTGTACAAGGTCACGTGTCGGCCTGTACGTTTCAGGATGCCTGCTGCGGCGACTCGTTTTTCGTCAACCTGCACGCCTTGAGCTGTCACGGAAAGGCATGGCAGCAGCACTGTGAGAAGAATCAGACACCCGCGAACCGATGCGGGCCAACACGAATCCGCGAGGCTGGTGTAAGTGCTCATTCGTGTCCATTGGTGGATCAAGATGTGTTCCAAAATTGATGTGGTTTTTCATTTGAATTGATCGCATTGTTGCTTTGACCAGTTCCGTATTCTATCCTCGATATCACTTCAGAGCATCGTGTCGGTCGCAGCTCGATTTTCTATGCCGATTCAGATGCAAACAATGCGTTTCTTCAGGCTTGCCAAGTGACTTTTTCAGTTTTCAAATTCGCAGTTTGCTTGTGCACGGTTGTTTTCGCAGGCTGTCTGGGCTCCGCCGACAACGAAGTCGTTATCTACACAGTACTGGACAAGGAGTTTTCGCGGCCGATTTTGGAAGAGCTTGAATCGGAACTGAATGTTACCATCCGATCCAAGTTCGATGTTGAATCGAACAAGACAGTTGGCCTAGTGACGGAATTGATTCAACAACGCAAACGCCCTCGAGCCGACATTTTCTGGAATAACGAAGTTCTGCACACAGTCCGGTTGCAGCGGATGGGACTGCTGGAGCCGTGGAGTTCGGAGGCAGCCGCTGAAATTCCCGCAAACTACCGGGCGGAGGACGGTTCGTGGACAGGCTTCGCCGCAAGAGCGAGAGTGTTTATCGTCAACACAGATTTGATAGCCAACCACGATGAGCGGCCCCGTTCGTTCTTTGACTTGGCCAATCCAAAATGGTCCAGGAAATGTGGGATGGCCAAGCCACTCTTCGGAACTTCGGCGACTCATGCCGCTGTCATGTTCGATCGATTGGGTGTCGACGCGGCGAAGCGTTGGTATCGTCAGATTAAATCGAACGCGGTGATTGAAGGAGGCAACCGTCAGGTGGCGATCAAGGTCGGGCGCGGTGAGTTGGCGTTCGGCTTGACCGACACCGATGATGCGATGCTCGAAATTGACAAAGGTAGTCCGGTGTCAATCGTCTATCCCGACCAAGGCGACAACCAGTCGGGCGCGCTGCTGATCCCGAATACAATTTCCCTGATTGCGAACGGCCCAAATCCTCAGCGAGCCAAGGCCGTGATCGACCGATTGTTGCAAGCAGATATCGAATCACGGTTGGCGAAAGGAGCGAGTGCTCAGTTTCCATTAAACCCAAAGGTTACCGTCAGCAGCCGAACCAATGCACCCACGTCGTTAAAAGTGATGGACGCGAACTTTGAGTCCGCCGCTGCCACATGGGATCAAACTATCGCCATCCTTGCAGATATGTTTCGTTGATTTCTTGCCGTCGTCGACGTGAGTGAAACATTCCTCGCCCGGAGGCGTCACGCTCGCGAACTTAGGACCGTCGGAACTATAAATGGCGGCCAATCATTTAAAAGCCTGCCGAATTTGCGGACTCAGCAGTCATACACTATCACCAACTGTTCCGAAGGTCGGATCAGCGCAAAAAAACGCCGCCTGATTGAATCAGGCGGCGTTCTTATTTGTCAACATATCACGACGAATAAATCGTCGATCAGATTTGCTTAGTCGCAACAGCAGTTGCGGCGGTCACGACGGCTGGCCAACCAAGTACGAACAACTTTTTTACGCTCACGCTTGCAGCATGGAGCTGGTTCGCAGCAAGGCTCGGGCTCAGGTGCTTCGCAGCAGCAAGGCTCTGGTTCGCAACATGGAGCAGGTGCTGGCTCGGCAGCGCAACCGCAGTCAGCAACGGGAGCAGCAACCACAGGAGCGGGAGCACCACATCCGCAATCAGCGACTGGAGCAGCCATTGCAGGGGCAGCGGTATAAGTCATGTCTTGGCTGCTGTCGATCACTTGACCGTCAAGAACGGTGCCTTCCATGATCATTGGCTCGGCAACCGGTGCAGGTGTTGCAATTTCGGTTGTGGTGGCAGCTTCGACAGCGGCAGCAGGCGCTCCAACTGCGTCTTCGACCATCATCTTCACTTTGGCGGTTTCTTGTGCCGTCACGCTAAAGGCGGTCATTACCACGAGGCCAAAGGCCAAAATAGCTTTCTTCATTTTTGTCTCCAAAATCGTTAAAGGTTAATCCGAAGCCTTCCAACCAACTGCGGCGAGGCAAAGGCTGATGGATTCAGCAGGCGATAACTTAGTTTAACCCTTAAAGTCCCCGGTGTTTCGCCAAAACGATGTCTGGCAACGAACTTCGGAGCAACGGGAAATGAAGGCCCGTTATTTGCCTGCAAGGTTGGTCATCAGGCAGGTCAGGCAAAAGTTTTTGAAAATTTTTCCCTCCAGCTGACACCAATGCACGCGAAAACCGGGCTTGCCACGCCTCGTTGAAAGCGGTCACAAGGTACGGCCTGAGCCGCTCAGGCTGACCAACGGAGCAGAAACAGCGTGGTCGGTAATGACGGTGCCGATGAGCGTGAAGGCTGAGATTTCGTAGATGCCAACCGGAATCGTTTTGCCAATCAGCCTTTCGGTCCCCTCAAACACGACGATGCGGTCGCAATGAGTTCGCCCGGTCAGTTGCATCAATCCCGTTTCCGGATCAGGGCCGCCGCCATTGATGTCCGCGTCGACTCGTTTACTGGGCCCCTCGACCAACACTTGCACAGTCTGGCTGAGAAATTTTTGATTGTCCTCTTCGCTGATGCGATTCTGTACCGTTAACAATTCGTTGTTCCGACGTTTTTTGACCTCGAACGGAATGTCGTCCGGGAGATGGTCCGACGCCTTGGTGCCGGGACGTTCGCTGTACTTGAAAATGAAACTGTTCTTAAATCGGCACTCTTCGACCAGTTTCACCGTCTCTTGAAATTCTTCTTCTGTTTCGCCGCAAAAGCCGACGATGAAATCGCTGGAGACCGCGGCCGCATCACCCAGAGTTTCGTGAATGCGAGCCATCATGTCCCGATAGTCGTCGACGGTGTAGCCTCGCTTCATTCGTTTGAGCACCGCATCACTTCCGCTTTGCAGCGGTACGTGCAGGTAAGGTGAAACTTTTTCCAAGTCGCGAATCGTTTTCAGCAAGTCGTAAGTCATGTCCTTGGGATAGCTGGTCACAAACTTGATTCGCTCGATCCCATCGATGTCGTGCAACTTTACCAGCAAATCGGCCAATCGCGTTGTTGTACCGTCGGCGGCGATGTGCTTGTAACTGTTGACGGTTTGACCCAGCAGCGTGATTTCCTTACAGCCCTGATCGGCAAGAATCAACGCTTCGTCATAAACCGTCTGCGGATCTCTGCCTTGTTCGGGCCCACGAGTCATCGGGACGATGCAGTACGTGCAAAATTTATCGCAGCCAATTTGAATTCGCAGGAAGGCTTGAAAAGGAGTTGGTCGCATGGTGGGATCACGCAGTGGATCAAACGTTTCGTGGGAGCGTTTGATGTCGGCGACTTTTCCGTCTTTGCGACCCAGTCCAACGGCCACGTGTTTGCCACCTTCGCTGCGAGCCCTGGCGATCAAGTCAGGAATCTCTTTCAGTTGACCCGGCCCGGCGATGACGTCCACGTACGGAGCCCGTTTGAAGATCAGCTGTTGATCTTTTTGCGCCATGCAGCCCATCACGCCGATGATCTTTTCGGGCATTTCCAGCTTGGCTTTTCGCAAACGCCCCAGCGCACTGTAGGTTTTGTTTTCGGCCTGCTCACGCACGCTGCAAGTGTTGAACAGCAGTGTGTCGGCTTCGGCGATGCTGTCGGTCAGTTCATAGCCTCGCTGCCGCAAACTGGCGACGACCATTTCGCTGTCCAGCATGTTCATCTGGCAACCGACCGTTTCGATGTACAGTTTATGAGTTTGGGTGGCGATTTCGGCAGACATGAGTGCGTGGTCGCGATCAGGCCGCGAGTAATAATTGAGAAAATCTTCTGCCAACAGTTTACCGTGTATCGTTTTTCACTGGCGAGCCGAAATTGGCTCGGTTTCTTCGGAATGTTTGAAATCGAACCAGAAAGCCAAGCAAACGCGGGTCTGAACCTAGTTCTTTTCCCGCCAGTCCAACTCAACGCGGATGGATGACGAAGTCCGACTTTCGCAGAAATTGATTTCACTCGCGTTTTTGGCGATTTCTGATCTGCCATTTTCGAGGCAAGCGTCGACGGCTCCCAAAAAATAGCCATCGCGTATGAATGAGCTATTCAAATTTATCGCCGACCGCAGGCTGTCGACCTCTCAGAAAGTCGGTGACAGGCATCTTCTTTTTACCCGCCGGTTGAAGTTGTTCGATGGAAAGGGCTCCGGCGCCGGTTTGAATGATCAGGCAGTCGCGGTCGCATGCGATCACGTGTCCCGGTTTTGTGACGGCATCGGTAAGGTCTTCCGCCACGGCGGCGGAGTGGATGATCAAGCGAAGCGGCTGCTTGCCTGCGTTGACCCAATGGGTAAATGTTCCCGGCCATGGCCGAAACGCTCGAACGTGATTGATGATCTGAGTGGCCGGCTGGGACCAGTTGATCAAACCTTGGGCTTTTTTCAAACGTGGAGCCTTCGTGGCCAGGGCTTGATCCTGAGGTTGTCCAATCATTGATTCGCCATCCCATTTTTCGAGCATTGCGATGGCGTCGTGAACCGGTTGAACGCCCAGCTCAGCCAGACGCGGCTCGATTTCTTCTGCCGTTTCAGCGGTTCCAATTTTTGTTTCTGCCGTGATCAAAATTGGGCCTCCATCCAGTCGCGGCGTCATGTGAATGATCGTCACCCCGGTTGTTTTGTCCCCATGGTAGATCGCCCAGTTGATTGGCGCTGCGCCACGGTATCTGGGCAGCAGGGAGCCATGCAGATTGATGCCGCCCAGTTTTGCGGCCTCCAGACATTCATTGGAAAGAATCTGCCCGAAGTCGCAAACGACCAATAGGTCTGCTCCGAACTCTGCAAGCTTGGTCACAAACGATGGCTCATTCGCATCGACTGGATCGAGCACCGTCAAACCTTCGGCGATACCCAGATCGCGAGTCGGATTTTCAGCGGTCTTGCGACGTTTGCCTGCATCGTTGATTGGCCGAGTGACCAGCGCCGCGATGTCGTGCGTTGCGTCATCGATCAGTGACTTGAATGCTGGAACGGCAAACGGGCCGGTGCCGAAAAGAATCAATCGCATGTCGATTTCGTTGTTGGTATTTTTGGACAGAAGTGAATGGCGAAAACAGAGGATGGCCTTTGAACTTTCGGCTCCATTTTTTTGCGGCGCCTGTTTCAAAGTGTCGATGGTTGACGGTCTGCTGTCGGCTCAGTTGAACAACTCGCAACCGTCGACGCTACGCGCAGTATCTTGCTTCGATCGCAGCCAGTCGCCTGTTGATCGCGGCGTCATCAGGGATCTCGCCGGTCGAGCGCATTTGATCGTATTGCAGCTGAAAATCAGCAAGTTCCATTTCCAATTGGTGCCGACTGCTTTCATGAACACGATCAATAAACAAGACGCCGTGCAAATGATCGTGTTCGTGCTGGATGACCTTGGCCAGCATGCCCTCGACAGTTTCGTCAATTTCGTTTCCGGACAGATCGTATGCGGAAACGTGAACCTGTTCCGGTCGCACGACATTCGCTCCCACCGATGGAATGCTCAGGCAACCTTCCTCTGCTTCGTCGGTGCCCTTGGGCGACGAAACGACGGGGTTGATAAAAACGAGCTCCTCACCTTCGTCTCGTTTGCCAGCGACATTAACGATGAACATCTGTAGCGGCAGATCAACTTGATTGGCAGCCAGACCAATCCCTTTCGCTTCGTACATCAAGTCAAACATTTCAGAGATAATGTGCTTGAGTTGAGCATCGACGCGGGTAATCGGTTTTGATTTATGCCGCAAGGTGGGATGCGGGTATTGAACGATTTTCAGATTGGTCAAGCCGTCGATCGAATTTTCTTTTGCAGACATGGAGGTGGTTCGCTCTGGATTTGCATCATTGAACAGGCTGCCAAATTGATGTGTAGTTTTACTTTTTTTCTTGACAGCTGAACAGCAGAACGCGAAGTCAGTTTTCGGTACTGGCTTTACGACGTGAAGGCGAGTCGACTGCCCAACAGATTATTTCAAAGATAATCGTCGGACGCGTTGATGAAAGAGAAACGATCGGTCGTCGTCGACGGTCAAATTTTGTTTGAGATTTTACGCAGTGCTATCGTTTCAAAAAATAGTTGCTTTGTTGCTTGACAACCGACTTCGCATCCGCAAAATACGCTCCGTCGAATAGTCGAACAAAAGTAGACGAACAAGATCGCAATCGCGAAGCGTTGATCAGGTTGAGCAAGTCCGGCGCGAGCCGCAAGTGTGCCCAACGCTTCGGGTTTTAATAGCTTCAGATTTTTAATATTTACTGCTTTCCATCCGAGTCAAATTCAATTCTCGTACGTGGGCCGAATGCCGCGACGGCGGGAATCTGGTTGAACGGTTCGAAACGTCAGGTGTCTGAACCTATCTTTGATTGTTTTCTTGTTGCGTCGCTTCCGTCGTTTGTTCGAGCGTTTGCATTGCATGATTCAAGTCCTTTTCGATTGCTTCGTGGTTAACTGTTGCAAGTCGGGCGCGAAATGCGGACTTGAGAACATACTGGATCGGTTCGAGGCCGATTCGTACGACTTGGGTGGCGGCGACTGAGGGATCGATGTCGGCGGCTTTTGCCGTGGGACGGATCCACACCCTTTTTTCGGGCTTTCGAGCCCAACGATTCGATGGTTCAGGCAGGAAGCCTACCATCGATTTTTTATGCGCTTGGATAGCCTTCAATGGATTGCGTTTTTTCCCAGCCCGAACTTCTCATTGTCACAAAGCACAAGTGAGCACTTGATGGTCGACTGTTTGATCGCATTCGGAGCCAATGAAGGGGATCCTGAGGCTAGTTTTCGGTCGGCGGTAACGTTACTACGCGCGACGGACGGCATCGAGGTGATTGCCGTCGGAGAACCGTTGCGAACCGAGCCTGTCGGAGGGCCGGGGGGCCAGCCACCATACTTGAACGCATCCATTCGATTGGCCAGCGAGTTGTCCGCTCAATCGTTGCACAAGCGTTTGGTTGACATTGAAACGGAGCTTGGCCGCGAGCGTCGGGTTCGTTGGGGATCACGAAAGATTGATCTCGATTTATTGCTTTACGGTGATCGACAAATCGTCACCGAAACGCTGACCGTTCCTCATCCGCGGATGTCCTTCCGTCGATTTGTGCTCGAGCCGTGCCTGGAGATCGCGGGAGACATGGCGCATTGGAATTCAGGCAGGACCATTGCTCAGTTGCTGGACATTCTGAATCAGCGATCCAGCGTGGCCGTTTGGGTGAATGCACCGCTTGAGTTTCTGGATTCCTTGGCTCAGCGAGGGGGGTTAGCAGGTTGGACGTTCATGCAAGCTTCAGATGTCGATCAGCTAAGTGACCTAGAATCGATCGCGAAACTGGTTGTCGTGTTCGAGCCAAGAGAAGCCGACCGAGAGGTTGCCGAACGCGCGCTGAAGTTTGCGGGACCGATGTTGGATTTACGATCGTCGGAAGAGCCGGTTGAAGAGGTGATGGCGGCGTTAGCAGCGGCGACGTAGTCCAGCGAACGATGGGAGGGCAATGCTCCGATCGGGTTTATCGCAGCTTGATGCGAACAGAACGACGCGATTGCTCAATTGACAACGTGTTGCCATCGTGACGGTGGATCGTGGGGTGCGGGCGGAGCCTTCCCCTCCCTTTATTATTGCATTGACGGGAGGGGAGACTCCGTCCGACCCGGCGGGTCCGTCGTCAAGTGATGGGGCGCGGGCGGAGCCTTCCCCTCCCGGTGGTGATTGCATTGCGGGGAGGGGGAGGCTCTGTCCGACCCGGCGGGCTCAGGAAGCTTGGTCCATTGACGGGTGTGGACGGGTTTTCCCGTCCCTGTGTTCGCGTGCGGAATCGGAAGCTTGAGGTCTGCCCGCCCCGATCATTTGTTTGAGCGTTATCAATCCGCGTGGGTGCGGGCGGAGCCTTCCTCTCCCTTTAGTATTACATTGACGAGAAGAGGAGGCTCCGTCCGACCCGGTGGATCCGGGTGCTTGGTCAACTGACGGAGTGCGGGCGGAGAAGGCCCCCTCCCGAGTGCAGTCCTGTCACCGCGGGTTTGAGGTTCAGCACGCGGGTCGGAGTTGTCTGTCGACAATGAAAGAATTTACACTTCCCAGCAAGCGACTCGGTGGCCGTCACCGTGATCTTCGAGCGGCGGATTTTCGGTTTGGCAACGGTCGGTGGCGATCGGACAGCGGGTGACGAACGGACATCCTGCTGGCGGACTGTATGGGCTGGGGACTTCGCCTTCGAGCACCACCAGTTCTCCTCGTTGATCCGGGTCGGTGATTGGATTGCTGGCCAGTAATGCCTTGGTGTAAGGATGCTTGGCGGTCGCATGGATATCCTGACACGGCATTTCTTCAACGACATTGCCCAAGTACATCACCAACATGCGATCGCAGAAATGGTCGATGACTTTCAGGTCGTGGGAAACGAACAGCAACGTCAGCTGCAGTTCATTTTTCAAATCCATCAGCAGATTCAAAACCTGAGCCTGAATCGACACGTCCAGTGCAGAGACGGGTTCGTCAGCGATAATGAATTGTGGTTTGACCGCCAACGCACGAGCGATCCCGACGCGTTGTTTTTGGCCTCCGGAAAATTCGTGAGGATACTTGCCGCGATCATCGATTCGCAGTCCGACTTTGGTCAGCAACGAGTCGATGTAAGATCGCATTTCGGTTTCGGAGACAATTTTGTGAAGCCGAATTACCTCACGCAGCGCGGCTTCGACCGTCATGCGAGGGTTGAGCGACGAATTGGGATCCTGAAAAATCATTTGCATCTGCCGCCGGATCGGCCTCAGTTGAGCGCGACTGAGATGAGTGATATCGACGCCGTCAAATATGACACTGCCAGAAGTCGGGTCGTGCAGCCTGATGATTGCCTTGCCCAAAGTGGATTTGCCGCATCCGCTCTCGCCGACGACTCCAAGCGTTTCCCCTTTGCGGATTTCAAAGCTGACATCATTGACGGCATGAACCTTGGCGATGACTTGATTGAAAATTCCTCCCCGTTTGGGGAAGTGCTTGACAAGATTCGTAACTTTGACGAGCGCTTTGTCTGTCGTGGGTGGATTCGATGCGTGATGAGATTCAGATTGGCTCATGACTTGGCTGCCTCCAATGGATAGAAACAACGCACGCCGTGTTGAACGGTTTCGTCGGAAGCGGGTTGATCGTTTGCTGTATCAAGTGAAACGAGTTCGGGAAGTCGATCTTGGCAGTCAGGTTTTGCACGTTGACAGCGATCATAAAATCGACATCCATGCGGCAAGTTGAATAGGCTGGGAACCGTGCCCTCGATTGCCGGCAACCGTTGCTGGTGTTCGGTAACGCCCGGTTTGGGCATCGAATCAAGCAACGCTCGTGTGTAGGGGTGACGAGGGTTGTGAAAAAGCGCTCGGACAGGAGCGATTTCGACGATTTGCCCGGCGTACATCACAATGACTCGGTCACACGCTTGGGCGACGACTCCCAGATCGTGAGTAATCAAGATGATTGCCGTCCCGGTTTCCTCTTTCAGCTTGTCCATCAATCGTAGAATCTGAGATTGAATCGTCACGTCCAAAGCGGTGGTAGGTTCATCGGCGATCAGGACTTCAGGGTTGCATGACAACGCGATGGCGATGACGACTCGCTGCCTCATGCCGCCTGAAAGTTGATGCGGGTATTCATCAATGCGTTTTTCTGGGTTGGGCATCTCGACCAGTCGCAGCATTTCGATGGACTTTTGTCGACGTTCTGCCCGGTTCAACTTTGTGTGGTATTTGAGCGCTTCATCGATCTGCCATCCGATTGTGAAGACCGGGTTGAGTGCGGTCATGGGTTCTTGGAAGATCATTCCGATTTCGTTGCCGCGAACGCCTCGCATTTGAGATTCTGAAAGCGACAGCAGATTCCGGTCCTTGAACATGATCCGACTGTTGTCGCCGTAGCGAGTCACATGTTCGGGCAGTAGTCGGATGATCGATTTGTTAGTAACGGTTTTGCCGCAACCGCTCTCGCCCACCACGCCCAGTGTTTCACCTGAAAACAGGTCGAACGAGACGCCATCGACGGCAGTTACCATCCCGCGATCGGTCTTGAACGACGTTTGCAGGTTGCGGACTTGAAGGATCGGGGTTGTGTTTGGCGCGGGATCGTCCATGAAGTTTCGTTGGTTTGAACCAGATTGCCGTTCCGGCAGTGGAGTCGACAAGTGTGAATGTTACCCGTCAGGATCGTCCAGCAACTGCTGTAGACGCCTGCCGAGCTCGGGAGAGAATTTCGCGGGTGAATTTTCGTCAAGCATGTTGATGGAGATCATGTCCAGTAGGTGAACTTGGTCTTTTCGCCGAAACGAGGTCAGTTTCATTTTGACCAATTCATCAAACGGCAATGTTCGAGCATTCTCCATCAACGCGTAGTGGTCGATGTTCGGAACGGGTTCCGGGTATTCGTCTCTCACTTTTTCGCCGGCAAAGATCACGTGGACCGCATCGCGAGCCTTGGCGTCAGGACCATCAAGGAACATGGTCACACGGGCGGCGTGGCGGTAAATAAAGCCGACTTTCTCGAGGGCTTTCGTTGCGTTGTCGAGGTCACAACGATTCAGAATGATGTCGACGTCGCGGGTGTTGCGAACAACGGACTCGTCCACCTGAGCCACCCAGTGTTGGACCGCGTTTCCTCCGATAATTGCGTACGGCACGTTCGCTTCGTTCAGAGCATTGGTGACTCGCTTGAGTCGTTCTTTGACAATTTCCACGGCTCGCTCGATTCTTGACCAGAGTTCGTCGCCAGTATATTTGATTTCGATCATGGGCCTGTTCGCGCTGGTGGGCATTTGTCGGGTGAATTTATTATACCAGCCCCTAAACGTGTTTGGGGTCGAACGCATCCTGCAACGCATCGGACAGGATGTTGAACGCCAGAACGAGCACGAACATCAGCACGGTGGCGGTTCCTATCTCCCAGAAGAAGCCCGATACGACATCGCCGTTGTTGCCCGCGTCGCGAATCATGATCCCCCAGCTCGGTTGGCCTTTGACGCCCAAGCCAAGGAAACTGAGAATCACTTCGGACTTGATCGCTCCGATTAATAGTAGCGAAAAGTTAATCAGGATCAGGTGAGCCGTGTTGGGAATGATGTGACGCAGCAAAATGTGAAAACTGCTGAAGCCGGCGGTACGAGCGGCGTGGATGTACTCCATCTCTTTCAGCTTGAGCGTTTCACCTCGGATGACTCGGCAGGTTCCGATCCAAAATGTGGCACCGAAGGCAAGATAGACTGGCAGTAGCGAGTTCTTCACGTCGAGGCCACCGAACAGCTTTCCGATCGTCCCGCGCAGCGACGACGGGGAGTCAGCCGGCACCCCGAAGATCGCCAGCAGACGTTCTTCCAAATCGAAACCGGTAAACGCATACGCGATCACGACCAGTAACACGAGGTTCGGAATCGAAGAAAACGTCGTGTAAATCCAGACGACCACATGATCCACCCAGCCACCAAAGTAGCCAGCAGCGGCTCCAAGCAACGCGCCTAGAATGACCGAGAACGTTGCCGTTACCAAGCCGATCTGGATTGCGATTTTGACCGAGTACAAGCCTCGCAAGAGAATCGAACGACCCTGAATGTCCGTTCCCAGTAACAGCGATGCATTGTGCCGAGTGCGATCCCAACCATTCATTGGCGCGTGAAGTTGAGCAACGGTCGCCTCGAGTTCGATCAACTTCGGTAGCATCGCCGGGTCGGCATCCAAATCGTCGCTCTTGTTCAGTTCATCTTTGATCCGATTCGCTGCGTCCACGATCGCTTGGATATTTTCGACCGGTTGGTCCGAGATGCGGATTTGTCCCAGCTTGATTTCTTTGAGCGCCTCCGCAGGGTCGTCTTGTGTTAGCGCGGTTTGGGTCATTTTCAAAATCTTGGCCGTCGCAATCTCATAACGCTGCTCGGGTGACCCTTTCGCGAAGAAGCCTGGCAGTTTATTTGCACCGACAACAGTATCGCATGCGTCGCGCGTAATCGCGCCGCACATGATGGCGACCGCCAGCAGCACGTACGTCGCGATGGCAACCAAAGCGATCATCGCGGCTTTGTTGCTTCGCAGTTTTCGCATTTCGCGAGTTTGCAGGAAGCTAGTAAATCGCTGAATCATTGCAATCGCACCCGTGGATCGAATAAGGCATAAAGGATGTCGGTGGCGATCAGCGAAACAATGAACAGTCCAGCAAAGATAGCCGTGAAGACCTCGACGACAGGAAAATCACCGTTTTGGATGGCAGTCAGCAGCGTGTAGCCCATGCCGGGAATGCCAAAAAACTGCTCCAGCAAGATTGAGCCCGTCACCAGAAACGGTAGCGTGATCATGATCCGGGTGATGATCGGGATCATGGCGTTGCGTAACATGTGCACGAACATGATCTTCATTTGCGAGGCCCCTTTGGCTCGGGCAGTCGTGATGTAGTCGGCTTCTGTTTCTTCTACCATGACGGCTCGGTAAAAACGAGTGTCATAGCCCATCGCCACGGTCACGCTGATCAGGACCGGTAGCAACAGGTAGAACGCCCAGTTTTGGATCCCAGATTCGTAGCCGTGAATTGAAAAGACAGGATGTCCAACCAGTTGTTGCAGTTTGAACGCACCAAGGTATTGCCCAAAAATGATATAAACCAAAAAGCTGATGCTCATGCCCAGCACCGCGAAGAACACCAACGTGCGATCGAGCCACCGGCCTCGGTTGAATGCCGATACCATCGCGATCACGATCGAAAGCACGGTGGTCAGGCACAATGCGGGCAGGGTCAGGGCGAGCGAAACGGGAACGGATTCGGCCAGCTTCTCGCCGACGGAGACGCCAGGTTCCAGCCAGATCTCACGGCTGAAATCAAACGTGAAAATAGACCCTAGCAAAGAGACATACTGGCTTAATAGTGGCTCGTTCAAACCCAGTTCGACTCGTTTGGCAGCGAAGTCCGCAGCCGTGGCGTTCTTGCCCATCTGCCCCGCGACCGGATCGCGGATCCGCAGCAATGCCATCATCAGCAGCACAACGGCAAGGTAGATAGGGATGTTGTAGATAATTTTTCGGATGGTGAATGCGAACATGTGTCAATGCGGAATGCGAACTGTGGGATGCGGATTCATTCAGGAAAGTCGAATGGTACGGAATTAGGGCTGTTCGACATTCAGGTACTTGGGCCAGTTAGAAAATACTTCGACTGGTTTGAAGTTCTTCAGATGAGAATGGATCAAGTAATTTCGCGTGCGAGCCATCGAGCCAATCATCGGGCAATCCTCGATGATCATGTCACGCATTTTGATGTACAGCTTCGTCCGTTCTTCCGAGGGAGGCAGCACGCGGACCTGTTCGTACAATTCGTTAAACTCGGTGCGATCGTAATTGAAATTGTTTGACATCGGTGATTTGTATGGCCCATAAAACAACTGCAAATTGTTTTCGGGATCTGGATAGTCACTGCCCCATGCCAACCCAAATGCCGTCGCGCGTTTTGAGCGGAGCATTTCGGACAAGGTCGAGAAATCGACGGACTCGATCTTCATGTCGACACCGATCTTCTTCAAGTTGCGGCGATTCAATTCGGCCATTGCAACGCTCTGAGGTTGCCGGCTGGTGTAATACTGGAGTGGCGGGAGGCCCTTGCCATTTGGGTAACCGGCTTTCTCCATCAGCTTCTTGGCTTTTTGCAAGTTTGGGCCTCGGTAATTTTTTGGTGCCCGATGGTTTTCCGGGTGACCGTCCATGCCAGCGGGAATCGGCCCGTCGTAGATCAGATTTTCTCCCGCGTAAAATGCTTCGTTGATCTCGTCATAGTCGTACATCAACGAAATTGCTTGTCGCAGATATCTTTTCTTGGCGTCATAGCCGCCGTAGACCGGATCCTCCATGTTGAAGCCGTTGTAGATCATGTCCAGCAAGGGCACGGGTGCCGACCGGATGCCCTGATCGATGAACGATTGACGAAGCCTCCGGTTGCGTTTGATGAATGCCTGATCGTAAGTGGTGGAGGGCACGGTCGTGTAAGCGATTTCACGATTGAGAAACTTCAGCCACATCGGCTGTGACTCGACGAACATCGTTAATTCCACTCGGTCCGCCAACGGCAACGGTTTGCCGGCGTCTTCATAAAGTCCCAGCTGCACGTCGTTCTGGTAACCTGCGTACGGCTCGCTTCCATCGGCGTTCAGCCCCGGATCAGCCGGGTACGTTTCCAATCGATAGTTTGGATTGCGAACGAAGGTCATTCGTGATCCCGATTTCCATCGCTTTAACAGGTACGGCCCCGTGCCAACGGGGTGACGTGAGAATCGATCACCGTAGAACTCGACCGCTTCCCGTGGCTGGACCGCCGTTTGGAACATCGCCAACGTATAAATGAATCGATAGAAGGGCTCTTTGAGCAAGACTTCAAACTCGTGGTCGTTGATTTTGACCATGCCTTCGACGGGTAAATCGTAGTCGAACGAGTCGGCTGCGTTCTGTTGTTTCTTGTATTCGTCAAACCCGACGATTGTATCTTTCAACAGCCACCAGCCTTTGGGTTGGTTTTTGTTGTCGGCCATCCGTTTGAGCGAATAGAAAAAGTCGTCGGCGACCAGTTCACGACCCTTGCCTCCGGGAAAGCAGGGATCGTCATGGAAGAACACACCCTTCTTCAATTTGAAACGGAAGCGCTTGCCGTCCTCCGATGCTGTCGGCAGCTCCTCCAGCAAACAAGGCTTCAGCTTGAACGGTCGGTGCAGGTACTCGTATTCCAGCAGCGATTCGTAAATGTAGCTGCAGGCTTGGTTGTCATAAACGGAGGAACCTCGAACAGGGTCCAGCGAGTTTGGACCAGCCGTTGTCATCGGCAGTCGCAACACAATTTCCGGCTCGTCCGCGCTAGCCGAGGAGTTTACCGAAGACGTTGCAAAAACGCACACGGCGACAAAAGCCGCCATCGCGAGTGCTTTCCTGGCGAATGAGCGTACGCAAGCGATGATAGTAGCAGGCAGGAGCATAATTCCTTTTCCATCGAAGATCGGCTTATCTTAGCAAAACAGGCTTGTTTTCTCTACGCAATGTTATACTCAGAAGTTGAAGTGTGACTTTGAGTAAATCCAGATCGGAAAATACATGAAAATTCTGTTAGCCAGCAGCGAGGTCGTTCCTTTTTCGAAAACCGGCGGGCTGGCAGATGTCTGCGGAGCGCTGCCGGTCACGCTGGGGCCACTGGGTCACGAAGTGATCGTTTTCACGCCTTCGCACCGTGGTTGCTACGACAAGGGCGTGGTCATCGAGCCAACCGGGATCAACTTGCAAATTCCGATCGCCGATCGGATTGTCGCTGGAACACTTGCTAAGACTCATCTGCCGGGCAGCAACGTGACCGTCTATCTGGTCGAACAGGCTGATTACTTTGATCGACCGGGACTTTATGGCGATCAGAATGGAGAATTCAAGGACAACTGCGAACGCTTCACATTTTTCTGCCGGGCGGTGCTTGAGTCGATTCGCTTATTGGAATGGAAACCTGATCTGATTCATGCCAACGATTGGCAGACCGGCTTGATTCCCACCCTGTTGAAAGTCGAATACGGCGACAATCCGCTGTACGAAAATATCTCGTCGCTGATCACGATTCACAACCTCGCGTATCAGGGAAGCTTCTGGTACGAGGATTTGGAACTGACGGGAATTGATTGGAAGTACTACAACTGGCAATACATGGAAAGCTACGGGAATCTGAACCTACTTAAGTCCGGTCTGGTTTTTTCGGACGCAATCAACACGGTTAGTCCGACTTACGCGACCGAAATTCAAGGTATCGAACAAGGTTGCGGCTTGGACGGCTTGCTTCTGGAACGACGCAACGATCTGTCGGGAATTCTGAACGGGATCGATGTTGTCGAATGGAATCCGGAAACGGATTCGCATCTGCCGTTCAACTTCTCTGCTGATACGGTCATTGAAGGAAAGCGAAACTGCAAAACAGATCTCCAGCGACAGTTCAAGTTGTATGAAAATGAGCGTACTCCTTTGATCGGAATCGTCGGTCGACTGGCGGCGCAGAAAGGTTGGTCGCTGATCCTGCCCGTGATGAGAAAATGGCTGGCGTCATTGGATGTGCAGTGGATTGTGCTCGGAACCGGGGACGCGGAATACCATCGCGTGCTGGAAAGCCTGCATCGTTCGTACCCGGACAAGTTCGGACTGAATCTTGGTTTCAGCAACCAGCAGGCTCATCGGATCGAAGCCGGTGCCGATATGTTTGTGATGCCCAGTCAGTACGAGCCATGCGGTTTGAACCAGATGTACAGTATGGCTTACGGTACAATTCCGGTCGTCCGTCAAACCGGCGGGTTAGCCGATACCGTGGTCGATGCGACTCCCGCCGCGATCGAAAATCGAACGGCAAACGGATTCAGCTTTACGGATTTTACACCTGCGGCACTTGAGTCCACCCTCAGTCGTGCGATCGACATGTATCACACCCGAGGCGATGTTTGGCAGCAGTTGGTCCAAACCGGGATGCGGCGCGATTGGTCGTGGACCGCCAGTGCAAGGCAGTACGTCGACCTTTATCAGAGAATTATTACTCGAACGCGTCAGGCCCATCAGGCATAACAAGGGAACGATCTTCGCGCGTTGAAGCCGATTTGTGGTCGTCGAGTTTTCCAAAGCGTGATGGGCAACCTCGTTGCAGGGAAAAACTTGTTTGTGCGATACCACTTATGGGGGTAGGATGGCCCTTTCAAGCAGCCAAACTTCAACCCGTTTCTGTCTATGCCTGATTTTCGATTCGACCCGATTTCTGCCCGTTGGGTCGCGATTGCCTCGAATCGCTTAGCACGACCAATGGAATTCGTTCCATTGAAAGAGACTCTGTCGTCAGATATCGTTTGCCCGTTCTGCAAAGGCCGGGAAAGCGAAACGCCCACTCAGTTGGAAGTCTGGGACCATCAGGGGCAAAGGGTTGAGGCCGCTGGATCGGATATCGATTGGTCGACTCGGGTGGTGCCCAACAAGTTCCCCTCGTTTCCGTCCGATGCACCGATGGATCCTTTTGATACGAAGGTGCTGTCGGATTTTATTCAGGATTTTGGCCCGTACGATCAGAGTCGACGACCCGGCGTTCAGGAACTGATCATCCCGACGCCACGTCACGTGAGTAGCTTCGGCGACTTGGAGAAATCCGAAGCAATGATTTCATGGGCAGCCATTCAGACACGATTTTCAGTCATGAAAGAAAAAAATGGCATCGAACATGCCATGTTGTTCATGAATTGTCGATCGGCGGCCGGAGCCTCCTTGTCGCACGCTCATCTGCAGCTGATCGGTTCGCCAGTGCTGTCGCAGCTGATGAAAGACCGGTTGTGTCGCAATCAGCGATACGTTGAAGAACACGGTAAGACTCTGATGCAGTCGGTGTTGGAATGGGAGCAACAGCAGCGGACGCGGATCGTTACTGAAACCGAAGACTTTTGCGTTGTTTGTCCGTTCGCCAGTCGCGTGGCCTATCAGATGTGGGTTATCCCAAAACACTCGTTTCACGATTTTGCTTCCATTGATCGCGAAATGCGAGACGCGCTCGCGTTGCTGACTCGCAAGCTACTACGTCGGCTTGACAGATCATTAGACCGCCCGGCTTACAACTTGATGCTACAGGCGGCTCCCTTTGGCGCGACTGACAACGATCATTGGTATGTCGAGATCATGCCTCGTTTGACTCTTCCCGCTGGACTTGAGTGGGGAACCGATATCTGGATCAATCCAGTCAGTCCAGAAGATGCTGCAAAGCGATTGCGACGTTGAACATTGCCCCATTGGGTTAGCTTGTTGGCGATGCGCAAGCCTTGCGAGTTGTTCGGCCTGGGTAGCCTGGCTGCTGCATCTGACTTGGTCGGAATGCATGGATGGTGCGTGATTCGCAGGCCGTAATACGTTACAACAACGGTTCCGTATCATATATTTCTGATCGCGATTTCCAGACTAGCGCCATGAGACAACCGACCATCCAGCTTTGCCTTGTTCTGCACAACCACCAACCGGTGGGGAATTTTGACAACGTGTTCGAGGCGGCTTATCAGGATAGCTACCTTCCGTTTCTCGAAGTGTTCGAGCCGTTCGAGCATCTTCGGATTTCACTGCACACGAGTGGACCGTTGGTGCAGTGGCTGCAAGCGAATCATCCTGAATACCTCGGTCGGGTCGCCAACCTAGTGGAAGCTGGTCGCATCGAGATCATTGGCGGCGCGTACTATGAGCCGATTCTGGCGATGATCCCGCAGCGAGATCGCATCGGCCAGGTCAGCCAGTTTTCGAAATGGCTTCAGGACCATGTGTGCTCAAGCGTCCATGGCATGTGGATGCCCGAACGTGTTTGGGAATCCGGACTGGCGTCCTCGATCGCGGATGCCGGAATTCAGTACACGGTGCTCGATGATTACCATTTCCGTCGAGCAGGTCTCAGAAACGAGCAGCTGAACGGTTACTTCATTGTCGAAGAAGAAGGCCGCACGCTTCAAGTGTTTCCCGGCAGTGAGCAGTTACGTTATCTGATTCCGTTCGCGAAACCTGAGCAGACGATCGAACACTGTCGAGAGCTGGCTCAGGGCAACCCCGGCTGTGTGGTGGTGTTCGGTGACGATGGCGAAAAATTCGGTACGTGGCCTGATACTCAACGGCACGTTTATCAGGACGGATGGCTCAAGAATTTCTTTCAGGCGCTGACTGACAACCGCGAGTGGTTGCAAACATCGACCTTGCAACAAGCGGTTCAGACAACCGAGCCGTGCGGCAAAATCTACCTGCCCGATGCCAGCTATCGCGAGATGACGGAGTGGGCTCAGCCAGTTATTCGTCAGACCGAGCATGATGATCTGGTTCACTCGATCGACCAACATCCGCAATGGAAGATGATCGAATCTTTCATGGCGGGTGGGTTCTGGCGAAACTTCAAAGTGAAGTACCCCGAAACGAATCACATGTACGCTCGCATGATGTACGTCAGTGGGTTGCTGCAACAAGCCAGAGACAACGGAGTCAACCAGCAGGTGATCGATGCGGCTCAGGACCATCTTTACCAGGGGCAGTGCAATTGCCCGTACTGGCACGGGGCTTTTGGCGGAATCTACCTGCCTCATCTTCGCAACGCGATTTATCAGCATTTGATCAACGCGGAAACGCTGCTCGAACGAGCTATGGGTCGAGCAGAAAAATGGGTGGAAGCGACGACCGCCGACTATCTGTTCGATCGTCGCACGGAAACACGATTGGCCAATGAGCAGTTGGTGGCTTGGATTTCGGGGAGTTCGGGTGGTCAGATTTACGAGCTGGATCTGCGAAACATTGGCCACAACCTTAATGCCAGTATCGCTCGAAGAGAGGAACTGTATCACTCAAAAGTCCGACGGGGCCAGCCTCAAGGCGATCAGGCTACGGCCAGCATTCACGATCGAGTCGTCTTCAAGCAGGCAGATCTGGATAAGCAACTGCACTACGACAGCCGATTGCGAAACAGCTTGATCGATCATTTCTGGGACGAAGATGTCCAGCTGAACGCGATTGCTTGCGGCGAGGCGATGGAGCGAGGTGACTTTGCCGACGGTTCTTATGAAACCAGGATCCGCCGCAATCCGGATCGCATCCAGGTGCAAATGATCCGTCAAGGAAACGCTTGGGGTATTCCATTGACGATCACCAAGGGAGTGACCCTGAACGCGGGCAGCGACGAACTGGAGATCGCTTACTTGATCGAAGGTTTGCCTCAGGATCGTGCCCTGCACTTTGGGATCGAATTCAACTTCGCTGGTTTGCCTGACGGTCAGGACGATCGTTTTTACAGCAGCGCCGACGGCCAAGTTCTGGGTCAAATGCAGTCGCAACTAAGCTTGAGTGACGCTCGCTCGATCCAGTTGACCGACGGCTGGTTGGGCCTGAATATTGGTTTGGAAAGCGATCAAGTGGGCGGTGTATTCACTTATCCGGTGCAGACGGTCAGCCAGAGCGAAGCGGGTTTTGAATTGGTTCACCAATGCGTCAGCGTTCAGCCTCATTGGTTGATCCGCGGTGACGCCAACGGGAACTGGGCCACGGTAATGAAGCTCTCGTTGACAACTGACGCAACGGGCGAGCCAACGGCAGGCGAAGAAATAACGAACGCCAATTCAGTGGATTAGGATTCGCCAGTGGATTAGCACTCGCAAATCGATAAGTTGCCGGATGAACCAGATTCAACGCCGATTTTACGCGGGCAAAATGAAGCCGAATCTGGCAGTTATCGTGAGGCAAGTGTTTCTTGAACCAATCCACGATGGCGTCGTTCAAAAGAAGCGGGTCGATTGCTTATCGAACCCAACGCAAGTTGCCCCGATTTCGAGGTTGCTGACCAGTCCTTTGGGAACGCAATTGTTCCTGCCGAATCGTGAAGTTGCGGTGCAAGTTCGAGCCATAACCTCCGAAAGGGCGCGACGACGAACGGTAACCGGATGAACGGTAGCCGGTCGAGCGGGGGGCTGAATAGTATCTCGCCGTCGGTCGTTGCGAGTAGTTCCAGCCAGAATTGCTGGCGGGGTAGAAGTAGTGAGCCGATTGAGCAGCAGCATCTTGGCTGGAGAACAAGAGAGCGATCGCCACGCAGGCAATTGCTCCGACGAGTCGATTGAATCGGAAAGTCATTTGGAATACTCCGTGAAAAAAGAAGTTGAAAAGATCAGCGGTTGGACTTGAAGCAGGAAGAAACGGTCACAATGCCCTTGGTTTTTCTTCTTGGTGTAAGCAGGCGCAAGCAAAAGTCTTCGGAAATAGCTCGCTAGAGGTACTACGGTCGGAATAACACTTGGTTCGCTCACGCTTGAGGTTGAGAGGTTTTGGTGAAGATTGGCGAGCGTTCTCGCTGCGGCAACCATGCAAGCAAATTTGAAGTGTCGCTGGCTATTAACTTCATGACACAGAACCCCGTCCCGTTACCTCCGCACGCGCCCAGAGATAAATGATGGATTTAGAGTACTCGAAACGCACGTATTCCATCGGCCAACCGTTATGGGAATCCGCGGGCAATTGTTTCGCGAGTGCGTAGTCGCTCGATTTTTCGAGTCGACTTTCCAAAATTCGGCTCGAAGAGTCGAGCAGCGCTTGGAATCAGTTTTTACTCCGCCTTCACTTCCAACTCGATCCAACTAGGGTGTTCGACGCTGTGATAAACCCGATGAGTGGCTTTGATGAAGTCGCTGGGTTGGGCCTCATAAATATTGTCGACGTACTTCTGAGGGTTGCGATCGATCAAAGGAAACCAGGTGCTATGAACTTGCACCATCACGCGATGGCCCTTTTTGAACGTGTGCAACACATCTTGTAAAGGAAGGTCGATCTCGGTGATTTCGTTGGGAACGAATGGCTCGGGCTTCTCATAGCTGTTGCGAAATCGGCCACGAATGAATTCGCTGCGAACCATCATCTGCAAACCGCCAAATTCAACGCTGGGGTCGGAGCCTTCCGTGCGGATCGCATCGCTTGGGTGTACGTCAATCAACTTCACAACCCAGTCGGCAGAACTGCCCGTGGTTGAAACCTTCAGATGAGCCAAGGGCTGTCCGCTGACGGTCAGATCTGCGGACAACGGTTCGGTTTGAAAGGTTAGAACGTCGGGGCGATTTGTTGCGAATCGTTGATCGTCCGACATGTACCCTCGAGGTGTGAACCGCAATTGAATGTCTTGACGCTGCCGGTAAGGAACCGGATCGTCAGGGTCGCTGACGAACTCGTCGAACGCCGCTTGATCATTGGCTGGAGACTCAAGGGTTGAGGTAAAGCTCAGTTGCTGTCCGGCGTTCAAGTACAGTCGCTGCAGCTTCGACTTGGCCGGTGGCCATTTTTTGAATCCAAACCATTTTCGTTGACCCGTGTCGTACATATACGCTTCGTATTGAGGAGGCCTGCCCTGCCCTTTCAGGAAATGGCGAAAGAAGGGAGCTTCCATCTTTTGTTGATAAAAGTCAGAAACGTTTTTCCCGAATGCGATCTTCCCAACTTTCGCGTACCGATGCTTGATGGACCAATCCCCGTGGCTCCACGGCCCCATCACGATAATATTGAAGGCGTTCGGATTCTGACTTTCGATGTGTCGATAAATATTCAGCGGCCCGTACAAGTCTTCCGCATCAAACAGACCGCCTACGGTCATCACATTGGCCGTGACGTTCTTCAGGTGGCCCGCGATCGCTCGATTTTGCCAAAATGAATCGTAGTTCGGGTGCGATTTGATCTGGTTCCAGAAAAAGTTGTCCGGCCCGAAGACTCGTCCAGCCTGCTGCATCGTCCCCAAACCCATGTAAAAGGTCCAAGCGTCAGTAACTTTCGGTTGAAAGTTTTTGTACCACTGCTTCGTTGTTGGACCGTCGTGTTGATACCCAAACGTGGACGTTGCCAGGAAGTAGCTCAGCAAGTACGCGCCGTGATGATGAAAATCATCAAAGAAAAAATCGGAAATCGGTGCCTGGGGCGAAACCGCGACCAACGCAGGATGGTGATCAGGTAATGCGGCAGCGCAGTAGAAACCGGGATAAGAAATTCCCCACATGCCGACCTTGCCGTTGTTGTTGGGGACGTTCTTGAGCAGCCAGGCGATTGTGTCGTAAGTGTCGCTGCTTTCGTCAATTGCGTTGGTGTCGCTCGGGTCATTGCCGGGGATATTGGGCCGTAAGTTGTCAAACTGGCCCTCGGACATCCAGCGGCCTCTCACATCCTGATGGACAAAAATGTAAGTGTCGTCCTGAACGTAACGCGAAGGGGCGATCGAGTGCGGATACCGGTGTGGCCCGTAAGGCTGCACGCTGTAGGGCGTCCGGTTCATCAAGATCGGCCACGCTTGGCTTTGATCGCGCGGAGCGTACACCGCCGTGTGCAGCATCGTGCCGTCGCGCATCGGAATACGGTGCTCGGTTTTTACATAGCGTTGCCGGATCAGCTGCTCGGGTGACGCCTGCTGCAAAGCATGGACGAGATTCGTGTTCGAAAATGTTGCAACGATCGAAACAGTGAACAGAGTGAAAATTCGCAGATAGTTCATCCAAAGATCCAGCATCAATAAAGATTTGCGAACAAAACAGTACCGGATGAAAACGATTCATTGCCGATTTTTCGCGTGCGAAATGAAATTGAAAAATTGAATTCGGTAGCGGTCTTGTCACGCCGAAACGCTCGGGTTTGACGACGACATAAATGATTGCCGTTCGATGGATCGCGATTTCGTCCAGCCCGAACGTTCGACAGTCACAAAGCAAGTAGTTTATGGTCAGGAAATTTCCGAAGGAAACGTCCATTGCTGGCAGCGAGTGAACCAACGTTAGCCGACATCATATCCTGCCGAACAGGACAGGATTCAATAGTTTCCTACCGGTACGCCGTCGTTGCGTGAACACAATCGATGAAGAGTTTCCAGATCAAGGTCGCTCACAATTGACCGGACGCTGCCATCACCAAGCGCGAAGTTGCAGACGCTCGAATGAGCACTGCCCCACGAGGGCAAGTCAAAAAAGCTGCCTGCTTCCGCCACTGCCATCTGATCCGCCTGAAACGGCGACAGAATAGGAATGTCCAGCACTCGCTCGTTTCCGAACTCGTTGTCTCCCTGTTCCAAGCCCAATTCTCGTTTGCCGCCCAGTCTGACGGAAGTATGAGCATCGTCTCCGTTGTAAATGCAGGCGTCGCCCCAAGCTGCTGGCTGGGCCAGTCGCTCTGTTGCCACCGCTTTTTCACCGATGAAGATTGTGTTGGAAAGTCCATCGTCAATACTTGCAAATCGATATCGACCTCTGGGAGCCGTAACCAACTGCCCCCCATCGCCCGACAATCGATTGCGTTTTGATGAGCCAGGATTGAAAACCCCATCCGCTTCGCCGCGAGTGCTGGTTGTTAGCCATAATTCAAATCCACTAACGGTGCGTTTGGAAAAAGCACTGCCTCCATTGCCAGCATAATCTCCGGTCGCTCCGACGGGATCGCCCGCCTGACGTTCTGACAAACTGAGCGCACCCAGCCCAAAGCTCCTGCTTCGGCTGGGACAGTGAAAGCTGGGGACGATCCCTTCAACGGCTTCCTGAGGCTGGTCACGGTAGGCTCGTTTCAGATCAAATTGATCGAACAAGTTGCCAGCTTCCATGTGGGGTAAAATATGAACCATCCACGTGACGGAATTGAACGGGCCCGCGGTAAATCGAGACGGTGGAATCTCACCCCGCGCGGACTCAAATCCGTGCAGCGCTGTAATGACTTGACTGATGTTATTCTGGCAGCTACTGCGCCGAGCGGCTTCACGCACCTGTTGCACCGCTGGCAACAACATGCCAATCAGAATGCCGATGATTGCAATCACCACCAGCAGCTCAACCAGCGTAAACGCAGATCGAAAGTGGGTTGTGGGCGTGCGCATGGGTGGTTCTTGATGCGAGAGTCCAAAAGTGATCGGTGATCGGCAGTTGAGTCTACGCGAAACGCCCGATGGATCAACTCAGAAATGCCAGATTGTGCGCTAATCGACGATAGTCACGGTCGATGCCCGCGAAAGAATCTGGAAGATATCCGCCGCATCGGTTGGGTTGAGGCCAATGCACCCGTGATGTCCTTCGGTCGCGTTGTCCTTTAACGCGTGCAGGCACAAGCTCCCCGAAAGCCCAATCCAGTGAGGGCCGTATCCATTAAGCGGTGATTCTGGCGGGTACTCGGCACCCGATGCGTCTCGCCAGCGGAAGCCTTCGGCGGCCTTGGCCAGCACGCGATAGGTTCCAGCGGCCACGTTGCCGGACACTCCGATGCGAACCGGATATCGCCCTGCGTACAGCCCGTCGGAGAACAAAGTCATCAAGTTTGATTTCAAGTCGATCTTCGCCACGAACGGGCGATCAACCACTTTCAATTGAGTCCCCGGAGCCAGCGACGCCGGGTTCGGAATTTCACTTCGGTTGATGTTGTAAATCAATTGAGCAGGAACCTGCCATCGTTGAGCGAGATCGACCAGCGATTCATTCGCCGCAACGATGTGAGGCTGATCGCGAAAGTGATGCTCTGCCGAGAAGATCACTTTGCCAGCTAACGCATCAAGCCACCCAAGCAACCGCTGTCGCTGCGGGCCATTCGCGTCTTCCGTTTCGTAAAATCGTGACAACAATTTCAACGCGTCACGATACCGAGTCTCCGCAACGAGCCGGTCGACTTCCGTCCATGCGGCATTCAGTGGTATCGAATCAAGATTCGGTTCGCTGTCCGCCAACGTGATATTGCTGCCATTCCCTACTTGCGGCATCCGACTGCCCGCCAGTTGCGTCACCGAAGAATCCCCGGCTCCGATCGGTTGAGCCGTTCCAGAAATGGATTCGGTCGACGCGAATTGGTACCGACTGTCGGACTTCACTTCTGGAGTCACTGTGTTTGCCACATTCGCTTCCGCGGCGAAATCGTTGCTTGCAAAGTCATCGGAAGTTTTTTGCTGCTGACTCTGCAAGGCATTGATCAAACGTTGATCGCGATCCTTGTTGACAAGTTCTCGTTGACGAAATTCTCCTCCGGCATCAAGTTTTGTGACTTCGTTCGTTTGGTCCATCGCAGGATAATCGAACGACTGAACGGTGCTTTTTCCCGGAACTGGAACTTGCACCAGAGAGTCGTTGGAGACTTCCGAAGCGGCGGGCACCGAGCCAGCTTGAAACGACGACGCAAATTTTGCGTTGGGCGATGGTTGCAGTTTGGGCGGTGTGAGCGTCGCCGGTTTGGATTCGGCGAATGATTGCGGCGAGGCTGCCGAAGCAGGTGTCGTTTGGTCGACTAACAGATCGCTGCCGTCAGAAACATCCAGCGCGGGGATCAAAGTTTCATCGATTGATGATTCAGAAGTATCTGACATCTGATACAAACCGACGGACACGCAAAGCAGCAATACGGCGACGAAAGTGCTTTTGAGAGATTGCATTGGTTTGGTCCAAATAAAATGTTACGGTGTCGATATGATTGCTGAAGACCATCACGAATCGTTGATTGATTGTCCTGAGTGCAATCGATCCATTGACGAAGACTGCGAAATGTGTCCCGGTTGCGGCTATTTTCTGATGGACGCTGACCGACACCAGAATTCAGGCTTTTTTCAATCGTATCGAGGTTGTTTTTTGGCGATCGCGATTCTATTGATTCTGATTTTTCTTGCCCCGTTGGTCAGCCGTATTCTCGATTTGACAGGCGGCTGATCAGGTTCAAGGCTCGCCGATCGTAGCAATTTTTCGAGACGGCTCGAAGATCAATCAAATCCCGGCTTTCGCCGTGTCGACGGGTGATAGCACCCTCTAGCAAGGAGGCGGTATGGGGCGCGGGCCGCTTCGTTTTCCGCAATCCTCAATGTCTGAGCGGTTCTTCAGTAAATGGGGTGCTGTGGCCCGCGAAAATTGTTGCAGAACGCGTCGGTTTAATAACAATAGATTGTTGAAAGAGGCCACGACCCTTTGCTACGCTTCGGTTTCGCGACGGTGTCACAGGCTCACATTTTCATTTCACGAAAGAATATAAGGTTGTTGCTTCTTTGCCACGTTGATTGGCATTGAGAGGCATGGGTGAGAAACTCGGATGAATCAACGTCCCAAACACACGACATCAGAAAGTTCAGCCCTAGTTGGGCAACGTGAGTTTTACCGTCAAGCTCGCGAGATTGTGGCGGATCTATTCCAGCCGAAACCTTGGCTGTTCTGGACGGATTTCATCATATCGACAGTCGCCGCGTATGTGCTGGCAAGCATCTGGTTGGCGTTACCGATGACCTCGCCGGTCGCTTGGTTGACATTTTTTTGCGGATCGGTGCTGCTGTACCGGTCTTCGATGTTTATTCACGAACTGGTTCACTTGCCGACCAGTCAGATGAAGTGGTTTCGACGGACGTGGAATTTTGTTGCCGGCGTACCGATGATGGTGCCTTCATTTTCTTACGCCAGCCACCTGCACCACCACAGCAGTCGACACTATGGAACGGAAAACGATGGCGAGTATCTTCCGCTGGCCACGGGTTCGTTCAAAGGCATCCTGATTTTTATGACGCAGATCGTTTCCCAGCCCATCTTGGTGTTTGTGCGATACGCGATTGGGACTCCGATTTCATTTTTGCATCCTGCCTTGCGGGCGTGGACGCTGACTCACGCCAGTTCCTTGGTCATCAATTTTCAGTATCAGAAAGAATTGAGATCGAATGGGCAGTCGCGGTGGGACACGTTCTGGGAGCTGTTCACCTGTTTTCGGGCTTGGGTGATGCTGGCTCTGGTCCTGACCGGGATCATGCCGACGATACGTCTACCCAAGATTTTCATGCTGGCATTGTTCGCGCTGACATTGAACCACATTCGAACCTTGTCGGCTCATCGATACGCGAGTAAGGGTGAGGCGATTTCTCATCTGGATCAGTTTCTTGATTCGACGAACGTGACAGGAAACTGGCTGACGGAGTTGCTTTGCCCGCTCGGTCTGCGCTACCACGCGCTTCATCATTTGTTTCCAAAGATTCCGTATCACAATCTTGGTGTTGCTCATCGGCGATTGGCGGAGCAGTTGCCCGCGAACTCGGTTTATCATGAAGCAACGTATCCGTCGATTCGGGCTGCGATCAAAGATTTGCTGATGAACATTCGTTCGAACGAACACCGTCAATCTGCCTGACTTTCAAGCCGCAATCGCTATAGCCACCACTCATCGTCTGCGAAAATATCGTCTAAGCTGCCGACATCGGTTGCTTGAGCGACCGTTGCGGGTCTTTAAATGAGGATACCCGCTTGTCGTGTTGAGAAGATCTGGACCTCCTAGCATGTTTAACGTGTGGTGCTCGACCGCTGGGTTTGCACCTAGCCATTCTTGCCTCGACGGTGATTGGGAGATTGCAAGAATCCCCACTTCCATGCGGATCTCGCTCATGTATTGGTTCAGCGTGAATTGGAGCGAGGGGTGATCTTTGTTATTCCTAAAACAAGAATTGAAATTTAAAATGTCGGGGAATTCTTGGGGGACCAGTCCCCCAAACCCCCTGAGATTTTTCGCATTGAACCAAAATCGAAGGAAGGATGCGCGGACGGCTTTTCCCGCCAACGCGACCTTCGATTTTGGGCCTGACGCGGCGCTCGGGTTGCATCTCTGCATTGCCCTATCCTCCGGTCAGGTCTGCTGATCATAGTTCCGAGGCTTGCTCTTGGCAATCAATCATGCGGCTTTCTTGATCCGACATTTGCTCGCGTTGCTGTTGCGGTTTTGATCCTGATAGGCTGGGCGGGACTGGTCAACGGCTTCTTTGATCGCCGTCGAATCATCGTCGATGCCAGCCAGAACCGTGTTCGGTTTTACCGTCGCACACTGCGGACCTTCATTGATTGTTCGCTGCCGCTGGAAGAAGCGGTTGGGTGCAAGGTGGCTCATTCGCGTCGCGTCTATACGGGAACGCACGGCACATCGAAAACCCCATACTTCAACTACCTCTTCAAGTTGATGCTGGCAGATGGGCGCAACATTAAACTGTTTGAAACCGGTTCGATGGGCCAGGCCAATCAATTCGACAAACTCTTTGCCGAATTGACCGACAAGCCTTTTGAAAAAACAGTGGCCGCATCCGTGCCTGATTACCTGCAAAACGGCACTTTGTTCCTGCGCCCCGCCGGAGCACGGTCAATACGATCCTGCCGGAACTGTTTGTTTCGAGGCAATGGACAATGTCGTGACCGGTTCGGTGGCTGGCTGCGGACGGAGCTATTCCGTGTTGTGGTGTTTTGCGATGGGCCCAGCTTTGGCGCTGGCGTGGTGGATGGGCCTACCACCACTTCCCGAGCTGCTGGATTCTGGTATTGCCGAACTCATTGCAGCGGCGGTCATTCTGATCGGATTCTTCGGCCTTGTTGCGAGCTTGGTGGCCGAACGCAAAATCGAATTTGATCAAGGGGCAAAAGAGATACGTTTCTACAGCCGCTGCCTGCCGCGTCTCCATGCGACGATTGGATTTTCATTGGTTGGTCAGGTTGTCGCGTCAGCTCAAACTCATACATGGCGTGATTCGAACACGAATTCAGCCAGTACGATCAGCTATGGCGCTGACTTGATATTGATCGACGACACGCGCATTTCTCTACTAAGGACAACCGGTCAAGACGACTTGGAGAGTTTTCTCAGGTTGCTGACGACGCATTGCAAACTCCCAATCGAACGCCTGACACTGGCATCTTCGAGTTAATCCTGTCCGCGCAGGATGAGATGCCAAGGCAAATTAGCCCAGCAAGAACCGAGACAAGTTCTTGATCGCGAAGCGACCGATGAAATTCTGAAATCAGTGCTGTCCCACTACACGAAAACGAAACGGATCGTTGATCGCTACCGACGACATGTTCCGTTGTGAATGCATTGGATTCACATCGTTCACGCCTACCTACGCCCGAAGACTTGTCAGGTTCTATTGGCTCGGTCTTTTTCGCAGCTGTGCACGAATGGTGTCGAGCCGTTTTTGTAGCTCAGCTTCGAAGCCACGGTTGACAGGTTCGTAATAAACGCGATCAACCCCCAGATAATCCTGAGCCGAAACGCCATCGGGATCGTCGTGGGAATACTGATACCCTTCGCCATGACCCAGCCCGGCGGCTCCCTTGTAGTGACTATCTCGCAAATGCTTGGGAACCGGCAGCACTCGCTGCTCACGAACGTCAGAACGAGCCGCGTTGATTGCCGAAGTCGCGGCGTTTGATTTTGGAGCACATGCTAGGTAGGTCACGGTTTGCGAAAGCGTCAGCTGGCACTCAGGTAAGCCGATCTGCTCGCACGCCTGCGAACACGCGACGGCCAGCGGTAACGCATGAGGATCGGCGTTCCCGACATCTTCGCTGGCCAAAATAATCAATCGTCGACACAGGAATCGTACGTCTTCGCCGCCTTCGAGCATCCGAGCCAGCCAGTACAATCCGGCGTCGGGATCGCTGCCTCGGATGCTTTTGATTAACGCGCTGGCACAATCGTAATGTTCGCTGCCGGTCGGATCGTATTGAACGGCTCGTTTGCCGACAGCCAAAACCATTGTTTCTCGATCGATGTTGACCCGAGCTGTCGGAGCGTCTGTGTCTTGGGCGGCGATCACGGCTGTTTCGAGGATCGAAAGGCCTTTGCGCGCGTCGCCGTCACAAATCTCGGCCAAGTAATCCAAAGCTTCGTCGGAGAGATCAATGTTTTGCTTTCCGACCCCCCGATCCGGGTCCTCGATCGCTCGCTGGACCAGCGTTTTGATTTCGTCGGTGCTCAGAGGCTCGAACTGAAACACCTGACTGCGGCTGACCAGTGCCCCGTTTACCGCAAACGAGGGGTTGGAGGTCGTGGCTCCGATGAGTGTGATCGTGCCTTCCTCGACATCAGCAAGCAGGGCGTCTTGTTGCCCTTTGTTAAAGCGGTGGATCTCGTCGATGAATAGCAACGTCCCTCGGCCACCCGTTGCCACTCGGTCGCGTGCTTCAGTGAGGACTTCCCGCAATTCCTTGACGCCATGCATGATAGCGCTCAGTTGAGCAAAATGGCGTCTGGTTTGATGAGCCAGAATGCGAGCAAGCGTGGTTTTTCCCGTGCCGGGAGGCCCGAAAAACAGTACGGAACCTAGCCGATCGGCTTTTACAAGCCGGTGCAGAAGTTTGCCGGGCGCCAGAAAGTGAGACTGTCCGACGAATTGGCCCAGCGTTTGCGGGCGCATACGTGCGGCCAACGGTTTCACCGCCTCCAACGCCGCTTTTTCGCTTGCTTCAAACAGCGACATACTTTTGCATCGTCCTGTTTATCTAGGTGTGGGGCAGGAAGTTATGTGCGAATCTTGGTAACCGGCATGTGTTATTTGCACGCATTGGTAAATTGTGTGATAACATGGGAGTTGGAGCTTCAACCGGGATCTGCTGTGCGGAGTCATGACACCGAGTGTCCAATGCCCGCGCAGGTTCGTGGTGAATTCTGATCGCCGTTAAAGATCGCATTCGCGACTATTTTTTCCAATTTTAGAAAAATGCATACTACCAAAAATAAAATTTCCAAGTGCGTGATGGCCCGTATTACTCGACAGGGAACCGCGTACCAGAAGAACTTCACGTTGCGTCAGTACAAAACTTGGGCAGCGGCCGAGAAAGCCGCTCAGAAGTGGGTTAAGTCGACGCTCAAGGAGCTTCCTCCTCCTTCGCCCCGGAAAGGCCGGATGACGAAGCGCAATCAATCCGGAATCGTCGGGATCTGGCCTCGCTTGTCGACCCATAAACGCGAGGACCAAGAATACCAGTATTGCCGCTGGTACGCTCGCTGGCCAGGCTGCCCGCTGAAGGGCGGCGTCAGTTTCTCTGCCGAGATGTTTGGCGACGAAGACGCCTTCGCAATGGCTTGGCTTGCTTTAGATAACGAAACCGTGGACCGCGAATGGGTCAAAAAGAAGATGAAAACCTTCAAAGGCAGCAAGAAGTACAAGGAAATCCTCAGCAAGAAGCAACTCTCGTTCGAGTAGATCGTCGTAGCCGGTTGATTCCTTGTACTCGGTTGTCAGTGCGCCGGTCGAGGGTGCGCCGTTCTCACGCCGAACCGTTCTGCCGTTTTACGCCAAGAACGGAAAAAAGCAAAAGCCGGCGAGTACTATCTATCCGATTGACTCGCGGCTTGAGCGCGTGGATCGAAAACGCGTTGACGTTGCTACCAACGGTTGTTGTAGGTTCGGTTGTAACCGCCTCCGTGATAACTACCACCGTGATAACGTGGTGAATACGTAGGCTGATGATAGTAGCGAACCTGAGGAGCGTACTGAGGAGCGTAGTAACGTTGGGTAGGATAATAGGTGGGTTGCTGGTAGTAGTTTCCGCCGTGGCTGTACGACTGGCGATAACCATTGCTGTAGTATCGACGATCCTGCTGAGTCCCAATCGCGCGACCGGCGACGCCGCCGACTAGTCCGCCCACCACGATTCCCGCAGCGGTTTCGTTATTTTGGTTCCCAATGATGCCGCCGATGATCGCGCCCGCGACTGCTCCCTGCCGGGTGCCTCGAGCCCGATAGCCTTGAGCATCCGCCGGAGCCCCCATCGCAGCCAAGGTCAGCAGGGCGAGTGATATTTGAAACATTTTCATTAGAGACTCCAGTCGTGTTTGAATCGAATCAAAGTGATTAAAGGTTATTTATCCAGAACAACTTGACCATCAAGCGACACATCCATATCGAATTCTAACCCATCTCCTTGATCGACGATAACTAATCCGATCGATCACCTGAATCTGCTAGCAATTCAATATTCGACGAGAGGCCGGATGGAATTGACCATCGGGCATACTGGTGCGACGCCATCAACGGACTGACACGCGTGTTTCCTCTCGTCTCTTACCCTCGCCCCCCTAATACGGGTGGCATAAAAATAAACGGAATCTGAATTTGCGCCGGTCGCGAATGCATCTTTGCATTCGCAACAAGAATCTTATGGTCACAAAGAGGTTGACGCGATTCTATTTACGAACCATACAAAATTTAATGGAATCCCAAGATTGTATCTGCCTCAGGAGTCTCTACACCATGTCGCTGAAAATGCCTCGACTATTTCAATTTGCAATCGCTGCAACGATCGCTTTTTTTCCAGCCTTCGTGCACGCCGATATTCCGTTGATCGGATTGAATCCGCCTAACGCGAGCCTGCTTGACGGCGATTTTGATCTGGTCAAATCAACGCGCTACAAAATAGTACCGTCTCCATTTTGGACGGTCATGAACGTTGAAGGTAAAGGCAAGAATCCGATTTGTATCGACCGCGGTGCAATGTCTGGCGGCGGAAATGCAGAGAGCGTGATTCAGTCGCGCGTGCTCAATCATGTTGCCGCCTACCCCAAGCCAATTGCCGGAGACGTGTTGCGTTGGCGATTTGCGGCCCGTTCAGAGCATGTTTGCGGCGCATCGGTATCGCTGAGTCTTGTTTTCGGTGACGAAGTTCGTGTATTGACTGACAAGCAATTGGTTCCCGGCGGCGAGGCAGACTATGCGGAGTTCTCAGGCGAATATAGCTTCACCGTCGCCGATGCGAAAATGGAGATGCCGCTGCTTCGATTTCGTCTTCATTCAAATCATGGTGTGCGGGTGCACGTGGAT
>CALFWL010000183.1 GCA_937928215.1 uncultured Pirellulaceae bacterium | reverse complement strand
CTTACACCGGTCGACCAACAGACGCCAAGCCTGCAAAGCAGCCAAAAACCTGGAGGCAACTCTGGCAGGATGAGAAGAATAGACAGACAATCGCCGTGGCGGCATGACAATTACTGGTTGCGGTACTAGGCTCATTGTCGGGCTTGGACTGAGAGCGGGTTGCGGATTGCAATGCTTCGGCCCACTTCGTGCCAATTATTGCGTCGTGAACAAATTCAATTGCTTTCGGCACAAACGGCAGAACGGCTAGTTGGAGTTCCGGATCTTCGCTTGAAACAACAAGTCTTGCAGCGGCTTCTTGAGGCAGTTCTATGCCGACAATTACACTTCCTTCACGAATCGAAGTAATACCTACCATTTCAGGGGTGAGCCCAAGATACTTGGCTAGGGAAATTCGCATCGACTTCCGAGTTGCGTCGCACACATCGTCTAGCTTGATACCTTCAAATGTGATTTCTACTACGAGTTTGCTGAGATCAGCATCTCCATCTTGCACAGAACCAATGCTTCCTTGAGTACTAACCGGCTTTGCCGAATTAACGGCCTCGAAATTACGTTCCTTCAATTGAGAAAGTTGTTCGTCCGTCAACTGCTTTGCTCGTTCCCGTGCAACCTCTTCTGCTTTTTCAGAGAGCTGAGAATAGTTGGCCTTGAGGACATCAAGAACGATTTCACGGACTTCTGAGTAACTAATACCGTTTTGATTAAAATTTACCGTTTTAGCGTGACCAACAACTCCAACTGACGAAACGTCCTGCCAAACGATTCTGTTAAAAAATGAAACGTCAATGTCATTCCTATTCAGGCGTTCTTGAATCCACTGTTCGTGCTCTCGTTTCCAGTTGGACAGCAAAGCACAGGAATGGCCAACACCACCGTTTTTGTCGATGAAGCCGGCACAAGCGCCGCACAAAAAAATGCCGTTTTCGAGAGATGAACGTTCTTCTTTCGTCTGATCTTTGTCATATCGTGGCCCACCAGGTGCGGCTGCGCATATGTGTGCAGCAACTCCGAGATTAACAGATTTCGATTTGTCGTTTGGGGCTGGACCTAACTGGCTTCGACGGCAAGCAGGATTGGAGCAGATGTAACCCGCACGTTCGGCGAGACTCCGTTTGGTTGCCAAAGTGAAGTTGTCTCGCATTTCGAGTCAATTTTTAAGTACGAGGAGAATCACGTGAAGTTTGATGGGCGAGTATGCTCTATTTTCGCTCGTCAACCAAGTATTATTAGTTTAAGTTAAGAATATAGGTTAGAAAGTGCTACACAGTATCAATTGTACAGGACAATCTCAGGAGAGTGGTTCGGCGTCCTCTACCTCCAGATTATGTACTGATTCCATCTTCCCTTACTGGATGAAATCTATCTGGTACACACTGAAATGGCCATTTGAAATGCCGAACACAGGAATTCAAGCCCGCCAATCCAAACGCCATAGGTTGAAAGTTCGTCAGGCACCAAACACGTTTTGAATGGCTTGTCGCTGCTCGTTTGGGAATAAATGGCGGTATCGACGAACCATGGCTGCTGTCTGGTGGCCGACCCAGTCGTTGATCACGCGTTGCTCGACGCCTGCGGCGGCACAGTTGCTGCAAAATGAATGTCGCAACGTATGCCAGCCATGCACCACTTCCCACCTACTGCCCTTCAATGTGCGACTGAAGTGGTCATGCAGTTCGTCTGGAGTCAGTGGGCTACCAACCTTTCGTGCCTTTCGTGAGAAACAGACGTTCTCTGGCATACAAAACGTGGCTTGTCCGCCAGGATGATCATCTACCCAATCGGATAAGACGCTCTTGAGCATGGGCGACATTGGGACTCGGCGAGTGGATTGCATACCGCGAACACGTTTTAGTTCGCGGATCGTGATCATTTCAGATTCAAAATCGATATCGGAGATTTGCGAGCGAGCGATTTCACTACGACGGGCTCCTGTGTGAGCGGCGAATACAAAAGCTGGGTAGATAAACGCGTGGCGAGCATTCAGTTTGACATGGGACAGCAGGTCTGCGATCTCGGACGTGTTTAGGAAAAGACACTCCCATAGCTCAGCGATCTCGTCATCCGAGAGCCCTCCTCGCTTAATCTTTCGTTCAATTTCTTCCCAAGTCTGAAATGGTGGTTTCTCTTTGCCTTTTGGATAGCGGATGCTCTTGTTCTCAGGAGCCGCATCAAGGTGGCCGTTGCTGACAGCCCATTTGAAGATGGTCGATAGAGTAGTGATTTCTTTGCGTATCGTTGTTGCCTGAATCGCCCCCCTCCTTCCAGGTTCCTTGGCCCGCTTGTCAACGTATTTTTGAATGTCGCCAGTGCCAAAGGTCGCTACTTTGGTACGCTTTCCAATCAATCGCTCAAGATTGTTGCGATGCGTTTGGAGCATGCCAAAGCTATTCTCTTCAATAGACTCCTTTAGAAAAGCATCGAAGTACATGTTGAACAAGCGTTCGATGGAAAGAGCGCCAGCAGATTGCTTCTTGCTTTTTTCAGCTATGACTGCCGCAGTGGGCTTCTCCTGGACCTTGCCAGTGAGAAAGAAATCGAAAACGTCACAGGCGTCTGGGACTTCGAGAAGCCCTAATGAAACCAGTTCAAGATTCCGCTCAATCTGCCCTTTGGCAAGATTAGCTTTTTGCTCATTGCTGGTCTTCAAAGATCGAGAGTATTGCCTGCCCTCAAAGCGGAATTTGATCCTAAATTTCCCGTTGCGGTTTTCCATAAATGCCATGCTGAATTCTTCCCATTGGTCTGGGCGAAGAACAGCGATACAAACCCAACGCTAACACAGTGATGTTCCCAAAATGTTCCCATTTGCAAATTCGACGATTTGAAAACGAAAAAAGGACTCACAACAAATCGTCGTAAGTCCCTAATTCCCAGTAAGTGCGGACGAGAGGACTTGAACCTCCACGGGGTTGCCCCCACTAGAACCTGAATCTAGCGCGTCTGCCAATTCCGCCACGTCCGCGTGATGTTTTCCAATTGGCAATTCTGGAGGACAAGTTATAGAAATTTCGTTTCGCTTGCACAAGATGCGATTCAGACAACCCAGGCGGGCAAAACGAAGCAGCCAGCAGCGTTTCGCAGAACAGGCCCTCACCACCGAACGCCCCGACAACCGGCGTAAATTTCGCCTCTTTCAGAGTTCGTCAATATCTCGGAACGGCTGGGTCAATCTCATTGCTCCAAGCTTCGATCCCACCGGTCATGTTTTGAGCATTCGGAACCCCGTTGGCTCGCAACCAGTTGACAACTTGCAGACTCCGCCCGCCATGGTGGCAGTGCACGACAATCGGCTTGCCGACATGAGATTCGATCTCCGCCAGCCGATCGGGCGTTTCATTCATCGGGATCAGCCGACTGCCTTCAATTCGGCAGTGCTGGTGCTCGGCAACCTCGCGGCAGTCAACCAGCAGAAAATCAGTCTCACTATCGATCAGTAACTTCACCGACTGCACATCGATTTCGACGGGAATGTTGTCCGAGGGAGAATTATTCATCGAGCGCGAGCTTTCTTGTGAAAAGTGTTTTTACGGATGAGATGGAACACGGGTTAGAGTTCATCATAAAACGGTTTTCGAATGCGGGGGATCTTGAATCGGATCAAGTAAATTTTCAACTGCCATTGGCTCATTGGGATCGCACGCTCATTGGTAACTCGCCACATTTGGTTCGCGTAACATTCATCGCTTCGTCCTGCCAAAACGGCTGAGAAAAATGGCGATGTCCAATTGAACGCTAACGATTGGTTGGCAAAAACTCGACTTTGGCAAAAATATCAACCAACTTCAACTCGCACTGAATGCTCTTGATTTCGACCGAGCCGGAAACGTCACCCGTTGTCCACAGCAACCATTCGTTGTCAGATTTTCGAGTGTACCGCTCGACTCGCGGCGAGGCTTGAGACACCAGCAAGTATTCTTGCAGGGACTCAAGCCCCTGATAGTACTCAAATTTTTTCCCTCGGTCGTATCCTTCGGTCGACTTGGAGAGAACTTCAATGATGACTTGCGGATTGATCAGTGAGTCAACCACGTCGTCTTCGAACTGAGGATTTTCGCACGTCGCGACCACATCCGGGTAGGTGTACAGGCCGACGGATTTCACCTTCACTCGCATGTCGCTTTGATAAACTTCACACCGACGATCGGCAAGTTGACCGTTCAGTGACGAGGCGATATTGAGGCTTATCTTGTTGTGAGCCCGACTGGCTCCAGACATCGCGAACATTTCACCATCAAAGTACTCACTACGAGTCTCAGCGGCGCGTTCGATTTCTAGGTACTGGGCTTGAGTGAGTCGTTGATGGGGTGCGGTCGACATGGCTGGTTCTCGATTTGAACAATTCGACTCGACGAACGGATGGGATGAATACCCATGCGTCCGCCAACCGATCTCTGATTATACCTTATGATATTCATCCATTAACCTGCCTCGCATTGCTCCGAACCACGTGCACTGTCTTTTCAATGAACGCTCGCGAATTTTCCATTGACGTAATCAAACAGTTGCATGCGGCAGGCTTCATGGCTCTGTGGGCAGGTGGTTGCGTGAGGGATTCGCTGCTTGGGCGCGAACCGAAAGACTACGACGTGGCGACCAACGCGACGCCCGAACAAGTTCGTGAACTGTTCGGTCACCAACGGACACTGGCCATTGGCGTTTCATTCGGAGTGATCTCGGTGCTGCCATCAGCGGCTTCGATGAAAGGTAGGACACGGGGGCTCGAACCGATCGAAGTCGCCACGTTTCGTCGCGACGGAGGGTACAGCGATGGTCGACGCCCGGACTCGGTTGAGTTTACCGATGCCAAAGAAGACGCCCAGCGACGCGATTTCACGATCAACGGAATGTTTTTCGATCCGTTATCAGATTCGGTGCTCGACTATGTCGGCGGCCAAGAAGACTTGCACGCTGGAATTGTTCGAGCGATTGGCGACCCCGAGCAGCGAATTGAGGAGGACAAACTGCGGATGCTGCGCGGCGTCCGATTCGCGGCCACCTTTGGATTCTCAATCGAAGCCAGAACAATAGAAGCCATCCAACGACAAGCTCAACAGATTTCCGTCGTCAGCGGCGAGCGAATCGGCAATGAGTTGCAACGCATGTTGGCGTCTGTGAATAAGACCACTGCTGCGGAGCTGCTGCTTGTCACTGGGTTACTGCCTCACGTTCTTCCGCGATCACCGTTAGCCGATGTCCCAACCGTTTCATCGCGGGGCATTGCTCAACTGAGCCAACTTGAGTGCAGTCAATTCGAGTCGGCGGTGGTTGCCTTGCTCGAGCCCGTCCTAGGAAACGGCGAAAACAAGGAACGGGCGACGCGATTTTCTTCGGCATTGCAACAAGCGTGGCGGCTGACCAACGATCAACGGGCCACGATCGCGTGGATCGCAACTCACTGGAAAACGCTGCACTCGGCCGATTCGCGACCGTGGCCAATGATTCAGCGACTGCTCATTCATCCGGCGGCGCGGCAAGCGATCGCGGTCGCTGTTGCGGTGGCCGGAGACAGCGACGGGACTGCCCTTTGTCGCCAGAGAATCGAGTGGCCTGAGAATCGATTAAATCCACCACCATTGCTCGACGGGAAGGATTTGATCGATCGAGGCATTCGACCCGGCCCCGAATTCAAACGAGTCCTCGACTCCGTCCGCGACGCTCAGCTGAACGGAGACATCGATTGCCCAGATGCCGCCGTTCAATTTGCCTTGCAATTGCTTGAACAGAAAGAATGAATTCACCTTGCGATGGTCGCGGATTCAAATGCGGCCTGACATCAGACCGCATTTTTTGCTCGCCCTATCGGTCAACATTCATCGATCAAGATTTGGCAGCTTCCAAACTCTGGATACGAGCCGGATCATTATTGGCGTCGTCACCAGGCGTGCCGATCCACTCAATCTCAATATTGTCGTACTGGGCATGAGTTTTGAAGTCTTCAAAAATGTCCAACACGTCTTGGTCCATGTGCACGGTGTTGGACGCATCGACAACGACTTTCTCTCCCGGATCGACGGTTTGTAACGCCGTTTGAATGTTGCCTTTGTTGATAAAGAAAACTCGTTCGGCAAGCGTCAGCCGGTGTGTTTTTTTGCCATCTTCTTCACTCGTATTGACCCATAGCGATTTGAAATAGCTACTTCGCAGGATGAAGAACAAAGAAGCGATCAACCCGATGCCGATTCCAATCAGCAAATCGGTCCGCAAGATCGCCGTGATGGTGATGATGAAGGGAAGAAACTGAGTCCAGCCCTGGCTGTACATCGCTTTGAATTTTGATGGATGAGCCAACTTGTAACCAACCACGAACAGAATCGCCGCAAGGCTTGCCAACGGAATCAAGTTCAGTACGTTGGGAATCGCGACCACACAGACGATTAAGAAGATCCCGTGCACGAACGCGGCGAATCTGGACTGAGCTCCCGATTGGATGTTCGTCGAGCTTCTGACAATCACCTGAGTCACCGGCAGTCCGCCCACCATGCCGGAAACGAAGTTCCCGATTCCTTGAGCACGAAGCTCTTGATTGAGATCTGTTTGTCGTCGCTGTGGGTCAAGCTTGTCCGTCGCTTCAGCACACAACAGTGATTCCAAACTGGCAACAATCGCCAGCGTCAGTGCCGTCACAAGGATCAGCATTGCAGCGCGAAAGGCCGATACGCCGCGTTCTGATTCTTCCCCAGCAGAGGCTTCCGAGCCGGCAGAATCCAATGACGCCCGAAGGCTCGTAATCGCAGGGACGAGCGTGTTCGCAACTTCCGGATCGGAAATGTCTTTCACGGTTTCTTCAAGCGTTTTGAGTTTCTCTTCTGCTGTCGCCAGTTTGTCATCGTCAGGCTCTGCGGAGCCATGGTCTTCACCATGAGAACCATGCCCCAATTGCATTTTCGCCGAAGTGATTGCAGACGGTTTGAAATGCGGAAACGTAAACTCGATCGTGTCTGGAAGCTGTACCAAGTGTTCTTTTTCAAGCTTCATTGAATCGATAGAGCCAAAACCTAGGCTGAGCACGATCCCAGCGATGACCGCTACGAGCGGCCCTTGAATGATATTGGTGAAGCTCATTTTCTTCATGAACTTTTGTTCCCACAGAATTAAAATCGTCAGACATACCAACGTGATGATCAGGGCCGAGGGCGTGATCAGTCCCAAGGCATGCCCAATTTCATCGAAGGTGTTGTATCCATCGGCTTGACGAAACGCCAAATCACCTTCTGGAACCTTGTCATAGCCCAGAGCGTGTGGGATCTGTTTGAGGATAATGATCAGACCGATTGCGGCCAGCATTCCTTTGATCACCGAGGACGGAAAGTAGTAGCCAATCGTGCCCGCTTTGAAGAGCCCCAGTAGAAACTGAATCACTCCAGCCAACACAACAGCCAACAAAAAGTTGCCGAACCCCAGCTGAACGATCGCCGGTGCGACGATGGCCACCAAGCCAGCCGCAGGACCGCTGACGCCAAGTGAGGAATTACTGAACAAGGTCACGATCAAGCCACCGACAATACCGGCGATGACACCGGACATTGCTGACGCGCCTGAAGCCAAAGCGATGCCAAGGCAAAGTGGAATCGCGACAAGAAAAACAACCAACCCGGAAGGAATATCTGTTTTCCAGTGCTTGGTTTCTTTGAACATCGTGAATGGGCCGGTCTGAAGCATGGAATCGCCTGATTACTTTACGAATGGGTGAGGAACACGGGGACGTAACAAAATATGGAGAGATGCTTGCACCCGCTCCGGTGAACGTGGGAACGCGTTGAATACGTTCGCTCAATCAAGTACTTCAATTGCTCGCTGCCAAAACGCATTTGGTATTTGGCGGCATTCGCATCGAACGTACTCGCGTGAATGGGAAGTCATGTCGGACTGACTCCAAGAACAATCACTTGCTGGCACCGAAGCTACAACCGGAGCCAGCCGCCAGTTCCATTGAGAAAATCTCGCTCGCTGCGGCGCGAACGACGGTGAGCACGCGACTTGATTGACGTGCTCAATGGCAACGTTTGAGCAACGCGAAGACCGGGAACCTCGCGACGCTGACGCACCTCACGAAGAGACTCTTCGATCTTGACAGAACATTCTTCCTGCTCCACGTCAACGATCTCATTTCCACCTAATGCTTGAAACACCGATGTCATGGGTGCAAACAACACGATCACACTCAAAGCAATGGCAATCCAACTAAAGGACAACAATCCTATGGAGCGTACGACAAACAAGAGTCGCCTTTCGATCCGCGAAAGTTCCATGAAACGTTGCGCCGCGCGTTGCCTTCGCTCCGCGAAAGACGGCTTTAATAAACCGCTCGGTCCTAAGTTTGGTTCGTGCTTGGTTGGAAATTCTGGCATTCAGTGGTCGACCCGACAGGAAGAGATCACGATAACAATCTATACGGAAAATTCATTTGGAATACAGCCTCAATTCCTCTTCCGAGGAAAAATTCTTCCTTGCTGCATGGAGCCTTCGACATACCGGAGTGAACCACTTCACCAAGCCGTGGATAATGTAGAATATTTGCCGTTGGCTTGTCGCGAAGTGTTTTGCCATCGTGTGGAAGCGCTCGCCAAGACTTTGAATGACGGATTTGAGTACTCGAAAACCACGTATTTCAACGCCAGATTGTCTTGCAAATCCGCAGGTTATTGTTTCGCGAGTGCTAAACTGTGCTGATTCAAACGAGTTTCGCTCAAATTTACTGTGATCGCCGTAAAAATACGATTCGGGAAAGACCGGTTCCACGGCCGGACAAAAGCGTAAAATCGATCATTCTCTCGATCATACCCTGCTACCGTCTGGCGTGGTGTTAATCTGGCAACAGGCTGATCCTGAGCACCCACTTGCAAGTAAACTGGCACAACTCCAGGAAAAACTCGGTTATTCACACGTCATCCCGAATAGAAACATCAAAGAACTTATGAACGAGTGCTTGGTCTGTTCGGGTGAGACGTGGACGTTTTCCCCTGATTTACAGTCTTTATCGTGAGCTGTTGGAGTAAATTTTGGAAGCGACTTGCCCCGAGTGTCAAAAGAAGTATCAACAAGTTCGTCCGGAACTGGTGGGAAAGAAAGCGAAATGCACGTGCGGCCACACTTTCAAACTGGGTGAGACTCGTTCAGCCAGCACGACGGCTTCGGCTGGCGATTCCGTCGATCTGTCGTCGGCGTCCGTTTTCGAAAACAGTTACAGCGACCTCGAACAAATTCTCTCGGGGCATGGTAGCTCGGCTCCACTGCCTACACGCCCGGTCAAGGCAAACGACAACGTCACAACGATTACCTCGCCGCCTGCCGAAACACTCGCCCCTTCAGCGACCCAAGCCGATAAAGGCCCGAAATCTACTGAAGGGTACGGTAACACCGGACGGTCTGTCGGATTTCTGGCCGCCATCATGTCTGGAGCCTTGGCCGTCTGGTTTGGTCTGTTCGTGTTGTCGTCACGATTTTCGGTGATTGAGTTCCAACCGTTGAACCTAGTCGGCCAGACCCTTCGCGACTCAAGCCTCGCGACTTTCAGTGATCTGCTGATCAGCCCCGGGGTCGAACGCTCATTCGTGGCGATTGGTTGGGTCATCTGGATCGTTGCCGGATGCCTGTTGGCTTTGGGAGTCGGTCAGTTGATCAACGCGTTAGCAAAACTTTTTCGGCAACGCCCTCTTTTGCCCGGCATTGATGGAATCACAGGGCTGACTGCAATCGTGTTGCTGTTCATGCTACTGAGCACGATTTTTGTTCACTTTAGCCACATGCGAGAATTGAATCGCGACCTGATCCAAAAAGCGGGAGGTCAGATCGATGAGAACACGGTGCTGGGTAGAAACTTCCAGGAGCTGCAAGCAACTCATTCAGACCACAGTCGACGATTCATGACCAGCATGATCGTTGCCTCCAGCTTTCCGTTATGTATTTGCATGCTGTCGCTGTCACGAGTTTATATCACGCTGGGGGAACCCGAATTCATTCCTTCACCCCGTGAAAATCCTTGATGACCTGCCACGTTTCTTCGGGCGTTTCGGTGTACTGGAACAAGTCCAAGTGCGAGTCACTGATCACGGCCTCGTCGGCCAGATATTGAAAATCGATGATACCGTCCCAATATTCTTTGCTGTAAAGAATGATTGGAATTTCCTGCATCCGGCCCGTCTGACGAAGCGTCAGCGTGGTGAACAGTTCGTCCAACGTGCCGAACCCGCCGGGGAAGCAAACCAACGCTTTGGCTCGCAGCAAGAAATGCATCTTGCGGACTGCAAAGTAGTTAAACTGGAAGCAAAGCCCAGGCGTGATATAACTGTTCGGCGTTTGCTCGAACGGCAGCGTGATGTTCAACGCCAGCGACTTGCCGCCGGCTTCAAACGCTCCACGATTAGCCGCCTCCATGATGCCGGGACCACCACCGGTTTTGATAATGAATTCGCCATCGCGAAACTGCTTGTTGTAACTGGTCACCAGACGAGCGAACTCACGACATTCTTCATAATACCGTGACTTGTAAAGAGTTCGTTCTGCTCGAATCAGCATCCGCTTGGCTGCGTGGCTGTCGGGGTCTTTTTCGATCGCCGCTTTCGCCTCGGCCATCATTCGTTCGCCTTCTTCTCGAGGCGAAACCTGAGTGCCTCCGAATGCGACGATCGTGGATTTGATGCCTGCGTCGTCAAGCATCATCTCGGGCTTGAGCAATTCCATTTCCAAGCGAAGTGGGCGCAGTTCGTCCTTTCGCATGAAGTCAGGGTCCAGATAGGCCAGCCGATAACTGGGGTGTTCCATGATCTCTTTGAGTCGCTGTTGCAAATCCGAATCGCTCACGTGGTTTTCCAATCAAACAGAAGATGAATCTGAAGATGCACAATTGCATCCGCAACGTTGCCCATTATAGACAACAAGAAATTCCACGCGAGATCACCCACAGATCGCAAATCACGCTACAGCCATTTCGACAACGGGCCGCCCCGAGCCGCCATGGCGTCGACTTTGGCGCTGACTGAGGGTTCTTCAATCAGTGGCGGTGCGTGGTGAGGCTTGATACGAGCGTCGATGATCAGGCTGCCACGACAGCCCCAGTGTTTTTGATCGATCGAAGATTCAATTCCTTCCATGTCCGTGGCCGGATTGCTGCGAGTAAAAACTGTCCACAAAAAATTATTCAACGTGGCGGCGGCAAACTGGCTGTCGTCAACGATCACGACGAGTGGAAAGCGATTGATGGACGCGGTCGCATCGAACGATTGACAGAATTTCGCGATGGCCCTGTCTGTTCGGTCACCAAAATTCGAAGAAAATGCTGGTCCGCAAATCGCCAGTACGCCGGGCAGGCAAACCCGAGGGTCACTGAATCCATCTGGCAGCTGCAAATCTGCTGGAACCTGGGTTGGCAACTCGCGAATGACGGGCCCCGCCGCCGCAACCACGACTTTGGAACCTTCATTGAATCCGCTGCCCGAATAATCAAGCGTGTCGATCGTTGTCCGAGTGTGAAAGTGCAAATCGCGCTGCCAATCGACTCGTTCAAGCATTCGAACGAAAAACGTTTCAATGTCATTCACATCCAAAGATGGATCGGCTGCTTCGTCAATGATCCATAAATACTTGGCCAGTGACATCTGCCCTTGACCAAGCACGGCGTTGGCCTGAGTCAACAGTTCCTGCGGACGAGTCGTTTCCGCGTATGGCACGTATCGCTCGCTACCGATCGCTAACAGCAACGGATGCACGCCGGAAGCATCGACCGCGTTGACCGCCTTGATTCCCGGCAGCACGGTCGGAATCACGGGCCCTGTCAGCTCATGAATCAACTCGCCAAAAACCGTGTCCTCCTGCGGCGGTCGCCCGACCACCGTGAAAGGCCAGATGGCTCCATGGCGATGATAAACCTTGTCCACCTTCAACACAGGAAAATCATGTTGCAGACTGTAGTAACCCAGATGATCACCGAACGGCCCTTCGGGAAGTCGTCGATTCGGGTCGATGGTACCGCTAATGCAAAAGTCGGCTTCGGCGTAAATCGACGCGGCAAGCGATTGCCGCACCATCGGAATTCGATGCCCCGCCAACGCGCCCGCGAACGTCAGTTCGGACATTCCTTCGGGCAACGGCATCACGGCGGCGACGGTCATCGCAGGATTGCCTCCCACAAACACGTTCACTCGAAACGGCTGGCCCGCATCGATTGCCGCTTTATGTTGAACGCCAATTCCTCGATGAATCTGATAGTGAATCCCGATTTCCTGATCACGCTGGTACTCGTTTCCCGCCAATTGAACGCGATACATGCCAAGATTGGATTTCATCAATCCGGGCGATCGCACGTCTTCGGAATAGACCTGCGGCAGCGTGACAAACGGGCCTCCATCATCGGGCCAGCTTTTCACTTGCGGCAACAGTGACAGGTGAGTTTGACTCTGCATCACGGGGCCTGATCGAACCCACTTGGGCTGCATCTGCCACGCGATCAGTGGCGCCCGCCAGTACTTGAACGGATTCTTGAGCGCTTCTTCGGGAGCGACCTTCAGCTGGATTGCTCGCTGGACGTTCTCGAAGGTATCGCGAAAGATGTATCTGGCCCGCTCCAACGTTCCAAACAGATTGGACACCATCGGAAAGGAGCAACCTTTGACGTTGCCGAACAATATCGCGGGACCACCTGACGAGTAGACTCGCCGTTGGATCTCGGCCGCTTCCAGATTCGGGTCGACCTCCTCATCTAGGCGAATCAAATACCCGTTGTGTTCCAGGTCGTGTACACAGTCTTGTAGTGATCGATAACCCACAAATACTCCTAAATTTGACGGGACATGCCGTTGCCCGCCCCATCTCCATTCATGGACAGCTTGAAAAGCTGCCCCACAGCGATAGATTAACCGCCATCGCTTTTACACACTAACGAAACTTGCTCCTTATGAAAATCGAACCGACCAGCCAGTCCATCACCGAAATTTCAGCTGACGCCATCGTCGTGGGGATCTGGGATGAAAAACCGCTCTCGGGGGCTGCGGCCGAACTGAATCGAGCCACCAACGGGGCGATCGAAGACCTGATCGGGTCGAAGTTAGTGTCCGCCGGTTCCGCCAAAGTCACCAACATTTTGGCTCCAGCTGGAATCAAGGCTGACGTCGCCGTAATTGTTGGACTGGGAAAGCAGGACGACTTCACCGCCGCCGACGCTTATCAAGCTGCCGGTGCGGCGTCTCGAAAGTTATCGGATCTGCCTCGCGAAAAAGTCGCGTTCTTCATGGACGTCGATCACATGGATCACGCCATTGCCGGATCGATGGTCGGCTGCGTCGGGCAGGATGTTTATCGTCACGAGAAAAAAACGAATCCAATTCAAACACTCGTTTGGGCAACCGACGATCTCAAACTGATCGATGATGCTCAGATCGTTGGCGAGAGCATTAATTTGACTCGGCAGTTGGTCAACCTTCCGGCGTCGGACATCTTCCCCGAGTCCTTTGCCGAGCAATGTGTTGTGACCGGAAAGGAATCCGGATTCGAAGTTGAAGTCTGGGACGAAGAACGACTTAAGAAAGAACGCTGCGGCGCGCTGCTGGCGGTGGCTCAAGGGTCTGCCATGAAACCACGGCTGGTCATGATGCGATACAACGGAGGCCCTTCCGATCAGAAACCGCTTGGGCTCGTCGGCAAAGGAGTCACGTTTGACTCAGGTGGCCTGTCACTCAAGCCGTCCGACGGCATGATCGACATGAAATGCGACATGGCTGGCGCAGCGACTGTCGTAGGAGCGATGCAGGCGATCGCGAAACTGAAGCTTCCCGTCAACGTGATCGGATTTACGGGCCTGGTCGAAAATATGATTAGCGGAACCTGCTACCGACTGGGGGATGTCGTGACGGCGCGCAGCGGAAAAACAATCGAGATCCGGAACACGGACGCCGAAGGCAGGCTGGTGTTGGCTGACACGATTGATGTTGCCGTTGAACAGGAGGTCGGAAAACTGATCGACTTGGCCACACTGACAGGAGCCTGCATGGTTGCGCTCGGACCGAACATCGTCGGGCTGATGACAAACGATCAACCTTGGGCGGACGCTGTGTCGACTGCGTCCAAAACCGCGGGAGAAAAAGTCTGGCAGTTGCCGATGGATGATGAGTTCGCCGAGCAAATTAAAAGCAATATTGCGGACATTAAAAACACCGGCGAGGGGCGTTGGGGGGGAGCCATGACGGCTGGAAAACTGCTGGAAGAATTCGTGCAAGATACTCCTTGGGTACATCTGGACATCGCGGGCCCCAGCTTTGCCGCGAAACCAAAAGCTTGGATCGACGCAGGAGCCAGCGGCTGCATGGTTCGCACCTTGATTGAAGTCGCTCGCCAGCACGCGTAGCCGCCCAGAACTCGCAAGCCTTCCAGTTCACCAAAAATTACCCGATTGGGGTAGTTTCTAAGGCAGATCGGTATTCTCACGGGCGCAAAGAATTACCAGAATGGTGGCTGTGATTCTTCACGAGTCGTGCAGGCTACTGGCAATAACAAGCCATCGCTTCCAAGCACGCATGCGATCATTCCCAATTACCTCGCCTCAACCTAAACCATAAAGGATCCTACCATGGGCTTCATTCAAGACTTCAAAGACTTCGCCTTCAAAGGCAATCTGATCGACATGGCGGTCGGTATTGTGATGGGCGGTGCGGTCGCCGCTATTGTCAAGTCGTTTCTCGATAACATTATTACCCCACTGATCGCCGCTGTCGCGGGCGTGCCCGACATGTCATCACTAAAGTCCAGCATCGGCAAGAATGCCGCTGGAGAAGAGACGTTTCTAACTTGGGGAACCTTCCTGCAAAATACGATCGACTTCGCCATCCTCGCCTTCGTCATTTTCATCGCCCTGAAGGTCGCGTCGAGTATGATGAAGAAAGCAGAAGAGGACGCTCCACCGCCAGCCGATATCCAACTGCTCACCGAGATCCGTGATGCATTGGCTAAGAAATAAGCCGTCTCATCAACCGATACTAAAAACCAAGGTCAAGCGAGATGCGTCGAACGTATCTCGCTTTTCTGTTGGCGTCCACGCGTTTCCGAAGCAACTACTTGTTCACTCTCTTTCGGAACGTCACCTCCAACTCACCCGAATTATCCTCCAGCTCAGTCCAAGCGTCATCGCAGCGTAGGTACAGCTGCCCTTCACCCGACCCGATCCACGCCCCTTGGGTCCCCAACTCGAACGGCTTGCTTAACTGGAAATTGTTTAACAGCACACCGATCAACTTTCCTTCCCCGGTTGTCGTTCCATCGGCAGACAACCCTTCAGTACCTTTCCCGATGCCCCAGGCTCCTTCTGTCTGATGCTCGTACGATGTGCCTTCATTGACCCATAGTCGAGTCGCCTGCCAGCCGCCGCGGGCGACCACCTTCGCTTTGACACGCCCTGAGGCAGACAGTTTCTTCGCGGGCGTTTTCCAATCCCAAACGCACAGATCCACTCGATAACCGTTGCCAAGATTCTGCACAAACTGGTCATACTCGAATGAAATATGCTCCGCGACGGGGCCAAACGCATTGTCGAAGCTGTCGTTATTTTGCTGATTCATCAAGTTCAAACCCAGCTGTTTGAACCGTTTCGCATAGTTCGGATTGCTGGCCAATAGATGACACAGTGCCCATCGCCAGGCATAGGCCTGCCATGAATCTCCCGTGATCTGGCCCGCGGCAACAATCTCCGTCATTCGTTTGGGCTTAGCATTTTGCAGGTACCGAATCACAATTGGGTTGATATCCACCGCTTTCTGATTCGGTTTCCAGTACTGTCCCATCTCGGCCATCCCCTCAGCAAACCAAACCGGCCCAGTGCCGCCAAACGTTAGCGCGCAGAACGCATGAACGGCCTCGTGTTGGCAAACGCCATGATCAGGACACGAGTACACCGTCGACTCGACCCGTCCTTGCGAACGAAGCGTTCGATAAACCGTGACGCCCGCGCCTTCCGCGATTTTGGCAACGCCTTCTGGAGCCAATCGTCCGGGCGGCCACTGCTTGAGGTCACGGACAACGTAGCAAACCACCGGTTGCCGCGGAGTCTTGCGAAAGTACTTTCCAATCAGTTCATGCATGACCTCCAGCTTGGCCAGCAAAACTTGAGCACTCCGGTCAGAGATATCGGTATACAGCACGAAGTGATCTGACCGCAACTCACGCGGTGCCATCGACGTATCACTCAAATGCGAAAACCGTTGCTCCAACTGATCGTGAAACGAACGAGTCGCTCGTTGCCGCGGCGCGGTAATTTCGATCTCGATTTCGCGAACCGCGAGTTCACCCGTCGACATCTTGACGACCGTCGCCGAAATCACTTTGTCGCCACCTTGAACTCGATCCAATCGATCTTCATCGACCTGCAACTTGGCATCCTCGGCCAACTTGAACGACACCCATTGTTTACGATTCAAGTCCGAATCCGGTATCGCAAGCCGGATTTGGTTTCGTTGCAACGATATGATTCGCCCCGTGATCTGACAAAGCTGAAAATCTTTTCCCGTTTTCGGCTGCGTTTCAAACTGATGGTCAAGTTTCGGATCCTTTGCCGCGACAAGTTTCAGCTGCGAGACAGGATCTTGAATTTTTCCATTTCGGTTAGCGGCGACCTTGATTTGCACGACCATCCCCGGCTCCGCCAATTCGATCGATAAGGCTCCCGACGCACGGATCTTTGCCGGAAATCGAATTCGCCGCCCACCCAAGATTACGGCAGTCTCACCCGCGTTTTGAACCTTAACCGCATGAGCCACACCCTGGTCATCCACAATCGTCATCTTCCCAGGCGACAGGTCTCGAACGACCCCCTGAAGTTTGTTCGAAGACAAAATTTTTACATCTTGGGCGACCGTGTCACTTGAAATTGTGCAGCAGATTAGCATCACCCCCCAAATCAAACCAAACCGCAGCCCGATACCCCGCTTTTCATCGCGAGCCGGCCGATTGAGCAATAAATGGATCATGGCAATGCCTCATAGAAAACAAGGGAACATCATGGGCAACGGCCCCAGTTTTCACAATTTCGACTTTCCCCTTCAGAGGCCTTAGTTTACGATATTCGCAGCCAAAGAGGCGCATGGGGATGTGGCGGAATTGGCAGACGCGCTAGATTTAGGATCTAGTGTCCTTACGGACGTGCAGGTTCAATTCCTGTCATCCCCACTAGAGCCGGCCTGATTCATTTCAGGTCGGTTTTTTTCATAGGACGGCCGACAGCCAAGCTGTCGGTTCGGTAATTTAGCGGATTTTCGAGCCCGTACCCCATTCATGACTCACAAAACATTATGTTATTCGGTTTGATCGATAGACGGGCCATTGCTTCAAGTTCGCTGAATCAATTCTGCACCTTGTTTCTTCGCGAGTTATTGCTTGTCTGATGTTGGAAAAACGGAATGTACCATGAATGAACTCAGAGACTCCAGCGACGTTGTGAACAACGCGGTCGAATTGGAACGGCGGCTCGACGAGGACGGATACCTGTTCATTCGGAAGCTGCTGGACGAGGACCGCTTGCTTCACCTGCGTCGTGAAATGCTGACGATAATGAAACAGGGAGGCTGGCTGGTCGCGGGAACGGATCCGATGGACGGGATCGCCAACTGCGACGCTCGCAGCACCGAAGGCGATCCCGGATACACCGATGTCTATCATCAGGTTTATCGCCTGCAATCGTTTCATGAAATTGCTCATTGCCACGAATTGATGACTGTTCTCGAACGCATTACGGGCAGCCCAATGATGCCGCTGCCGCAGAAGGTCGCTCGACTCTGGTTCCCAAAATACACTCAGCATACGACACCAACCCACCAGGACTTCGTTCACTTTCAAGGGACAATCGATAACCTAACCTGCTGGAGTCCCATCGGCGATTGCCCGCGTGAACTCGGCGGCTTGGCCGTTCTCCATGGCTCTCACAAAATCGGTCGTGTCCTCGACCACCAGTTTTCGCTCGGCGCGGGAAGCCTGAATCTGGACACCAACCGTCACGCTGAATTCGCTGATCTGGAATGGGTGACGACTGATTACGAGGTCGGTGACACTTTGATTTTTCCAGCTCTGACTGTCCACAAAGCTCTTCCGAACATCACAGAGGATCGTCTGCGAGTTTCTTTGGACAATCGATATCAAAAAATTGGCGACCCTGTGGCCGACCACATGCTGACGCCTCACCTGTCGACCATGAGCCCATTAACGTGGGACGAAGTTTACGCGGATTGGCCGAACGATTCGAATCAATATTACTGGCAACGTTACGATAACCCTGTTCACGCAAAGATCACGTCTTTTGTAGACGCCGCGTTTGACGAAGCGATTGAACTGGCCAAAAGCGGAGACGATCGAGCAAAGCTGCACTTGCAAAGAATTGCTGATCGAGAGAATGAAAGTCCGCAGCGTGAAACGGCGATTGCTGTTCTGAACGAGCTGCGTCGAACCACTTGAGCGTTCTCGTCATCGTTTTCGATTAGGACCGAGCGGTTTATTAAAGTCGTCTTTCGCTCCGCGAAAGCAACGTTTCACGCAACTTTTGCGGAGCGAAAGGCGACACTTATTTGTCGAACGCTCCTTACGCGTTGATCAACCGCCGTTTGCGACTGACGATCGCGAGACGGGTAGCAAAGTTTGCAAGATGGGCATCTATTCTCTTCCCAAACGAATCGAACATCGTCCGAGAGTTGGAAGGGGCAACGCGTTTCGATTCACTCGCTGGCGAGTTGAACTCGTATTCTGGCCCGTTGGATGCTGGGGAGGGACTGGTTTCCACGCTCCGGCGCGCGTAGTTGCTGCAAAGAATGGAAGCCGACAGTAATGTCAGGCTTCTTCCTTTCGCTTGGTTATCCGTCCACGCCCAGCATTTTTCGGAGGTTCGCTTGCAACGTTCCCGGATTAACGTTCGGGTTGATCTTGCGGGCTTGACCGACCAAAGCGCCCAACGCTTTGACTTTGCCTTCTTGCACCTGAGCGACCACTTTTGGGTTGGCGTCAAGCAGTTGCTGACAGAGTGAATCAAGTTCGCTGCTATCGACCTGACGGATGCCCAGTTTTTCGATGGCAGCCGCCGCGTCGATGGAGTCTTCCATCATGGCAGACAGCACGTCCTTGCCGCGAGTCTGATCAAGATCCCCGTCAGTGATTCGCTTGAGCAAGTCACCCATGCCGTCCGATCCAATTGGGTATTGATCGATCGCGCTGTTCGTTTCGTTCAAGTGCCGCAATACTTCTTGATTCACCCAATTGATCGCCAGCTTGCTGTTGTCGCAAGTCTTGGCGACCGACAGGAAATAATCAACCACTCCCCTGCCCTGATTGACCAAAACGTTCGCGTCGTATTCGCTCAGTTGGTGTTCTCTAACCAAATCATTTCGCAGTCGCGAAGGCAGCGTCCCGATTTCTTCGCGGATCGCATCGATTTGTTCATCCGTTGTGACGACCGCGATCAGATCAGGGTCGGGGAAGTACCGATAGTCGGCGGCTTCTTCTTTTTCACGTTGAGCGATCGTGACTTCGGCTTGGTCATCCCAGCCAAAAGTGCGTTTGGGAGCACCCTCGATCGTGCCGCCCGTTTCCTTCCACTCGGCCAGTTGTCGCTTGACCTCGTAGTCCAACGCTCTTTCGGCCGCGCGGAAGCTGTTCATATTTTTGATCTCGACGATCGGCGTGGCGATTTTCTGTCCGCCCACGTTGATGTGCAGGTTAATGTTCCCGTCGCAGCGAAGGCTTCCCTCTTGCATGTTGCAATCGGAAACTTCGATGTAGGTCAGGATCATCTTCAGCGACTGCAAAAATGCTTTGGCTTCGGCCGCCGAACGCATATCCGGACGAGTCACAATTTCCAACAACGGCGTGCCGGTTCGGTTGAGATCGATCTTCGATTTGCCGCCACGGCCCGATTCATCGTGCGAACTTTTGCCCGCGTCCTCCTCTAGATGAGCCCGTTCGATTTCGACCCGTTTGGGTTCAAAGGCTCCGTCAGAATCGGAAATGTCGAGGTAGCCGACTCCGCAAATTGGCTGATCGAGCTGGCTGATTTGATAACCCTTGGGCAAATCCGGGTAGAAATAGTTTTTGCGATCCCATTTCGTGTGCTTGGCGATTTCACAATTCAGAGCCAGCCCTGTTTTGATCGATAGCTTCAACGCCTGCTTGTTCAGAACCGGCAGCGAACCGGGCATCCCTGTGCAAACCGGGCAAGTTTGCGTGTTCGGTTCCTGGCCAAACAGCGTGCTGCAGCCACAAAACAATTTTGATTTTGTTTGAAGCTGAACGTGAACCTCAAGCCCGATGATCGTCGTCACCTCGGCGGCGGTCACGGCTTCGCGGTCGGCGGCTGAAATTTGAGTGTTCGTGTTCACGCTTGGGGTCTCCGCGAGTGCCAGTCCGTCTGTTGCTGGAACTGATGTGCAATCTGCAACAGTGTCGCTTCGTCGAACGATTTGCCCTGCAGCTGCAATCCGATCGGCATCCCATCACTGAAGCCGCACGGGATCGAGATTCCGGGCAGGCCGGCAAGGTTCGCTGTGACCGTAAAAATGTCGGCAAGATACATCGTTAACGGATCCGTCGTGTGTTCCCCAAACTTGAACGCGGTCGATGGCGCGGTTGGCCCGAGAATCACGTCGCAGCTTTCGAACGCTTTTGTGTAGTCGTTCTTGATCAAGCGGCGGACCTTTGATGCCTTCACGTAGTAAGCGTCGTAGTAACCGCTGCTTAAGGCGTAGGTGCCCAGCATGATTCGTCGCCGGACTTCGTCGCCAAATCCCTCGGTCCGAGTCAAACCGTACATCTTGTTCAAGTTGTCCGCTTCGAATCGCATGGTGTATCGCACTCCGTCGTACCGTGCGAGATTGCCTGACGCTTCGGAGGACGCGATCACGTAGTAAGCCGCGATTCCGTACTTGGAATGAGGCAAGCTGATTTCAACGGTTGTTGCTCCAAGCGATTTCAACACGCTGATCGACTCATCCATCGATTTTCGAATGTCATCCGGCAAGCCCGATTCGAAATGTTCTTTGCAAATTCCGATTCGAACACCACTGAGTGATTGGTCGAGCTTGCTGCTGAAATCAGGTAGATCTTCTCGAGCGGAAGTTGAATCCCTTTCGCAGTGGCCGCCAATGACGTTCATCGTTAAAGCTGCGTCCTGAGCGGTGCGAGTGAACGGGCCAATCTGATCGAGGCTGCTGGCAAACGCGATCAAGCCGAACCGACTGACTCGACCGTAGGTAGGTTTCAATCCGGTCACGCCGCAAAAGGCTGCCGGCTGCCGAATGGAGCCACCCGTGTCCGAACCGATTGAGACGGGAGCCAGATCCGCCCCCACGCACGCGGCCGATCCACCGCTCGATCCGCCAGGCACGCAGTCGGTATTCCACGGATTCTTGGTAGCACCGAACGCGGAGTTCTCTGTCGAGCTACCCATCGCGAACTCGTCCAAGTTCGTCTTGCCGATCACGATAGCGTCGGCGTCGGTTAATTTCTGGACGATGGTCGCGTCAAATGGCGGCACGAAATTTTCGAGCATCTTTGAGGCAGCCGTCGTGCGAATGCCCTTGGTACAGATGCCGTCTTTGACCGCAACCGGAAGACCCGCGAGCGCTCCCAGTGACTCGCCGGCGGATCGACGAGCGTCAATTTGCTGGGCCGTTTCAATCGCCGATTCTTTGGCGACGTGCAAGTAAGAGTTGAGCGTTGGATCCTTTCGCTCAATCTCATTCAAAAAGTGTTGCGTGCAGTCGGTCGCCGTCAATTCGCCAGCTGCAATATGCGAAACGATTTGCGAGGCCGATAGTTTTGAGATTTCCATTTTGTTCTGATTAACCAAAGACAGGAGGCACTCGATAGAACTCGCCATCGCTATCGGGAGCGTTCCTCAAAATCGTTTCTCGATCCATGCTGGGGCGAACTTCGTCGTCGCGAACCGCGTTGACCGATTCGGTGGCTCCGAAGAACGGCTCGATATCTTCGGGGACTTCGACTTCAGCTAGCTGGTCGACGTAGCTCAAGATGGAAGCCAAGTGCTTTGCTGATGCATCTGCTTGGGCATCGGTCAGCTCAAGCCGAGCCAGTTTGCCAACGTGGAGCGCCGTTTTTCGATCGATTGCGTTTGACATCAGCGGCTTGCCTTGATTTCAAATGTCAATTCAAAAAAATGGCCCAGCGAAAAAGCTGAGCCAGCGTCAGAACTTAAATGGGGTGCCGGGTGAGCAGTGGCTACTTGGTCGGCAAAGCGAAAGGCTTGGCCTTGACCGCTTTGCGGATGGCACCGCTGCGGATGCACTGCACGCAGACTTTCATGTGCTTGTTGCCACCCTTGGGCAGAGCGACGTTGACGCGCTGCAAGTTGGGTCGGAATTGCCGACGAGTGATTCCGGTTTTCTTAGTACCGACACCGCCCAAATACTTGGCTTTACCGCGTGTTTCAACCGAGTTGCCCATCTGGGGGCCTTTTCCACAAACTTCACAAACGCGAGCCATGACAGATTCCGTCTAAAATTCCGCAAAAACACTTCAAAAACAAGTCGCACAGTATATCACCTGCTGCCAACGTGGCAACGGCCAAAACGTGAGGTTTCATCCGGTTGAATAGTGGTTTTCGGCATTTAACCGGGCACTTCACGAGCGAAATCTGCCGCGAGAACCGATCAGGCAACCGCTTTGCCTTGGTCGAGTTTGCCATTGCCCACCGACCGGCAGTGTGTAATCGCATCGCCGAAGGAAAGCAAATCTTGCTTGCTGGAGGGATGTTTGCGAAACCAGGCCATGATCAGCAGCTGCAGGCTCGTGTCCAAAACCGAACTTGCACCGAAGATCGAACGCTCCGCTGCTTCGGCCAAGAACCGTTCTGCCGCCTTCGCCCGCTCGCTGGAATCGGGGGCTACCGCGGATCCCAGTAATTTTCCGGCCTTCAAGACCAGCCACGCTGTCCGGCCTTGGGTCGCCGCAACCTGAAGCACTCCGTTGAGCAATTTCTCTGACTCACGAAGCGCGGAAAGTCGACGACTTAGCCAAGTCAGTTGATTGAAATGGTCTCGAAGAACGGCGGCTCGTTCGAATGATTGCCGAGCAGACGCTTCGTGCATCGCGTGTTCCAACCGCCCCAGCGAGGACAGGTCACGGCCTTCCAGAAACTCGACCGCTGCGTCGACATTTTTTCGATATCGCGACTTGCTGCAGAGGCTTGCACAAGGGCCGGGGCAACTGCCCAATTCAAAGCGAATGCACTTGGCCGACTCCGGATTTTCAAAAAGTGTCGGCTGATTGTTAAAGGTGAAGGTTGTCTTGTCGGGGCAGTCACGCAATTGGAAAACCTGATTGACCGAGTTCACCGCAGCTCGCAATTCACCTGTTCCCGCAATCGGACCAAACGCATGAGACAACCCGGTCACTTCTCGACGGACGAATTTTGCATTGGCAGCAGGTCCGGTTGTGATTCCAACAAACGCTGGTTGGCGACGGGTGGGTTGCCCTTGTTTGTTAAAGTCGGGTCGCCAACGACAGATCAGTTCCTGTTCGCGGATCAAGGCCAGCAGCTCGTCTGCCATGGGCTCCCAAACCAGACGCCGGCTATGCTTGCGAATACGTCCGGCTTTGGGATCGGTCGGCGTTTTTGCCAGATAAGACAACAGTCGCTTACGTAACGATTTGGATTTTCCGATGTAGCAAATTTGCTGATTGGCATCGATCCATCCGTAAACACCGGGCGTCAGCGGGCAATGATCGTGCAGCATCGCCCGTGCTTCCATGCGATCTTCCGGCAGGTCATGAGCCTGCAACCGGCGGCGCGTTTGCTGGACGAGCAACGACGGACCGAATCCGCTGAACTTGGGCGGCGGCGTTGAAAGTAACAGGCTCGTCACTGGCTCCCTTCCAGAGTGACGTGAACAATCCGTTTCGGCGTGAGCAAGACTGCTGTGGCTTAATCCGATCATTGGCAAACGAAAGCACCGTGCAGTTTGACGTGCGCGTGCGAACTTGCCAAGCTCAGCGGCATCTGAGCAGAAATATTGACCCATCAAAACATGCATATTTTGTGCTATCAGCCATCAAGTTCGGGAGGCCTCAATGAAGCCACGGAGGTCACGACCGAGCGTTTTCGTTTGGGAATGGTCGGTGGCAGCAAGGATCGAACTGACTGGCTCGTCGGGAAACCTTTGCCATTGCTAATAATCCGCATCATCGGTGCCAAACTTTGCGGAGGGTGCCGCTTGGGGTAAATCAAATCTGAAAAACATCAAGGTTCGAGGCTTGACCGGTCGATAAAGACTGTACGCCCGAATGGGAAGGTGGGACACGGATCGTCCTGCATCAGGATTGAAGTTACGACATGACGATGGAGCGACATGTCGTAACTTTTTCATGCGCTGATGGAAAACAAGGACGTATTTCCCCTTAAACTTGGTCGCAATCAGTGATCCATTCGGTAAACTGAAGGCATGTCTGTTCGGCTGTCACTTGATGCGAAACGGGTTGGCTCGTCCGGGCAGCCGAAGCGCAAGCCCCGATATCAGCCGTTGGTTCTGGCCGTGATTCCATTCGCGATCGGGATCACGCTCGATCGCTGGCTGGATGTTCGCTGGCGTTATTGGTTGGCTGCCTGTGCTGCCGCAACGATTGGCTGGTGGTTGGTCCGCATCGCGACCGGTCGACGTCTAGTGAATTCTGATCAAAATCCGATTGCTGGATCAGCGTTGCCCGGCGCAGAAGTTTCGGCTGAGCAATCCAGTTTGCCGTCGTCCATCTTATTGACGTTGGCGCTGACCGCGATTGGCGGGCTCTGGCATCACGCTCGCTGGAACTGGCACCCCGCCAACCACATTGCGTGTTTTGCAAAAGCCGACCCTCAGCTATGTTGCGTCCGAGGGCAATTGATCAGCGAGCCTCGAAGGATCGTTCGAAGTGATGGGCCGTCGACACTTGATCCGCTGCAACGGCCTGTTCAAACGCGATTGCGTTTACAATTGGATGACATTCGAGACAAAACCCACTGGGTCTCGGTCGCTGGGCAGGTTGACGTGTTTCTGCACGAAACAATCGACAACTTACGTTCGGGTGATCAACTGCAAGTCCACGGAAAGTTATTTGGGTTCAAGCCGCCCACCAACCCCGGTCAGTTTGATTTTCAGAATTACATGCGGGCACGAGGGCGTTTTGCCACGATCCACGTTTACGATTCGCATTCGATTCAAATGCTTGATCGTCCGGATCGCTGGGCTGGCGCCCAGTTGTTATCTCGGGTCAGACAGAGACTGAACGATGTCGCTTGGCGATTCATTGATGCGGATGAAGCCGGCTTTGCCACCGCAATTTTGCTTGGCAACCGCGAACAACTGTCGCCCTCACGTCGAGCCGCGTTTCTGGAAACCGGAACGGCTCACTTGCTGGCAATTTCCGGGCTGCATGTCGGAATCCTAGCAGCGTCCATCTTCTTACTCTGCCAACTGGGGCTGGTCGAAAGGCGAAAGTGCCTGATCGCAACCATCGTGTTTGTGCTGGTCTACATGTGGCTGGTGGAGTTCCGGCCAACGGTGGTGCGAGCCGCGATTTTGATCAGCCTGTATTGCATCGGCCGGCTGGCGGGGCAGCGAGCGTACTCGTTCAATCTGTTGGCGGCATCGGGTTGGATCGTGCTGCTGATCAACCCGAATGATCTGTTCGGCGTGGGACCGCAATTGTCTTTTCTTGCCGTTGCGACGCTGGTGTTTGCCAAAGACTGGATCTGGTGGCCTCGCAGCGAGGACCCGATCAAGCGTTTGATTGCAGACAGTCGTCCCTTCTGGCTCCGCTGGCTGTACGGTGTCGGACGCTCATTTCGATCCACCGCGTTAGCAAGCGCGATGATCTGGTTGTTCGCCACTCCATTGGTTGCGTGGCATTTTCATCTAGTGGCTCCCGTCGGCCTAGTTTTGAATCCGTTGCTGATGCTACCGATCGCCTGTGGCTTGTACGCCGGAGCCGCAACGCTGATGTTTGGCTGGCTGAGCGACTGGCCAGCTCAATTTTTCGGCCGGGTGTGCGAGCTTGCTTTGGGATGCATCGAAGCCGCGATTCACCTAGCCCAAGCGATGCCGCTGAGTCACTTCTGGACGGCTGGACCGCCATTGTCGTCGTTGATCTTGTTTTACGCATTGCTGCTTATCTGCGTCGTTCATCCAAGCACTCGCCTGCCCGGTCGCTGGGTTGCCTGTCTTGGGCTTGGCTGGCTGGTCTTTGGATGGCTGTTACCCTGCCAAGCTCTCGGCACACGGCGTGACGCGGATGAGAACTTATTGGTCTGCACGTTTGTGGATGTCGGACATGGAACGAGCGTTCTGGTTCAGTTTCCAAGCGGACAGAATCTTTTGTACGACTGCGGTTCGTTTTCGTCTTCACGATATGGGCAGCAGAGCGTTTCATCGGTCCTATGGTCAGAAAAAATCGTGCACCTAGACGCGGTAGTGTTGTCGCACGCCGATGTCGATCATTTCAACGCGATGCCAGGAATTTGCGAACGATTTTCAATCGGAGCCGTTTACGTTTCGCCTCAGATGTTGCAAAGCGATTCTGAGTCAGTTGCCGTTGTCCGGAAAGAGATCGAACAACACCAAATACCGATCCGAGCCATCACTTCTGATCACGAAGCCCGCGATGATGATCAAGCGTTTGCAATCGAAGTGCTCAACCCGTCCGGGCTTGCACAAGGCTCGAACGATAACGCGGACAGTCTGGTGTTACGAATTTCCTGTGGTGATCGAAGCATCCTGTTGCCCGGTGATCTGGAAGCAGAACGTCTGGACGAACTGCTGAACACGTCACCCCGCCATTCGGACGTGCTGATGTTGGCTCATCATGGCAGCCTCAACAGCCGACCTGAGGAATTGATCGACTGGTGCCAGCCGAAAGTTGTCGTGGCCAGTTGTGGTCGAGACCGATTGAAGCCAAAAGTCGTCACGACAATCGCCGCCCTGCCCTGTCAGTTCTTTCGCACGGACAAGGACGGAGCCGTTCGAGTAACACTTGGATCGCAGGGAACTCGCATTGAAACTCATCCTGCCGGCGAGTGGGTCGAAAGAACGGCGGCGGACTCTCGTGCCATCCTGCCACGAAATTGATGTTTGGCGTCGTGCCCCAAAGGTTTACGCGACTGCATCCCGATGGAGCCGGAGAGATTGGGAATCGGGTCGGATGGAGCCTTCCCCTCCCTGTTGTGAATCACGTGTGGGAGGGCGCGGCTCCGTCCAAGCCGGCGGATTGGGACGCTTGATCAACTGACGGGGGCGGACGGAGCCTTCCCCTCCCCTAAATCTGCGAATACCGAGCTTGTGACAGTTTACTTGTAGGTGGGTGCTTAGTCACAAAGCACTCGTCGGGGCTGGTTCACCCTTCTCTCGCGGTGGGTGAAAATTGTGGTGACGGCGACCGCATAGCTCTTGAAATTCCGCCAGACGGGCGGCTCTGACAGAATGATCAGGGAACGTTTCGTCCAGTTTTCGGTCCAGCTCTCGATGAGCTAACTCGAAGACAGCAAAATCGGCTTGCAAATGACTGCGAACAAATTCGCGATCGTCCTCGCTGATCTCGGCGTCTCTCTTTGAAACGTTTGCTCGGACGTACGACAAGTCTTTGAAGTGATCAGGAAATTGTTGCTCCAGCAGAATGCAAGACTCGTCAAAACGCTCGATCGGAAACAGGAAAGCGCGACCTGTTGCGACCGCGGACTCGATCACCGTCATGTCCGTGTCGGAAACACCTCCATTGAGGAAGTAAATCTGGCTGTTCGTCTGCGGATGAACGTCCTTGTTTTCAAGCTCCGCCACCGCGAAGTCGTGAAAGCTCATCCGTTGAGCAATACAATTCACTTCTTCGAAATGCCGGTGAAAGAAATACCGCGAGATAAAACGTTCAACCGGATCGCGAACATAGCACAACGCCAATACGTTGGCGTGTTCGTGATCGTAGGGAAGATCAAGCGACAGTTTGTGGTCGCTGAAACAAGTCACCCAAGGATGGCAACGCACGATCTCGCTGACGTCATACTGAGTGTACTGCTTTGTTTCCAGCAGTGAGTTTGAATTGTAATAACCTGGGCTAAAGTTACGGTTCATCAACTGACGAAGCGTTGACCCGCCCGCTTTGGGAACGTGTACGTGCAGCCAGACGGATCTTCGATCGTCAAGGTTCAATTGGGCCATCAAGATCCGCCTTAAATCTGGTAATCGATCACGGGAGTCAGGTCATCGTTGTCGCGCTCGTTTCGCATTCGCAAGCGAGGCTTCTCCATGATGACCGTGGTTGATGGATCAACACTATGAGTCAACCAGACGCTGGAACCGATCACGGAATCACGACCGACGATTGTCCGCCCGCCCAGCACCGTAGCGTTCGCGTAGATGACGACGTTATCTTCGATCGTCGGATGTCGCTTGGTGCCTCGCACCAGTTCACCCGAATCGTCCTGAACAAAACTGAGCGCGCCCAAAGTCACGCCCTGATAAATTTTTACATGCTGACCGATCTTGCACGTTTCGCCAATTACGACGCCGGTGCCGTGGTCGATAAAGAAGTGATCGCCGATCGTCGCACCCGGATGGATGTCGACACCAGTCTCGCTGTGAGCCCACTCGGTCATCATGCGAGGTAGAAAAGGAATGTATAATTTTTGCAACGCATTCGCCAGGCGAAACACCGTGATCGCGTGCAGCCCCGGATAGCACAAAATCACTTCGTCCAAGTTTCGGCAGGCAGGATCACCCGAGTACGCTGCCTGCACGTCGGTGTTAAGCGTGTGTTGAATTTCCGGCAACTGGCACAGAAATTCGGTGGCCAGTTTCTCGCTGTACTCGCACAATTGCTCTTTAGGCGGTTGGTGATCTGTTTCAAGAAGCGGCTTGCCCATGTCCTCGCAAGCCTCTTTATTCCTTGCGATCGCGCTGGCGATTTCTCGTGCAAGCCGGACGTGAACCTGAGCTAGCTCGCTGTGAATGAGATCGGGTAACGACTCCAACGGCGTATCGTGAAAGTGAAAACCAGGAAACACGATCGCTTTCAACCGCTTGACGGTGTGAATTAACCGATTGATATCCGGCACGCACGCTTCGTGGCAGGCCCCCGGAGCGATTCGAACCGTGTTGGCCAGCTTCGCTGCCACGTCGTCAACTGAATCGCACAGTTTGTTGGGTTTGTTTTGAGTATCTGTGGCCATGAGGAAAATCAAATGCCGGAAGTTGGAGCAATGAGTCGCACTATCTAAAGTTTAACCGTTCAGGCAAAATGACGCACGGCGGATTTGATGGTTTCCGTCCATTGGATCCGTGTTTTGAAGAGCCAGAAATGATCTCTGCGAGTTGGCAAATCCTGTGCGAGTTGGCTCCTTGGCTGTTGCTAGGGATGCTGCTTTCAGGGTTGCTACACGCGTTTTTGCCTGCCGATTTCGTTCGGAGAAAGTTTCATGGAGTCGCCGGAGTCATCAAAGCCGTGCTGCTAGGTGTTCCGCTGCCGCTCTGTTCCTGCGGCGTTGTCCCGGCTGGCATCGGATTGAAAAACCAAGGAGCCAGCGATGGCGCAGCCATCGGGTTTCTGATCAGCACACCTCGAACTGGCATTGATTCGATCCTGGTAAGTGCTTCATTTTTCGGTTGGCCATTTGCTTTTTTCAAGATGATGGTGGCCGCGATCACCGGCGTTGTGGGTGGCATGATTTCCGATTTCCCCCACAAATCAGACGCCCTTGGCTCATCCAAGTTCGCGCCATCGATCGAATCGATCGCCCCGGCACCAAACACCACAGTCGCGTATTCCACGTCCGGGCCGTGGTGGTGGAAGGTCTGGGAACACGGTTTTGAGATTCTCCAGTCGATTTGGATCTGGCTGGTTGTCGGAGTCCTCTTGTCGGCGATCATCAACGTGTGGTTGCCGCCTTCGTGGCTGGCCAGCATTTCCGGGCTGGGACTTCTTCCCGCGATGCTGCTGATGCTATTGGTTTCGGTCCCAATGTACGTTTGTGCTACCGCGTCGGTGCCCATTGCCGCCGCTCTGGTCCAGGGCGGGCTCGATCCGGCTGCGGCTCTGGTCTTCCTAATGGCAGGACCGGCAACCAACGTGGCAACCATTGGAGCGATTCGCAATCGGTTCGGAAATCGAACCACGATGGTCTATTTGATGACCTTGATCATCGGGAGCATGCTGGGAGCATGGCTGTTCAGCGAATTGGTCTCGGCTGACGTGACGAATAAGCCCATCCACCTTCATCATCACGTGAATTGGTTCAGCCAACTTTGCGCCGGAATTTTGTTGTTGATGATTGGGCAATGCATCTGGGAATATTTTGGTCGGCGGCACTCGACAGTCACTCTGGCGAATGAGATTGGTCGACCTACTGCTCAAATCGGCGTGGACGGGATGCACTGTCAAAGCTGCGTCATTCGGTTGGAAAAGATGCTCAGCCGACAAAAGGGGGTCGAAGTGGCGCAAGTCGATCTCAATTCGGAAACCGCAACCGTTCAAGGCAACTTCCACCTGCCAAACTTACACGAGGCAATCCGTGACGCCGGGTTCTCCGTTCGCAAATCTTGATCTAGGACTTGCCCAACAGTAACTGCCCGATTTGATTTCGCTCGCGTAAAATCGGCGTTGAATCCTGTTCTTCCGGCGACTTATTGATTCGCGATCGTTCAGATAACCTCAAAGGGCCAAACATCGACATGGGAAGTTCATCGAACAACGAAGACCGCCTACAGAAACTGGAGTTGTCGTTAATGCATTTGCAAAATGATTACGATCAACTCAACGAGGTCGTGATTGAACTCGCAAATAAAAACGAGCGGCTCCAACAGGCCTTTGCCAAGCTGACCGATCAATTCAAGGAATCGCAGCGACCTGAATCACCTCGCGACCCCGAATCCGAAAAGCCACCGCACTATTAAGTTAAGGAACTTCGGAACAATTGGTGACGGGGTATGAGTTTTGAGTCCGTAACTACGACGGGCTTTTGAACGATTGGCCGCCCACTTAAAGTTCCGACGGTCCTAAGTGCAAGCTACACCCTTGTCAGCCAGTTCCATTGATCTTTGGTTTGGCCATTGAACAAACCAAAGAATGCGGACTGAAGTGCTTCCGTGATTGGGCCGCGTGATCCGTTGCCAATTTTGATTTGATCAATGCTGCGAACCGGTGTCACCTCAGCGGCGGTGCCAGTCAGGAATACTTCGTCTGCAATGTAGAGCAATTCTCGCGGCAGTTCCGTTTCGGTGATCTCGTAACCCAATTGCCTAGCCAGCGTCATGACTGAGTCGCGTGTGATGCCGCTTAGAATCGATGCGGTTAGCGGAGGCGTGAGGATTTTTCCGTCCTGCACAACAAACAGGTTCTCGGCGGAACCTTCGCTGACGGTGCCGCGTGCCGTCACCGAGATACCTTCAACGTAGCCGTGTCGTCGAGCCTCACCACCGATCAATTGAGCGTTCAGGTAGTGCCCGCCGGCCTTGGCCAGCACCGGCAGCGCGGCGCTGGTCGTGCGCTGCCAGGACGAAATGCAAACGTCGATGCCTTCGTTGATCCCCTCTTCGCCCAAATAAGCGCCCCATTCGATGGCCGCCACCATCACGTCAACAGGAACGTCCGCGTTTGGGACCACGCCCAACGACCCAGCCCCAAGAAAAACGAGCGGGCGGATGTACGCATTGGTCAGGTCATTCTGCCGTATTGCCTCAATGCATGCTTGCTCAATTTCGGCAGCTTCGTACGGAATCTCGAAACGATAAAGCTTGGCGGAATCGTATAGCCTGCGAGTGTGAGCGCTTAGGCGAAAAATCGCAGGCCCGTTGGGCGTGTCGTAGCACCGCAGGCCTTCGAACACGCTCGAACCATAATGCAGCGCGTGAGCCATCACGTGAACGGTGGCATTCTCCCAGGGGATCATTTCCCCATTCATCCAGATGAACTTGCTCGTGGTCATGCGTTTGAGATTTCCTGGTCGTCTGCCGTTGGGGTGATCTGGAAAGCGAGTATCGGCAGGTCAACCCTGCGAACGATTCCGTTTTCCATCGTCGGAATGTGTCTTGAGTTTAGTAGAATGACAGCCCGTTGACGACATCGCATCTCGACCAATCCTGTCAAGGAGCAACATTTTGGGCTTGGAAATGAAACAATTGCTGACCACGATCCCACAAACGGGACGTGTTGAGTGGATCGGGGTTCGCCCCGAACGTCGAGCGAATCTCATTGTCGTGCCCTCGGTCGAGGCGACGACCACCGGTTTGTCCGGTGATCGCTTTTCTGGGGGGATCAACGCAAAACGTCAAGTCACGCTGATCCAGCAAGAACATCTCGCCGTCGTCATGTCGATTCTACGACTGAGCGCTCTCGATCCGGGGCTCGTCCGCCGCAACATCGTGGTATCAGGGATCAACCTACAGGCTTTGAAAGACCAGCATTTCAAGATAGGCAATGCTGTCTTGTTTGGAACAGGCAATTGCCATCCTTGCAGCCGCATGGAAGAAAATCTCGGGGCGGGCGGGTACTGTGCCATGCGAGGTCACGGAGGAATCACCGCGTATGTCGATCAGCCGGGAACGATTTGCGTGGGAGATTCGGTCGCGTTGAAGATTCAGTCAAGCTGATCTGCACGATTTTCGAACGCTGCCACGAACTGGTTCATCCGCCGACGGTTGGCTCCAAGGTCAGAGTGGCCGACCCGAGACGCCGAACGAAACTCAATGCGGTTCAGTTTTTCGTTGAATAGAAATTCAACATCGTCAACAAACCTGAACACAAAGCTCGACACCTTGTATCTCAAATAGCCCGGCTTTTCTGCCGCAAGTTCGGCGCGAGAGAATTGGCGTGCCATCGTTCGCTTGATCTCGTTCACCGCATCCGCGGTTGAGCCCTCCCACAAGATCGGCTCCATCCTTTGCTCGCTGGACGTCGCCTGAGTCGAAACACAATTCGGGCTGGCGGGACAAGCTGCAAAGCGTTCACCATCGGCCTCCGCAGGAAACTTCGGCAACTTGGCCGACCAACTGATTCCAAACAAGCCCGTCATCGCAAGCAGCACCAGAAAACCAAAACGAATTGACAACCTCCGAACGCTAAACTTTCGTTTCATCAATTTCCAACCAAACTTCCCAGCAGCAAAGCAACTACCACAAAAATCACCACCACAACCGCCAACACAATCAGGTCGCCGTTCTGCCCTGTAGAACAAGTCAACATATCAACCGACAGATCGTCGAGTACTTCATCGCGTTCGTCAATCGATTCGAAGATGAAAATTTGGGTCTGCTGTGCTTCGGTGCGTTTCCGCTGGTCGTCCAAGACGACCCCATACCGAACTTCACGGTCCGACTGGCGACTCCCCTGCCGATTGGAGGAACTGGAATCGATCCATTCGGAACCCGAATTTGGCTTTGCTTTCACAGGCTTTGCTTTCACGGTGAAGCGAAAAACCTGCCTCCACCCCGGGCGTTTGATCGCGTGCAATTCCAGATCGGTGATTTCGGCCGCTCGACCAAAGAACCCGTTGCGGTCCAACCAATTTCGAATGTCTTTCTCGGTAACTCGATTTTTAAAAATTCTTGCCACCTCAATTCCAGACCCGGCTAAGCACCCGCTGTTCGTCTAACAGGAAAATTCGATCCGCAAAACAGCCAATGAAACGATGCAAGGGAGTTTCATTGGTCAGCGACCTCCGACAGAACCGCATTAAATGCGACTACCAAACGCTCAATCTGACGACTTGCAACAAAATCGTTCGTGTGAAAAACCGCCGTCGCATAAAGTTGATGTACCGCTCATCAGAGAATGGCTTCACAAACCGCAAGTCAATCTTCTTTTGCTTGACGGTGGTGACGCGTCTGCACCAGTGCTTTGTCACAGTTAAATGTCCGGGTTTGCAACCACATAAGTTATCGTCGCCCAACGGATTGCGTTTTTTCCTAACTCGAACTTTTAGTAGCCTCAAAGCACCGGGACGGATTTTGAAAACATTGCCGTCGGTCAATTTGCGGTAGCATTTGATGATTGGACACATTACTTTCAACGAACTGTCATATCGGAGATCGTTTGTGATAAGGATGTTGAGATGAAAAAGACCGAACTCGCCATCGCGCTGATTCGCAGCACCGAATCTGGATCACTTCGCTGGCTTGTCAAACACGGCAACAGCGGAGAAAAGCCCAGCCTGATTATTGCGGATCGATTGGAAAAAGAGTCTTTCCGAGAAACCGTCGCTCGCGAGATCAGTTGGGAATTGAACCTCGATCGGAAACGTGATTTCCTAGTCGCGAACATGGCTCAAATGAATCTTGAGTTCATTGATCGTTTGCCCGGTTACACGGAGGAATCTCACATTGTCGCTGCGTTTTACAACGTTGAGATTTATCGCGCGAAAGTGCTCGAACAGCTCCAAGGCGACGATTCCTGCTTCTGGATTGACTCGGCGGCGGTCTGCGACGGCGTCACGCGGCAGGGACAGATTCTCAATCCGATCGTGCCTTATTTGGTGAACCGATCCAGCGTGATCCAACACTGGGAGTCTCAGGAAAGTTGATCGCCTATGTCGATCGTAGACGCTATTTTTGAACGGCTGCTTCACGCTCGTGGATGAAACTGATCGTGAACTTTCTTCAGCCGTGACTGATCCACATGCGTGTAAATCTGAGTCGTTGCAATACTCGCGTGCCCGAGCATCTCCTGCACTTGTCGCAGGTCGGCTCCTCCAGCAAGCAAGTGAGTCGCAAAACTATGCCGCATGGTGTGCGGACTGATCGAAGCCGGGATACCGGCAATCAAGGCGTACTTCTTGACCAGTTCCCAGATCGCCTCGCGCCGCATCCGCCGACCGCCACGCGAAAGAAACAGCCAGTCGTCCTCTGAAGGATTCAACGCAGCCAGGCGAGGACGTTGCCTTTTCAAATAGTCAGTCACCGCCTCGACGGCAGCATCACCGATCGGAGCCATGCGCTGTTTGTTACCTTTCCCGTGGCACTTGCAATAGCGTTCGTTCAGGTGAAGGTCTCGGATTCTCAGGTTGGAAATCTCGGACGCTCGACAGCCCGTCGCATACAGCATTTCCAGCATCGCTCGATCGCGCCAATGGTAGATTTCGATCTTCTTGGGCGCACGCAGGAATCGATCGACCTCCTTGGGTGACAGAACTTCCGGGATTCGCTGCCACAACTTCTGGCTGCCCAACAGTTCGACTTTGTTGTCGACGATGACGCCTTCCAACTGCAGATATCGGTAGAACATCTTGACCGCGACAATCGTGCGAGCGATCGACGCGGGTGCGAGTCCCAAGTCGCTGAGAAAACCAACGAAGTCCGAAAGCTCCTGTACGTTCAACGATGGCACATCGCGTCTGCCGACCCAGCCGAAAAATCGAACCATATCCCGGCCATAAGCCAATACGGTGTTTGCCGACAACTGACACTCGCTGCGCAGGTAGTCGATGAAGGAGTCGCCCCACCGGTCCCCGGCATCAGGAAGCTTCTCGGGCTCGACACCCGTTTTTCGTAAGCCGAGTTTGGTTTTTCGCATGGATACATCAGGGTGGACAAATGACCAAGGCCATCCTGACTATCGACGCCCAGCCGTGAGTCTCGCCGTTAACCCAACCGAAACTGAAACAACCGCGCCAGATGTTATATCTTTCGCGCGATAACAACTCGGCGATGGCCTGAGTAGTCTTTCACGACATCACACGAAGCGAACTCGCTGCAAACGTTCACGAGGTTCAGGCACGCGTCCATGATGATCGGACTGGTTTCGAAAATCAAAACGCCTCGGGGTAGCAGCATGTCAACCGACTGAACAATCAATCGCTCGATCACGTCGGTTCCGTCGTCACCACCGTACAACGCCATCGCGGGTTCGAATTGATCCACGTTCGCGTCAACGGTGCCCTGTTCCTTCAACCCGATATACGGAGGATTGCTGACGATCAGATGCACCGGCTGGCTACCTGCGGGTAAGGCTTGAAGCAAATCACCCGTAAAACATTTGACTCGATCACCTACCTCGTGCTGATCAATGTTCTGCTGAGCGACCGCGATCGCATCGGACGAAAGATCGATCGCTCCAATTTTCACGCTTTCGACATGTTTTGCTAAAGCGACAGCAACGCAACCGCTTCCCGTTCCGACATCCAGAATTCGGATGGGGCGATCGTCGACCTGCTGACAGGCTTCGATGGCGGCAATCACTAGATGTTCGGTTTCCGGTCGAGGAATCAAAACACTCGAATCAACCGTAAAACGCAGGGAATAGAATTCTCGATGGCCAACGATGTAAGCGACTGGCTCGCCCGCCGCGCGGCGTTTGACCCAATCTCGATACTTGGCCACCGGCTCTGCATCGGGAACTTGGTCAAACTGAGTATACAACTCGATCCGCTGGCAGCCCAACGCTTCGGCTAGGAGGACTTCTGCTTCCAGCCTTGGTGTATCCGCATCGACTTTCTGGAAATAGTCCGTCGTCCACTCCAAAAGCCGCTTGATGGTCCAAGCTTGATCTTCGGGGTTTGTCATTAGTTAATCCAAAGACCCCATCGCGCTGCGAAGCGTCTGGCGATCGTGGTCGATCAAGTGGTCGGTCACCATCTGAAGCGAACCAGCAATGATCTGATCCAGCTTGTACAACGTCAAACCAACGCGGTGGTCGGTCATGCGGTTCTCTGGAAAGTTGTAAGTCCGAATTCGCTGGCTCCGATCGCCAGAACCAACCAGACTCTTCCGTTCATCCGAACGACTTTGGTCTTCCAGCTGTCGGAAGTGATCGTACAGTTTCGACTTGAGCAGCCGCAAGCCTTTGGCCAAGTTCTTGTGCTGCGATCGTTCTTCGAAACATTTGACCACCATCCCCGTTTCATGATGCGTAATGCGAACCGCCGAGGCTGTTTTGTTGACGTGTTGGCCACCCGGGCCGCTGGCCGCGATGTAACGTTCAACCGAGTAATCGGCAGGCTGCAAGTCGACTTCCACATCTTCCGGCTCGGGTAAGACCGCAACCGTCGCAGCAGAAGTGTGCGTACGTCCCTTGGTTTCAGTTTCCGGGACTCGCTGGACTCGATGCCCACCGCTTTCGTATTGCAGCTCGCGGTAACAGCCTTCACCTTCGATCGAAATGGTCACTTCCTTGAAGCCGCCCAATTCGGTCGTGCTCGACTCCAACGGCGAGAACTTCCACTTTTTCGATTCGCAATGCTTCTGGTACATCTCGTACAAGTTCCTCGCGAACAGAGCGGCTTCATCACCGCCGGTGCCCGCACGAATCTCCATCACGCAACTGGACCGGTTCGCATCTTCACCGCCAATGGTCATGTCGAGTAATTCGTCCCACAACTTTTCGCGTTCAGGAAGGAGATTGTTCAGTTCCTCCTCCGCCATTTCGCGTTCGTCGCCATCGCCGTTTTCAGCCATCTCACGAACTTCGTTGATTTCGCCAACCAGTTCCTTGAAGCGACGGTATTTGGTTGCCAGTTTGGCCAGCGAACCGTGTTCGCGAGCCACAGCCGCCATCCGGGCACCGTCGGCTTGAACCTCAGGGTCCATCAGCTGATCTTCAAGTGCTTCGAAGCGGGCAAGTTTCTCGTCCAGCAGTTCTTTCATGGTCCTATTGGTTCGTTTGAGATAAGGCGTTTTAGGTAGGTGGACAGAATCATCGGTCGAACGAGTCACCCGGCGACAGAGTTAATGGCTCACCTGAATGGTCGTACCCATGTACCACGGGGCAGACTAACGGACCCACGCATGAGTCATCAGGACGGTCACCGCACGGTGACACAGTAGAAACCGGCTACAAATCGGCGCAGTAGGCGGTTTGGGGAACAGCCATACTGCCCCAGCAGAATCGATCGAGATTGCCACGACATGAAATCGTCATCGTTAGTTCTCGCGAAATAACAGCTCGCCGTTTCGTCAAACGTTCTAGCCGGGAAATACGGATGTTTCTGGCAGACAAGTCGGCAAGTTATTCCCTAGCGAAACCCTATCACCAGAAAGAATCGACGTCCGCACCACGTTGGCCGAACTGAACCTGACCATTGTATAAGGCAAGTGGGAGAATTAAACCTACCAAGCGACGGAGAAAATCTGTCGAGATTCCAGCATCCGGACGGATAGGTTTAAGTTTGCCTTCTGCCTGACGCGATTTTCTCGGCCCAACAAAGCGAGGAAACTCGAAAAAGATCGTCTTATTCGGCCGACCGGGCTCGATTGATAGCACTTCAGATTCTCTTTCAGAATCATCCGAGCCGCCGTTAGAATCTGAGTCCGTCTATCGTCATGAAAACTGACAAGGAAGTCAGCATGTGGAGCGACAATCAGAAACGCATCGTCTGCCGACTGGCTTTTCTGCTGCTATGCGCGCTGCCGACTGTGGCCACGGTGTACCAGATTTTGCATCCACAAACTGCCGAACAGTGGGAACAACGGATTCAGTCCCAACTGGGCGTTAGAACTCGCATTGATTCGGTCGAAACTCCGGGGCCCAATGAAACGATTCTTCGCGGGTTGAAATTCTTCGACGCAGAAGGTCATCCGATCCTTGAGGCGACCGAACTGAGGGTTCTGTTCGGTGAAGTCAATCGGGTTCAGATCGACCATTCGATTTGGCTGACCAGTGACGGTCTGCAACACATTGTCGGCCAGATCAACGAACGAGTAATTCGATCGCACTCGGTGCAACCTCGCTGGATCGTTTCAATTCAATCGGCGGTCGTGAAATCTGACAGCGTGAAGGATGACCATTTTGGTTCGCTCAAGCCTCGCGAGCTATGGCTGGAAAATGCGCTGATCGACATGGATTCGAGCATTGCTCCGGAAACCGCTCAACTGGCAACCACGGCCCGTTTGGATTTTCAGTTGGTCAACCTCGCTGCTCCGACCCCCGCTGGCGAACCGAACGTGATCAGCTGCTCGTTGCGACGGGAAAAAATTCCTTCTGCCAACGGAACCAACCTGTCTGAGCAGTGGATCAATCTTAATACAGGTACCGACGCCTTGCCCTGTTGGCTCGCCAGCCAATGGCTGCCTGAGATCACCGAAATCATGGGTACCGAAGTGACTTTTTCCGGCGCCTTGAAAATCGACGCCGGCTCACCTGTTTTGCAAGGCCAAGCTCAGGGTCATTTCGACAACGTCGACATGGAACAAGTGGCTTGGATTTCATCCGACACAGCACGCACGGCACGCTGGGCCATGATCGACCTGCAGAGTTTTAGATTTCAAGCCGACGAAGTGGAACACCTTGCCTTCCTTTCGGTCCCCGGTGATGGAACACCTCCGGTTCGAATCCCAACGATACTTGAAGTCAAGGAACGGTTTCATCTGGCTCGCGGCATTCACAACGCTGCCTTGGAAAAGTATCGTCAGGC
>CALFWL010000182.1 GCA_937928215.1 uncultured Pirellulaceae bacterium | reverse complement strand
CCTTCGCTGCCAGTAGCAGCAAGACCTCGATCAACAAACAGCTTGTCACGTACGCCGCCAGCCTGCTGGACGGAGCGAACGTGGAAGTCCTTGACCTGAATGATTACGAACTTCCCTTGTTCAGCGTCGACAAGGAAGCGGAGCTTGGTTCGCCCGATCTGGCGGCTCAGTTTTTCAATAAGATTGGTAACTGCGACGCGCTGATCGTCTCTTTCGCAGAGCATAACGGCTCTTACGCGGCCGCGTGGAAAAACTTGTTCGATTGGTGCTCTCGCATTGATCAGAAAATTTACCAGCACAAGCCGATGGTCATGCTGGCGACCTCGCCGGGGCCTCGCGGTGCACAGACAGTGCTCGGAACCGCCGTGGCAAGCGCTCCGCATTTTGGTGGCGACGTGAAAGCCAGCTTGTCAATTCCCAGCTTCGAACAGAATTTCGATTCCGAGTCCGGCACGATCACCGACGACCAACTTCAAGATCAATTGAAAGCCGCCGTCGAGAAACTGCAATCATAGGCGTTACCACATGAAGATCACGCGACTCGCGTTCTTGGCATTCACATTCTGCCTTTACTCCTTCGCTTCAATCGCATGTAACGATCGCGTCACGGCGGCCGAACTGGATGTTTGGATTGGAACCAGCAACCGTCCCACTGCGACACCGGGCATCTACCATCTGACACTGGATGACCAGACTGGCAAGCTTTCGGCTGCACGATTGATGATCGAACAAAAGAATGCAGGATTCCTCGCGGTGCATCCGACGCTGGACGTTTTGTACGCAACCGGCGAAAGCCTGTCTGCATGGCGGATTGTTCGCGAACGTGGACAAGTCATGCTGAAACCCATCAATCAACAAGCGACCAAATCAGGTAATGCGGCTCATGTGTCGGTTGACCGAACGGGACGAGTGCTGATGAGTGCTCACTACGGAAGCGGATCCATCTGCTCGTTTCGGCTCAATGCCGACGGTTCCATCGCCCAGATCGCGTCAAAGATCAAGCACGATGAGCCCTCAAATGTCGTTGCTGGCAGACAGAAAGCATGCCATCCCCATTGGATCGGCACTTCGCCCGACAACCGTTTCGTTCTCGTTCCGGATCTGGGAGCCGATAAGATCTTCACTTATCGTCTGGACACCTCCAAGGGTAAACTGACTCGACACGGCGCGGCGGCGACCCCGTCGGGCGGAGGCGCGAGGCATTTCAAGTTCCATCCGAGTCTTTCGGTCGGCTACGTTGTCAATGAGCTTGCGATGTCCTTGTCAATGCTTGACTACGATTCTACGGCAGGGCAACTTGCCTTGAGCCAGACAATCCCGACGCTCAGCAAGGAGCAGATCGCGGCCGAGTCATTCAACAGCGGGTCGGAGGTACGCGTTCATCCATCGGGAAAGTTTGTGTACTCGGGCAATCGAGGTCACGACAGCATTTCCGCATTCCGTGTCGATCAAGACACCGGAAAACTGACATTGATCGAACAGGAATCCGTTCGAGGCTGTTGGCCCAGAAACTTCAATCTCGATCCGTCAGGAAAATGGCTGCTTGCCGCAGGAGCCAAGTCAAACACGCTGGCGGTATTTGCAATCGATCAACAAACTGGGGAACTCCAGTACGCAAGGTCGATTCAGTCGGTACCGGCTCCGATTTGCGTGCTGATCGAGCCCTAACGATCAACCGGCGGTCATACGCTCCAAGTGTCAAGGCTGTCGAAAGATCGCCGCTTACACCTTAAACTGATTGGTGCTCGCTCGCTATCTTTCCAGTCATCCGTTCTGTCGGTGGTCCGCCCGTGTTTGGCAAACTTGTTTTAGTTTTTGTTCTGGTTCCATTGGCAGACTTGTTGCTGTTGATGGTGCTTTCCAGCTACACGGGTTGGCAATTTTCGGTCGCACTTGTCATTCTGTCCGGGATCCTTGGCGCTTATCTGGCTCGCTGGCAATCGACGATGGTTCGCCATGAGATCGAAGCGAAAATGCGGCAGCATCAAATCTCGGCTGGCCTGCTGACCGACGGAGCCATGATCTTTTTCGCGGCTGGGTTGCTGCTGACGCCCGGCTTCATTACTGATGCCGTCGGGCTGTCATTGCTGATTCCCGCCTGCCGTCGTTGGTACAAACAACGGCTGTCCGGCTGGTTCAAAAAAAACGTCAAAGTTCAAACGTTTGGCTTTGGTCAAGTGTTCGGCCCCGGACACTCTCCTACGGAGCATGATCCGAACGTCGTCGACGGCGAGATCGTCGAACGAACCACATCTGAAGTGAACGAGGAGGCGCAGCGTGCCGACGGCAATCACTTACTTTAAACGCTATCGAATGCAGATCGATTTGCGTGAAGGCATTCAGGATCCCCCTGAATCCGAAAACTATCACTTTCTATGTTGGAACGACAACCTAGTGGCCGCTCATGCCGAAGCCAAGTTTCGCAGCTTTCGCAATGAGCTGGACGCGAACGTGTTTCGCTGCCTTGGCAACGCAGACGGATGCTATCGATTGATGAAAGAGATCAGCAGTCGAGACAATTTCGTCCCGGAAGCGACGTGGCTTGCCCGTTTCAAGCATCCTCGGACAGGCAGGATCGAAAACTGCGGCACCATCCAAGGGCTCAGGATCAAACCGGACGTTGCATCCATTCAAAACGTCGGCGTGGTTGCCAGTCATCGCGGCAAGCAGGTTGGTGCGGGAATCATGATGCGATCGTTGCACGGCTTTCACAGCGTCGGTGTCCGCTTCGTCACGCTTGAGGTCACCGTTCACAACACGAAAGCAATTCGTTTTTACCAGCGACTTGGTTTTCGCGTTCTAAGAACCGTCTACAAATCAACCGAAGTGCTGTACGCCTGACGGGATGTTCGACGACTGCACGTCATTGCCCCACAAATCAGTCCACCACACGCAACTCGCGATTCTTGGTATCCGAGTTTTCTATCCGTCAAATTCTCGGTCCGGCATCAATGATTTTCTCACCGGCGATGGAGGCAAATTTCTCAAAGTTCGCACGAAACTTGCCGGCCAGTGATTTTGCCATCTGCTGAAATGCGTTCCCATCGTCCCAAGTCGCCCACGGTTGCATGATCCGGCCTGGCACACCGTTGCAAGCCTTAGGAACACTCAGGCCGAAATTCAAATCGGTCGTGTAGTCGGCCAGCAACAAACTGCCGCCATGGATCGCATTGATGATCGCCCGCGTGTACGAAAGATTGATTCGAGTCCCGACGCCGAACGCGCCGCCGGTCCAACCGGTGTTAACCAACCATGCGGACGAACCATGACGCCGCATCTGGTCAGCCAGCAGTTCTGCGTATTTGACCGGATGCCAAACCAAGAACGCAGCACCGAAACAAGCCGAGAACGTGGCCTCGGGCTCAGTAACTCCCATTTCGGTTCCCGCCACCTTGGCCGTATAGCCGCTGATAAAGTGATACATCGCCTGTTCCGCCGTTAATTTACTGACTGGAGGCAATACGCCAAACGCATCACAGGTCAGGAAAATAATGTTTCTCGGGTGATCGGTGCGGCAAGGGATTCGAGCGTTGTCGATGAACTCGATCGGGTACGCGCAACGTGTGTTCTGAGTAATCGATGTATTTTCGAATTGGATCTCTCGAGTTCGCGGGTGCTGGACCGTATTCTCCAGCACCGAACCGAACTTGATCGCGCGATAAATCTGCGGCTCTTTCTCTTCCGACAAATTCACCACCTTCGCGTAGCAGCCGCCTTCGATGTTAAAGACTCCGTCCTCGTCCCAACCATGTTCATCATCCCCAATGAGGGCACGATCTTCGTCCGCAGAAAGAGTCGTCTTGCCGGTCCCCGAGAGCCCGAAAAACAAAGTCACGTCGTGTCGCTGGCCTTCGTTACACGAACAATGCATCGACAGCACATTCTTTTTGGGCAGGAGATAGTTCATGATCGTGAAAACTCCCTTTTTCATCTCGCCGGCGTATTCGGTGCCTAGGATCACCATCTCCCCTTGCTCGAAACTAAGCGCGACACAAGTTGGAGAATCCACTCCGTCAACCGATTCGTTGGCAGGCTGTTGACCCGCGTTGTAAATCACGTAGTCCGGTTCACCAAAGTCTGCCAGCTCTTCGGCGGTTGGGCGAATCAACATGTTGTGCATGAATAGCGCGTGGTAGGCGCGAGAGCAAATGATGCGAACCTTGATCCGACTCTCGGACGACCACCCCGCAAAAGCGTCCAACACGTAAAAACGCTCAGACGAATCCAGAAAGTCGATGGCTTGCTGACGAACTTTTACAAACGAAGCCGGAGACAGCGGACGGTTAACCTCACCCCACCAAACGTCATCCTTGCTGCCATCCTCTTCAACGATACGTTTATCATTCGGGCTGCGACCGGTTTTCTCACCCGACAGCGCGGCTAATCCACCGTTGTCGGTGATTGCCCCTCCGTCGTGCAACAATGCTTCTTCGTACAACTTGGCCACGACCGCATTGTGCAAAGTGTCTGTTGGAAATTTTCCGTTGGCGATCGCTTTACATCGAGAAGTCATTGAGTCGCACTCTGTGAGTCGTTTCAAGAATAATGGAAGGTCTCATTCTGGCATCTTCAACAAGGTTCGTGAAAGGCCACTGCGGAAATGAGTACAATCGGGCTGCTTCGATTCGAAGGCGGCGGCTTCAAAAACGACAACTTTCTCCATGACCGAGTGACTCATGCAAATCTTCTGTAGCCGATGTGGCACCGAACAACATGTCGACACCTCAAAATGCCACCAGTGCGGTGCGACGATCGTGCGTCCGATGGACGACCCGAGGGCTCCAGCTCGCAACAGCAAGAGTAGTCGCTGGAAAAACATCGCTTTGGCTGCTGCCTGTGGGTTGTATCTGATCTATCCATCATTCAGCGTGTTCGAGTTGATACCGGATGCGATTCCCATCATTGGCAGCTTGGACGAAGCGACGGCAACCGCCGGATTGCTCTATTCACTCAGCAATCTCGGCTGGATCCCATGGCAGCGACGCTAACGGGCCACAACGCAGCAAGGCACGGCTTCCAGCAGAATTTCTCAAGACGCCGCGGCCGTCATGGCGACCTGGTGCGCACCTTGCGAAGGATGAGTCGCAAACATCGCCGGCTGGATGTTGGTCTCGGCTGAGTACCCTGCGGCGATGGCCGCCATCGCATCATCAAGGTGTTCGCTATTAACCAGTGTTACGGTGCAGCCTCCGAATCCACCGCCGGTCATACGTGAACCAATCACGCCTTCCGTTTTTCGCGCAATTTTGACTAACAGGTCCAGTTCCTTGCAGCTGACTTCGAAGTCCGTACTGAGTGATTCGTGACTTTCGTACATCAGCTGGCCAAGCCTGTTCCATTGGCCGGTTTTCATCGCTTCTGAAGCCGCGATCGTTCGAGCGATCTCGGTGATGACGTGATGAGCCCGTTGAAAAATGGTCTGGTCCATCGCATCTTTCTGCTTCAGCAGATCAGCCAGATTCACGTCTCGCAAAGATTCAGTCTGCAACGCCAAAGCCGCGTCCTCGCACTGCTTTCGACGCAACGCATACTCGCCGTCGGAAAGCTCATGCTTGACACCGCTGTTGGTGATCAGAACCGAAACATCTTCATTCATGAATGGAACTTGTTCGAATGTTCTCGACCGGCAGTCAAGCAGCAGGACGTGGTTTTGCTCGCACAGCACGCTGCTAAACTGATCCATAATGCCACACGGCACACCCGCGAATTCGTGCTCCGCTTGCTGACACAGCAATGCTTTCTCAACGGGGTCCATCGTGATTCCCGTCGCCGATTCCAGAAGTGTCGCGGTCGCGACTTCTAACGCGGCACTACTGGACAATCCGCCACCGGTTGGAACGTTGGATTGAACGACCGCGTTGAAACCAGGGACTACGTATCCCTTTCCAGCAAACAAGGCGATGACGCCACGCAAGTAGTTGGTCCAGTGCATCGCTCTAGGGCGAGCCGTCGCATCGAGTGGAACGGCGGCCGCGTCGTCCAGGTTTACGGAATACAAATTCGCAGCGGCTCCTTCGCAATGGCCACCCGCGATCACAACATAGCGATTGATCGCCATTGGCATGACGAAGCCGTCATTGTAATCGATGTGTTCGCCAATCAGATTGACTCGACCAGGAGCCGCAGCGACCCATTCGGGTTCCGAACCAAATCGATCTCGATAAACCTGAACCGTTTCTTCGACAAGGCTCTGTAATTCGCTCATGGCAGCCAGCACAAGATAAAAATGGATGGAAATAAAATCCAATGAACTTCGACCGAAACAAAGTTCAACGCCCAGTTTATTCGATCACTGGTTGGGAGTCCACGAACGAGCCTGACGAATGTCGGGATTGGTCGCAAAGAGTTGGCACAATGACGATCAGCGGGACCTTTCCGCCTTCGGGAACCTGTTAAAATCATCACACACGATTGGAAGAACGGGCTACGGTCATGGCTCAGGCCGTGAAGCCGGGCCATTCAAAGGTTTGTCGCTCAAGTCAGTGAATTGGCTCAGGTGTGACAATTATTCATCTGGAATTGTGATGGGTAATTGGTAGCAGCATAGCAATGTTTCAGCGATAATGCGTCCATGTGGCCAACACCCAACCAAACGAAAACGCTGCTCGTTCAAGCAAAGGAAGGCAACCAGTCCGCAGTGAACGAGTTGATGGATCAACATCGCAACTCGTTGCGGCAGCTGATTCGTATGAGGCTCGATCAAAAAATCCAACGTCGAATTGATGTCAGTGATGTCGTGCAAGATGTGTTGGTCGAGGCGAACCGAAGGTTGCAGCGATATCTGAACGACCCGATCATGCCGTTCCACCTGTGGCTTCGGCAGATTGCTAAGGACCGCATCATTGACGCTCATCGTCGTCATCGAGTTTCAGCCAAACGTTCTGTTGATCGCGAACAGCAACTTGCGCCCCCTCGCGGATACGATCAGTCGTCGGTGCATCTGGCTTCGTTGTTAGGTGATGACCAGTTGACTCCTGCGGCCGCCGCGGTTCAGCAGGAATTGGCTCAAAAGGTTGAGGAAGCCATTGCTCAATTAGAAGAGCGTGATTGCGAAATCATTGTGATGCGGCACTACGAACACTTGTCCAATCAGGAAATCGGGGAAGTGTTGAACTTGACGGAACCCGCAGCCAGCATGCGTTACCTGAGGGCAATTCGACGGTTGAAAAAGCTGATGACCGAAACGTTGCCGGACGAATCCATCCCCGATTGAGCACTTGGGAATTTAAGTGACCGGATGAAAATGACTTGTTGCCAATTCTATGTAAGCCAGCTGACATCGAATCGAGTAGTTGTTGTTGGCAAGTCCCAGTTGAACAGGCCCGTTTCGAAGTAGCTACGCTCGCTAAGGCGTGGAAACTTTTGAAGTAAAAGTGAATCCAGCCGAGTGAGTCAGCCAGCGGCATCAGGAACAGACAGATTTTCATGGCCGAACCCATTGCCAATTCGATCGACGGAGCTGGCGAGCAGGAACTGGCCAACCTGATCACGCAACTGGCCGACCGAATGCAAAACGGCGATCAGCCTGATCTTGAAGAAGAGTGCGAACGATATCCTAGATTCGCCGACGAGTTACGAGAGCTGTGGGGAGTCCTGATCGTCACTCGTGCGGCGGGCCAAGAAACAGGATCGATCGCGACGAGGGCTCACGAGCCAATTGATGCGCCGGTTCTGAAGCTACCCTTTCAAATGGGCGACTATCTGTTGCAATCAGAGATCGGTCGCGGCGGCATGGGCGTCGTTTATCACGCGATTCGGCAAAGCGATGGCGAAGCGGTCGCAATCAAGATGTTGCTAAAAGGCGACTACGCGACATCCGTCGACCGAAAGCGATTCATTTCGGAAGCCGAAGCCGCAGCCCGCTTGCATCATCCTCACATTATTCCGATCTATGAAATCGGTGAACACGAGGGTCGGCTATTCTTTTGCATGAAACTGATCGAAGGGCAACCGCTGTCCTCACGGCTGGCCAACGGTCCGATGCCCGCTCGGCGTGCCGCACATGTTATGGCTCAGATCAGCGACGCGATCCATTACGCTCATCAGAATGGCGTCCTCCACCGAGACCTAAAACCTTCGAACGTGATGTTGGACGATGAAGGAGTCGCATACATTGCCGATTTTGGTCTGGCCAAGCAGTTCCACAACCGCAGCAGCCTAACCCGATCGGGAGCCATCCTAGGAACGCCCTCCTACATGGCGCCCGAACAGGCTGCGGGAAATCGAGGCGAAGTCTCCACTGCCAGCGACGTCTACAGTCTAGGAGCGATTCTATATCACATGCTGGCGGGTCGGCCTCCTTTTTTGGGCGCGTCGCCAGTCGACACGGTCCTAATGGTGTTAGAGCAGAACGTCATTTCACCCCGTGCCTTGAACCAAAGAGCGAATCGCGACTTAGAGATGATCGCGATGCGCTGTCTACAAAAACCTCAGGATCTGCGTTTCGATTCGGCAGAAATGCTGGCGATGGATTTCAGGCGTTTCCTGAATAATGAACAGATTTCGGCAGCCGACGGACGTTTCGGACAGTTGATCGGAAACGTCTTCCGCGAGACGCATCATGCCGAGGTCTTGGAAAACTGGGGCCTGTTGTGGATCTGGCACAGTTTGATTTTGCTGATCGTGAGCGTTGCAACAAACGTGCTGTTCTGGTGCGGAAACCGAAACCGGTTGCATTACTGGTTGATGTGGACGCTGGGGATGGGAGCGTGGGCGGTCGTGTTCTGGATCGTCCGTCGAAGGATGGGGCCCGTGATGTTCGTCGAACGACAGGTCGCTCATGTCTGGGCGGCTGCAATGTGCTGCGTAGTTGCCCTCTATCCGCTGGAAAGTGTGTTGCGTCTGGAGGTGCTATCCCTCGCTCCTCTACTGGCTGTTATCGCGGGCATGGTCTTTCTGATCAAAGCTGGCATGCTGTCCGGCTCGTTTTACCTGCAGTCGGTCGTCATGTTTGCGACTGCGATCGTGATGGCGTTGTCAACCGATTACGCCTTGATCTGGTTCGGGATCTCGTCAGGTGCGTGCTTTTTCTTCGCTGGTTTGAAGTATTATCGCAAGCGTTTGAACCAATCTGAGCCCAGCGTCTATGTCTGAGCCCGGCGTCTGCCGCACCGCTGCCTGCGTGATTCGGTGACCTGCGATTTCTTAAAGCTACCGACGCCCTTCGATTCGTTAAGACAGAACTTTTCGGATCAATCCGTTGAGTATTCGCAACATCAGGCACTGCCTGACTATTGGTTGCAACATGCGATGTCGTAAATTTGCAACACGCCTCCCTGTTCTGAGCGATCTGAAAATGAAATACAGGTTTCCTGGTCGTATTAGTTTGACTCTGGCTTGGATTGACATACTTTTCTTTCAGACGAAGGAAGGCGATGAACACACCGCATTCTGGTTGTCTGAAACGGACGCGATTTGCGTTCGGATCTCCAGACCTGCTACTTCTTGAGAGAGAAGTCCTTTCACTTTCATTTTCGGGACAGCCAACTACAGCAGGACAGGCACTCATCTGCCTGGTTGGTCAAGCCCAATTTATTTAGAGCTATACGGCTCTTGCCCGCGAGGGTACACAGTCCTATCCGTCGGAGGAAAGACAAGATGAAGAAGTTTATGTCAAAAGTGCAACGTTTCATGGAATCAGAAGACGGCCCAACAGCGGTTGAGTACGCCGTTATGCTGGCTCTGATTATCGTTGTTTGCTTGGTTGCCATCGGTAACTTGGGTCGTAGTGCAAACAGTGCGTTTGTGGAAATCAACGACAGGTTGACAACCGACGGCGGCTTCTAGGCCTGACCGCATATCACGCCGTGCCCAACGAGTGTGAGTTCGGCTGACGATATAGCAACGCCTCTGGCCACAACTCGTGGTCAGAGGCTTGTTGTCGATTGGGCCAGACCAGCTTGTCGCCCCTCAGCATCAATCGGCGGAACCAACCCCCAGCGAATCAATCGAAACATCGCAACGCGATCTTCCCCGAGGACTATCCATCCCAACGATGTTACCTCGACCTCGAAAACGAGGAGTTAAAACAAATGTCAGACTACTCCCATATTTTCATCCTTTACGATCAGGCTTTTGAGCTGATCTGCGTATTTTTTACCGTTGTCGCCGCATTCACGAGTTATCTTTTCACAGCCCGAATTTGACCCTGACATCCTTCGTCGGTCCACTTTCGTCACAACCGTGTTGATCGATGCAACACGGCTCCCCAACGACAACCGCACACAGAGAAAATTACGATGAGCGACATTCTTCAAACCGTCAACGACCACTGGGTCTTCTGGGCTGTCAGCGTATTTGCCATTGTCGCAGCGTACATTGACGGCAAAGAACTGCGAGTTCCGAACAAATTGACCTTCCCGATGATCATTGCCGGCTGGATATACAGCACGATCGCCTACGGCGTTCAGGGCGACGGTTGGTACTACGGCCTGATGTGGAGCCTTGCCGGGACAGCGGTTGGCATCCTGACTCTGCTGCCCGCCTACTCCATTGGTGGAATGGGCGCGGGCGATGTCAAGATGATGGCCGCTATCGGAGCCTGGGTTCATTGCAGCATTACTTGGAACGCCTTTATGGTTTCCGCAATCGTGGGTGCCGTTTTGGCGATCGGGATGGTTATCTGGTCGGGCGATGTCCGCAAACACATCGATCAGTTTTTCTACATCGCAACTGAAATCTTCATGATTCGTAATCCTGAGAAGTTGTCGGAAATCGCAGCCGAACGAAAGCCTCGCATGAAGCTGCTTCCGTACGGAATTCCGCTCGCCATTGGAACCGTCGGCTACTTCGCGTGGACCGGCCTGCTGATCTGACGCGTCAGTTGCATTCAGCCGCACCGTTCCGGAGTCGGGTTGTGCGGCTCGCAACGCTCGTCAAGGGCAAGCGGTTCTCAATCAAGGATTGCATTTTGAACGCCGAACAACAGAAAGCTTGTCGACTTGCTGTCATTTTCTGCCAGCATCGCGACGCACCCTCTTGGGTCCAAGGATGGATCAACCGAATGCCATGACGGCAGCAGAGGTCAATCAACGTCAAATCAAGTTGGTTCTGAAACAAGATGATGTCGCAACAGACACAAGTATCGAGGTAATCCGATGAAATCTAAATCGTTCGTCCTGATGACTCTTTCATTGGGTTTTGGCTTGATCGCCGCACTTGGAATCACTCAGGTCATGGGAAAAAACAAGCAGCCCAAGGAGCCGAAAGTGAAAATGGGGCAGGTGGTCGTTGCCATTGAACATCTCGGGCACAAAGTTCTACTGGATGAAGAGAATGTTCGCGTCGAGAATTGGCCCGAAGAAATCATTCCGGAAAACGCGGTTCGCAGCCTCGAAGAGGTTGAAGAAATGGCGATCATGACTCGCTTAAGCAAAGGCCTGCCGGTTCTGAAATCTGACATCGTTCATAAGAATAAAGCGATGGGCATCGACATTCCTCCAGGTTTCAAAGTCGTTGCCTTGAAGGTTTCTTCGGATGACACGATCGCTGGACTGCTTCGCCCAGGAGATCGCGTCGACGTGATTGGTCTGTTCAAAAATCGTGAACGAGGAAACTCGGAAACCATTTCACGGACGTTTTTGAAGGGGCTTCAGGTTTTTTCGGTCAACTCAAGCATGAAGGCCACAACTTCCGACCGCTCAAAAGGGGGCAGCAAAGGAAGTGCGATCGTCAGTGTCTTGGTGAACGAAAAGCAATCAGAAGACATCGTCTATGTTCAAAAGACTGGCTCCATTAAGTTGGTCCTGCGAGGCGACGAGCCTACCGATCAGGAACTTGAAGAGGTCGAAGGAGTGCTGGCACGAGCCCTCAGTGGTAAGTCGAAGCAAGAAGCAGAATACATCGACGAGAAAAAACCAGAGTACGAAAAAATGGTCATCTGGGTTGGGCAGGATTACGAAACCATTACTTTCGAGCCCGGACGAGTCCCAAGAGCGGCGTTTGCAGCCGACAAACTTCCGGAAGGTAGCAGCCGCCAGAACTCGGAATTGTCAAACGGGGCAAACTCGGGCGACTCTGACGTTCCAGAGGAGATTACCAACGAGTACGAAGAAGATCAATATCCGTTTGAATAGGTTCGAATAGGTATCCGTGAGGTAAGCCTTGTAGGCTTACTTAGGAACGAAGGCTTGATATCGATTGCGGTCAGCATATGGCCGCAACAAAGCCTTTCAGTCAATCAAGGATGATGGACTGCGACACCGCTGGCATTGCTGCCGGTCGTTCGCGGTTCCGCCATACGCGAGGATCCACGGATGAAAATGCGACGAATCTTGTTTATTGCTTTCACTGCAGCAGTGGCGATCACCATTGTTCAGCCTCGCCTCGCTCTCTCACGAGAGGTCAACGGAGGTCGCTTCGAAGTGACCGATTCCGTCGACTCTGTTGAATTGATTGCCGGCAGTAGCCGCCGACTGAAATTCGAATACAAAGTTCCCGAGTTGATGATCGAGAACCCGGATGTCATTTCAGCGACGCCAGTTGCTCCCAATGAAATTCTGGTTTCCGGCGTCAAACCGGGAGTTTCGACGATCACCGTTAGTGACGCGGACAAGAACTTGCAGACGATTCGGATCCACGTCACCGTCGACACTCGTCAACTGGAGATGGCATTCAAGACCCACTTTCCTGATTCGCAGATCAAGGTTCATGCGTTGCAAACGGGTGTTCTGCTCGGAGGCAACGTGGCTCGGGCCGACCAAGTCAGCAACATCATGTCTGTCGCCAGAGACTTCTTCCCGACCGGCGTTGTGAACCAGATGCAGGTCAACGGGTCGCAGAACATCGCCATCAAAGTCAAGATTTACGAAGTCGCTCGCTCGAAGTTGCGTTCGATGGGTGTCGACTGGCAAGTTTTCGGGTCTCGATTCAATGTCGTCAATAGCATTTCAGATCTCATCACCGGGATTGCAGATGACGGCAGGATTGAGTTCGACCCTTCGCGTGAAAACCTCATCGCAAGCGTCATTGATGGCAACGGAGGCTTTAACGCAATCATCGAATTACTGGAACGACGTAACGTGGCTAAGCTCCTCGACGAACCCGTCTTGGTCGCACAGAACGGTCGCCCGGCTGAGTTCCTGTCTGGAGGTGAAATCCCAATCGCCGTCGCCAGCGGACTGGGAACCAACTCAATCGAGTTCCGTGCGTTTGGAACCAAGCTGGATATCGTGCCGCTTGTCCATGGCCAAGGGCTGATGAGCTTAGAAATTCGTGCCGAGGTTTCGGAAGTTGCCCCTGATCTTGCGACTGCCGGCGGTACCCCCGGTTTCCGCGTCCGTCGAGTCAACACGGGCGTAAAGATGCGAGCTGGACACACCCTTGCTCTGGCTGGCGACTTCACCGAGCGATCTCAATCAGCGAACAAAGGTGTTCCAAAATTGATGGATTCACCGCTGCTGGGCCCGTTGTTTCGCACCGTCACTAGCGATGTCGCCGAAACTGAGTTAGTCTTTCTGATCACACCGCAGTACGTCAGCGATGTCGACGCTGCGTACGCAAATGGCCCTGTACCAGGCGACTTTACTGACCCACCTTCAGACCGTGATCTGTTTATCAACGGTCACGTCGAGGTCCCGCATTGCAAAGAGGACTGTCCCACCCAGAATTACTTCGACAATGGGCCTTCCGCATCGAGTGGTCGTGTTCCACAGTTGCCGCTTCCATCACAGCAGCAAATACCTCAAACTAATCATTTTTCAGGGGCACCTACACCGGCTACCAACCCTGGCTTCGATTCCAACTTCAACTTTCCTAGCGACGGATCATCGCGTCGCTCGGAACAGAATGTGGCGGAGGCAGAGTCGGGCGGTTTCCTGTGGCCAAAGAATACTCGTACTCGATAAATTGTCTTTCTATCTGGCTTGGCTTCGTGGTTCGAATCGATCACGACGCCGAACAGATGCGATTCAAATGCTTGACCTGCTGAAACGCGTCATAGTTTAGTCCGAGAAAAAATGAGCAGCTCATTACGAATTTCGATCTGCGATCCTGACGAATCAACGAGGGAAAACCTTAAGAAATACCTGATAGGTATGGACAACGTGTTCCTTGAGGCGGACTGCTCACGGTACGAGTTTTTCTCTGAAATCGTTGATCAAACGTCGCCTCATGTTGCGATCATTGACATCGATTCCGACCAGGGTTCCGGCCTACAGTTGGTTGAAAGCCTTGGACGCAAGCATCCCAATTGCGGGATTATTGTGGTCAGCTCCAGTTCCGATGGACAAGTCATCCTCAAGGCAATGCGGTCAGGAGCTCGTGAATTCCTGAACTCACCGGTACAAATCGAAGAATTGGTCGGAGCTCTCGATCGAGTTGGTTCCACTTCCGAGGGCGGCTCAAAATCCAAGGCGGGTAGCATCATCGCTGTCGCTGGAGCATCCGGAGGAGTCGGCACGACGTCCGTCGCTGTGAATACCGCAGTTGCGCTTGCTCAGCATCCCGAATGTAGTGTTGCGTTGGTCGATCTTGACCTCGCACTGGGAGATGCGGACGTCTTCCTAGACATGATTCCCGATTACACGTTGCTTGATGTTGCACAGAGCGTTTCTAGGCTCGACCTCGCCTTGCTGAGAAAATCATTGACGAAGCACGATACCGGAGTCTACCTGCTGCCACGCCCAATTCAGATCGAGGAATCGGATTCCATCTCCAGCGGAGACTTCAAGAAAGTGCTCTCGCTGCTGAAAGCTTCGTTCACCCACGTCATTCTTGATCTTTCCAAGTCGTATTCAGAGTTGGATTCAACGGCGTTGGAGCAGTCGGATCAGGTTCTGCTGGTCACTCAGCTTGACCTGCCCTGCCTCCGTAACGTGGTCCGAATTCTTACCTCGCTAGACCGCTACGATGATGCAAAACAAAAGGTAAAAATCATTGTTAACCGGGCCGGACTGGACGGGACTCAGATCAGTTCAAC
>CALFWL010000181.1 GCA_937928215.1 uncultured Pirellulaceae bacterium | reverse complement strand
GTACCGTCACCGCAACGCTTGTCAGCAGGCAGATGAACGATAACAGGTTGAGCAGTCTCTTGCGGGTGCGTAGATTCACAAACTTACCAACAGAACAATTTACCAACAGAACGAAAGCGTGGAAGTTTCTCCCGTGGCGTCCAAATCACCTTGAACCCATTGATGGTACCAACGACGCTGCCCATCATCCAGTTCGAGCCATAAGCAATAGCAGCTGGATCGATCCGAAAACCAGCCTCGCAGTGCAGTCCGATCTCGTCGTTTCAGCCCAAGGCTTTTCAACAAGTATTGCCAATCGGCGTCTGGAGTCATCTCGCGCGCTTCAATCAGCTGCCGGGCAATTCGTTGTGTTGCTGCTTCACTCGCAACGGCGAAAAGCGTTTGATCGCTCACGCGGCGGATATTCAACTTGCCATTGCCCCAACACGTGAGCTGGCTTGTGGCTTCCCACAAGGAACGCATGTGTTCGTTTGCGGAGATATCAGGAATCTCGACACACTGCCCCCAACTGCTGAACCATCGCCTTGTTCGGTCGGCTTGCTCGCCCATGATCGGTTGCAGCCTCATTGATACCTTCTGGCCCGACAATTGTCTGACCAACGCATCTCGCTCGGCTGGCATCCGCAGGGTAACCGAGTTGATGTTCAGCTTCGCATTTTCGTCGCTCAGCAAAAAACGAAATGTCATGTCGGCCAGTTCAAATTCGCCAGAAAAGTCATGGGGCGCAGGTAACGCCAGTTCATCGTCGCGGTGGTGAGCGTCAAGCTGATAAAAGATTTCTTCGGCATTTTCCAGCAGATAGGCGCGACAGCTTCGAGTCCCCCAATACCTTTGCAAATCACGTTGGGCGTGAATCGCGTCGCTGGCAAGTTGAAGACTGTGTCGGCTGAGACTGGCAAGGCTTAACACGGATACCGCAATGAGAACGAGCGTCATGATCAACACGTAGCCCGAGCGACGTCTGCGAGGCCCGCGTCGCAAACAAGTCTGTTGGCGAAGACTTGGAAACGTTCGTTCACCGTTGTCGGAAGCGGTAAGCATACGCCTGCCCTCCTTCGGAACCTGCCACTGTTTTCGAGCGATCACTCCATAGTTCGATGGTCAATCCGTCCGTAATCGGAAGCAAAGCACCTTGCGAGACGGTCTGGGGCAGTGCATTGGCAAAAGTTTGATGCGAGCCAGCCGCGGCCGACAAACGCATCGAATGGACGCCACTGAGAACCAGTTCTCGTTGTTCGACGGTTGCGATTCCAGTGCCCCCCATTCGTTTCTCTCGACGGATCAACCAAGAAGCGGTACCGTCGGAAACGATTTCGTACGTGACCATGGTCGGCTTCCAATTGGCTGATTTTGAGTCGGGATCACGGCCCGCAAAACCTGTCAGCGTGAGTGACTTTCGGTCGAACTGATAGCGGCGTGAGTTTTCGAGGTCGAACTGGAAGACCTGATCCAATGTGGTTTGCCAAACTTTGCTCGGGCGGATGTTTTCCATCGCCGCAGCCTGAACCCGCAACCCTCGTAAGACGCCAAGTAGTGCCACCATCAGCATGGAAGCGAGCATGGTCGAGACAAGCAGTTCGACGGTCGTTAACGCATGCCTGTCGCAAAAACGATCTGTGTTCCGATGTCGAAATCTCATTGAGCACCCGTTCACAAGTTCTTTGATGTTTCTATTTGGGAAGACGCGTAAATAGTCGAGATTTTTACTGAGGTTATGACAGTTTACTTGTAGGTGGGTGCTTACAGACCCCGCAATGATTCACTGGCGGGCACAATCAATTCGACAGACGCTAAAGCTTCGCCCGAACTAAAGTCGGGATCAAACAACTCGATCCGCATGATCGTGATTCCAAGGTTCTTGCCGGTCGCCTCATCCTCAACCAGTTTTCGCCAATAAAAACTGTTCTGCCCCGGAGCTTTCCCTGAGACTTTTTTCAATTCCTCGCTGCTTTCCGTATCGGAACGGTGCCAGAGCGTCATGAATTCGTCCAGCACCTCGACTGCTGCCAGGCGATTGACCGCAAGTTTCGTCTGACGCGCACAACGGCGGTGCGCCAGCAAGACGCTCGCCAGCAGCGAACCCACCAGCATCAGACTGGCGATAACTTCAATCAGGGTAAGTCCGCGACAGACGGTGTACTTAGCACTTGCCCGACCATAACTGCCAGATTTGATTTCATTTCGTTCGCGTAAGATCGGCGCTGAATGATGTTTATCCGGCAACTTATTGATTCGCGAGTGCTTAGTTCGTTTTGAGCAACGACATTGCATTCTCGTACTCGCTGAGAGTTGAAAAACGCGTCATTTGCCCGGACATTCCCGCAAACAACAGGTAAGCTTCTTTCTTCCCCGGTCCGGCGAGTTGAAGCCCATAAGTGGGCGTCGTACCGTCGGGATAGTATGTCAGCTGAAACGTGGCGCCGCGAGATCGTTCGGTCTGGCAGTCGACTTGCTTGACGCGAACGTTTGAGCCAATCTTTTCCGATCGCGGATTGTCATGGTCGTCGTCATGATACTGCTTGGCAAGACGATGATTTTTGAGATCGATCTCCAACCCACACGTCCTGCCGTGAGCGGAAGCGTAACGACGCATGTGGGCATCAATGAATTCAACATTGTTGACAGCCGCTTCCAACGCGGGTCCGTTCTGAAAACCCGACCATCGTACTGTTACCATCGCCGCAATCATGGCCACCAGCACCAACACGACGATCAGCTCGATCAAAGTAAAGGCAAGCCGTCCATCAATCACGCCGGGGGTTTCCCAGCAATAACGACCCGATTCGATTTCATCTTGCTCGCGTAAAATCGGCCGGGAATCATCTTCATCGGTTAACTTATTTATTCGCAAGTCTCTAGTTCCCATTGAGTAACTCGCTGGATATATCTCCTTTGGCTCCCTCTCCACCTTCTTGTCCGTCCGAGCCAAGACACAGCACTTCGTAAGCCGACTCGGCACCCGGAATTCGATAAATGTACTCGTTCTTCCAAGGGTCGATTGGAAGTTTGTTCAACAGGCCGTCGGGAAATTCATCGGATCCTTCGGCGAGTACTGCCAAGCCTTGATCGGTTGTCGGATATTGATCTTTGATTGTGTAGTAGGTGTCCAGCGCTTGGCAGATTTTGGCAATTTCCATTTTGGCAACGGCCTGCTTGCCACGAATCAAGTAACTGCGGACGCTGGCGGTTACCGCCCCGGCCAGCAAGCCAATGATCACCACCACCACAATCAGTTCGACTAACGTGAACGCGTTTCGACGTTGGCTCGCGTTTCGATGCCGAAGCTTATTGCGAAATTTATTGCAAAACATTTCCTGCCTCCAGGATAGGAAGTACCGTTGCGAACAAGATAAAGCCAACAAACATCGCCAGCCCCACGATCAGCACAGGCTCCAGAAGCGAGGCCAATCGCATCGACATGGTTGCGACCTGTCGTTCATAGTTTTCAGCCAGTCGCTGCAACATCTCTTCCAGTTTACCGCTTTGCTGACCCACGGCAAAAATTTGGACTACGGTAGGTGGGAATTCACCTGTTGCATCAAGGGATGGGCCGATCTCCTGCCCCGATCGTATGGCTGCCCTTCCTTGTTCAACCGCCTCGCGAAGAACCGTATTCTTGATTGATCTGCCGGCAATTTCCAACGCGTGCAGCAACACGATGCCACTTTTGAGCAACGTAGACACAATCAAGGCCAGACGCGCGATTTCCTGTTTTCTTGACATGTTACCCAGGAGCGGAATTTTTAATAAAACGTTGTGCCACAACCGTCGCCCTCGTTCGGTGCGGACAACTGCCACAGTGGTGATGCCCATTGCCAAGGCCGACCCGGCGATCAGGAGCCCATGAGTCCGCAACGTGTCACTGACCCCTTTGAGCACGCGTGTGGGCCACGGAATCTGTCGATCAGCTTCCAACAGATTGTCCAGTAGCATTGGCACCACGATGGTCATCAGGAACATGCCGACTCCCATGCTGAGCAGAAAAACCATCACGGGATAGAACAAGGCATTGGTTACCCGGTCTTTCAGTTGGAGATACCGTTCGCTGAAGTTCGCCAGTTGATCAAGAACGCGATCCAGTGTCCCGGAGTTCTCTCCAACTTCCACCATTTGAAGGCTTAGCGGATCGTAGATACCGGGTTGTTCACGCATGGCGTCCGCAAGCGTACCGCCTGCCGCAACGCGGTCTCTGAGCAATAGCAAACTGGTTTGAAAAGCGCCACGGTGTTGTTTTGCTTGAGAATCCAACGCTTCGAGCAGCGGTATCCCTGCCGCAAGCAAGGTGCTGAGTTCCCGAACCATGGCAACGCGCTTGGAAGCGTGCCTGTTCTTTCTTCGAAACAGCAATAAGTTGCTTCCAGCGGCCTTTTCATTCGTAACCACAGACTCGACGACCAATCCTCGTGTTCTTAACAATTCACGAGCCGAGCGAGGGTTTTCAGCTGAAACGGTTCCCTGCACAAACGCATTGCTGTCGTTGATCGCTTTGTAGGCAAACACGGGCATTCGCATCGTCTTCTGCATGAAATTGGCGGACGAATGAAAGTTACCACATTCAGTCCGGTTGTCCATCACTTAGACCGCATGAAGACCGTTCCTGATGCGTTGGTGAATAACGTTGGTTGCTTGCAAGACAGATAAACGCTCGCCAAGAAATAAATGACGGCTTTGAGCACTCGAAACCCACGTATTTCACCGCCCAATCGTCTTGCAAGTCCGCAGGTTATTGTTTTGCGAGTGCCAAGCCAACGATCGAGGTCAGCGACTGAGAAAGTTTTTTTCACTGCTCTCGTACGGGATGATAAGTGTTGTGTCGTCCCCCTAGGGAATAACGTTTCGCTGCGAAAGTGATATCTAACGACGGTCCGCAAGCCAGTAGTTTGAAAATGCGTTGGGTCCCGCGATCTGTTATTTGAAAATACTTTTCAGAATTTTGTTGACACCGTTCAATCGATCGATACATTCGGGTTGGTGTTGAGCTGCTATCTGAAAGTTCGCGATATCGAAGCACTTTTTCTCCGTCTTCGGTGATGCGATGTCTGGAAGATAACTTTTCAACACACGTCTTATCAAGCTTTTTATACTGTCCCTCAAAAAATCGCTTTCGAGCGCGTGGGTAAGTCTGCGCATGTTTGAAGCTTGTTTGATCAGTCGCTGATTTCGGATGGTGGAAAATTGGTTGTGGCGGTTTGCAAATCTTCGATTCAAGGTTGGAAGTCATGAAGTTGCATTGTTGTCTTGCTGTTTTGGGTTTGTCGGTGTTCATCGGGCAAGGCTTGCCGGCTCAGCAGGCACCGGCCCAGCAGACGCCGGTCAAG
>CALFWL010000180.1 GCA_937928215.1 uncultured Pirellulaceae bacterium | reverse complement strand
GGACAACATCCAGACGATTCCGACAACTCCACATAACTGGATCGCGAACGCCAGATCGGCACTGCGAGCGACATCACCTTCGTCTCTCGCGCGCTCCAGCCGTAGCGGTGTGGCGGGATTCGTGCGATCACCTTGCGAAGTTTCTGACATGAACTACTTATCCCTGACGTCTCAACGAACCGCAGCTGCCGGACTGGCAACCAGCGTCGTTTGGATGTGCTCGACCACGCTGGTCAAGTCGTCGACAAACAACCACACACAGCCTCCGCTGAACAAGAACACCGCCAGCAGCATGATGACGACATTGGATCCAAAACCGATTCCGGAAAGATTCATCTGAGGGCACGAGCGGCCGATCATGCTGATCGTCACGGTCGAGATCATCATCGCCACCACGGCTGGCCCGACGGCTCGCAACGTCAACAGAAAACTCTGGCGCAAGAGCTCAACCAGCAGGTCCGCCATGTCGGTACGAGCCAAACTGGCTCCTTCGGTTCCCGAAAACACCTGCACTCCGATCGGTAATTCGACGAAAGTGGTCAACAGGCTGGATAGCAATAATTCCGGTCCGCCCATCAGAGCAAAAGTTGCCAGTGAGAGAATCGAGAAAAACTGACTAACGGGTGTCCCAGACTGTCCCGTTGTCGGATCAAGCTGATCGGAAATCTGAATTCCGGCCATCTGCCCTAGTAGTGTGCCGGCCATCTGAGCCGAGGCGAACATCAGGCTGACTCCCAAACCCAAGGCGAAACCGATGATCAGTTCGGCCGACGCTAAGTGCAGTAAATCTGACGGATTGGTCGAGATCGCATCGGCCAGCGAAGTTCGACTGTGAATCATCGGCAGCGTCACCAGACTCAACACGATCGCCGTGGCGAATCGAAATCGAAACGGGATCGCTCGACTGCCCAACAGCGGAGCTGTCATCACCAACGCCGCCGTTCGCACGAGAATCAGCAGAAACAAAATCGCCAGTGATTCCATCGATCAGCCCTCCAGATCTTCGGTAGGCTTCCTAGAGAATCGATAGTGGGGCAGATGAAATGGAGAAGCTTGTCGCGTTCTGGTTTCTTTTTGCTTGAACCAGGCCGGCGTTTCTTCCTGGTTGTGCAGCGACGACGGAGAGATCGAAGCGGGCGGCTGCGTTCCGGGCCACGCGACAGGAACAAAGCTGATCGACTGCGCCGCATCGGACTCGATCGCTGCTCCATGAGCCATCATCATTGGTTTGCTGAGCATATCATGAGAGAATTCGAGCATGCGGTCCGAAAGCCACGGCAAGCACACCGCGATCGCGACCAGCACGATCAACAGCTTGGGAACAAACGAAACCGTTTGATCCTGGACTTGAGTCATCGCCTGCATCATTCCCAGCGCCAGACCAGCCAGCAGCGAAATCGCCAGAATTGGTCCACCGATCATCATGCAGGCTCGAATCGCTTCTCGACCGAGATCAATTGCTTCTTGGGCATCCATGCCTTGCTCTTCGTGAAAAACTTAAACTGCGATGCGATTCGCCTAAACAAACGGCCCGAAACTCTGTAACAACATGCCAATCACCAGGTTCCAGCCGTCCACCATCACGAACAGAATCAGCTTCAGCGGAAAACTGACCATGCTGGGTGGCAGCATCAACATTCCCATCGATACGGTCACCGACGACACCACCAGGTCAAGCACCAGAAACGGCAAAAAGACCTGAAACCCCAACAAGAATGCGACCTTCAGTTCGCTAACCATAAACGCAGGCAGCAACACGTTCAGCGGAACGTCATCAAAACTCTCAGGCGGCTGCTGGGAAGTTTCTGGCAAGTAGCGATAGAACGTCGCAATCGATTGCTCGTTGCCCGCCAATTGAATTTGTTTCTGCATGAATCGTCTGACAGGTTTCACCCCGGCGTCCCAAGCAGACTGCCATGTCACGTCGCTGTCGGCAGCGGCGTACGGATCGATCGCTTCGGTTTTAACTTCATTCCAGACAGGAGCCATCACCAGCATCGTCAAAAACAACGACAGAGCCGTGATCACCTGCGTGGGTGGCAACTGCTGCGATCCAAATGCCTGCCGCAGCAACGAGAGCACCACGACGACTCGCACGTACGACGTGGTCATCAGGACAATGGCCGGAGCCAAACTCAAAGTCGCCAGCAGCAACATGGCTTTGATCGAAGACCCCAGACCTTCACGCGGCAAAGCGGAATCGCCTCCGGAAAAAACGTCACTCAATGAGGAGAAATCGAACGGCTCTGCTCGCGAAGATTGAGCCTGCTCGACGGTCACGGATTCGCCTGCTGTTCCCGCCATGAAGTAACCGGCTGGTTGAGCAGTCGAGTCGTTTTGAACGTCGCCTAGAGAACCGGCAGCAGGCTCCATCGGCGAATCGTCCGTTTCTCGTTGCGACGCAAGCTTCAAAAATGGATCGGTCATCGCGTCCCGTGGAGGCAATGTTGATCCGGCGATCCGTCCCTGACCAACTTCGGCCAACCGAAGACCTTCTTTCACTGCTACGGCCTGTTCAAAGCTTGCCAGTCCAATTTGATTTCGAATTTCTTCGCTAGGAATGCGATCAACTGGAATAGATTGGCTCGACTGCGAGTAAAGCCAGTCATTGGTTGGTGTTTCAACGGATCGCGAATCGCCCCAACCGTTACGATCAGGCTGTAGCATCTGAGCCGCTCCGTCGGAAGCGAACAACAATCCCATCGCGATGACAATCAGGCCGCAGCGAATCTCGCGTCTGAGAATTTTTCTGCCCGTGTTTTGCATCTGGATTTTAGGCTTCATAGTTGGCCGTTCCGCCGCGAGTGGCCTGTTCAAGTCGGCGAAGGACCGCAGCAAGGCTTTCCTCGGTAACGCCGCGTGTGTTACTCGCATCTGCTTGACGAGGCACTGGCAGTGGGGCCGGAGGACGAACGGCTTTTTTTCCCTGACATAATGACGCCAGATATTCGACTTCATCCGGGTTAGTGATTTCGCCGATCGGATGAGTTCCTTCTGGGCCATTGAGTAACAAGACCAGCTTGCTTCCCAACCGAACCAGCCGCAAATTCTGTTTGTGACCGTACGGTAAATTTCCCAGCACGCTGACCACTTCGGCCGGAATACCTCGTTGGCCACTGCCGCCGAACTTTCGCAACACGACCACCAGTGCTAAATAACCGCCAACCACCAACGCCAGACTGCCCAACATACGACGCAAGTCAGGCGAATTCGCCTTCTGCTTGATTGTGTTGAGCCAACTGCTGGCACCCGATTGAGAATCAGATGAGCTCAATAGCTGATCGGTTTGCTGACCAATTTTATCTTTCCAAGAACCCAGCAATTGGCCCGCCGAGTCCACCGTGCTGCCGATCAAATTTTTGACGCCCGTCGATCCGGCAGATTGTTCCAGATTGGCTTGTTTCACCAAGTCATCATATTGCACCGGTCGGTCTGGCCACGTGGCTTGCGGACGAGCCAGCACCGTCTGACTATCCACAGGAGGCTGAAAAGCAACTGGCGAAGGCTGAGCACGTCGAACTGGAGAGCTTCCAAAATCCCCCTGAGCCGCAGTCGATTTTTCACTGCAACAAAAAGATACAGTGACGGCCAGTGACAGCGTCAGGATTCTTTTTTGCTGGTAAGGGTTCATCTTTGGCGTCATCCGTGACGATATTGATGATGGGAAAATCAGAGTCGTTACGGCATGAAAGTCGGGCTTCTTCATGAAACCGAATCAAAGAACTGCCGCATCGCACCCACCGTTTTCGCTCAAACGACTTCGTCGAGCAAGATCAATCGTGGCTTGTAGCGATTCCGCTGAATTTTAACGCTAGCGAGCATGCGGATGGTTTTCTGTTTTGAAAACCGTAACCCTCAGTGGGAGCCACGCAGCCTGCTATCCGGCTTTCTTGATCCAGCCCTCGATGGCGGCTGCTGCCCCGTCGGGATCGTCGCGGAACATGCGGTTGATGCTCTCTTTCGCGTTTTTGGCTGCATCAGAGTTCGAGTCTCGATGCTGGCTCAACGAAAGAATGTTCGGGTCGACTGTCTCGTCCTGCACACCGAAGGTCGACTTGCGAGTCACCAGTGACAACAACAAAACACCTACGCCCAGAATGGCCACAGACGGCCAAAATTTCTGAAACAGGTCTGACAAACGAGCCCGCTGATCAGCGACCGGTGCAACTGAAGATCGGCGTAGCGTCACCTCAACCGGAGAAGCTCCTGACGCTTCAACCCACGCAGGCGGCAGCACAGACGCTACTTCCCGCTCAATCTGAGGACGAATCAATCCGAATTTCTGTTCGATTCGGTCGATCGCCAAGTTGCCAGAATGCTCGGCGGGTCGGCGTAACATCAATGGAGCCGCCACGTTTTTCAATGCCGATTCGGGGACCTCAACATGAACCAAGATGCGACAGACGGGGAGATCGGGGTTGCTTGCTTCGGCCAGATGAACGGGGATCTCATGGCTGACCTGAATGGTCGGAATTTTGATTGATTGGGCACCTGAGCGAGTAACCGCGTCGGCGGATTGCGATTCGTGTTGAAAAATCGAAGCCACTCCGTTTGAACCGGCGACCAAGGGCTTGGACTGAGGCTTACTCTCGGTAGCCTGCTGACTCACAGGAGCTGACTTAATCGGACAAGGTGTGAGCTTCACATGAACGTCCACCCCAACAAAACGATCCAACGCCGTCTCGATCTGATTTTCCAACTGCTGCTCTCTGGCTTGCCTTCGCTGACTCGAATTCAAAGCGAACCGGTTCGCAGAAATTGCAGACCCCTCTCCGGCGCGATCGTAAGCCAGACCTTCGCCCAAGTCGATCACTTCAATTTGCTCCGGCTGCAAACCCGCCACAGCTCCGCTGATCATCCGCCTCAAAGTGTCGACATGCTGAGCGTCCAACGGTTCCTCGCCTGCGGGCTGAATAGAAATGACAGCCGACTGTCTTGACGGTCGGAACGGAGAAGATGACGGGGCAGTATCGATCTCGAGCCACGCCTGCTGAACGAACGGCAGTCGCAGAATCATTTCTTTGACTTGACGTTTTTTACGTTGCCACTTCAACGCGGTCTGTTGTGAACGTGAAAGTAGCGGATTGGAAATCGATTCAGACCGATCGTCTCTCAAGTCCATCGGCAACGCATCTTTTTCAGACACCGCTTGCAGATACTTTGAATGGTGCTGTCGAGGCACAAGTAGCTTTTGACCTTCGATTTGAAATTCGTTCAGCCCGGATTCTCCCAAAGCAACTTGAATTCGCTGCAAATCACCATGTCGTAGATGACATTGCGAGATCAACTCGCACATGGGCGGCGCCGATGTTGTCAATGAATGAGTCTGAAATGCAATCAGGCCAACCATCGCAATCGCGCCGCCAAGCAGCGCGATTGATTGCGGTCGTTGGAGCCACTGAAGTGACCGCTGTTGCCAATCCATTGGCATTTCTCCGGTTATTGTCAAATTATTCGATGGAGCAAACTCACATGGCTGTTCCCAACAGGCCACTCGTCCTAAGCGGCGTTGCGGTGCCGCTTAGGAATAATCAGCACGTTCGCCGTACCACCGCTGGGGCAGTTCCACGTTTGGATATGACCGCCATGAGCTGCTGCCGCCGCGTGAACTTCTGCCAACGAGTCACGTTCGAATGTTTGCTCATTCATTGAAAAGCCAACAGCTCCCACGGGTTCATCTTCTGGATGGGGATCGGGCTGATCTTTCTGAATTGACGCTTCGACCAATCGATTGGTTGAAGTATCCGCGACCTCCAACTCCCACTGGTGCGGGCTGTCGATCAGCGTGACGGAAAGCTCCCCGCCTTGAGTCATCGATGCCAGTGCATTCCGCATCAGGCTTTTCAGTGCGGCACGGATCAAATCGTGATTCGCGAAAACGTCCAGTGGCTGCACATCCAGCTCCACCGTGATTCGACTGTTCGTAAAGTGATCGCTCAGCGAGAGCACGATCTCGTTCACCAGCCGGCTGACCGAGATTCGATCGCGATCGGAAGTTTGCCGCGTTGCGCGGCGGGAAGAGGAATCGTTCAGACGCATGACAGTTTCGCCCGTGGGTGGTTTCAGATACTCGTTGACCGAATGATGGTTACGGGTGGGTAACCCGCAATCGGCAGCAAGCTTTTAGAGGAATTTGTAGATCGCTGTCAATGGACGAAAATCATCATTGCAAATCAGGGGTGTAAGTCGCGGTTTGCGCCCGCAAAAACAAGGG
>CALFWL010000179.1 GCA_937928215.1 uncultured Pirellulaceae bacterium | reverse complement strand
ATTGGTGTATCAACGAGGAACACGAGTTCCTGGCCGACAAAGAACTGTACGTGCTACGAAATCAGAGTCGCGGTCGCGGCGTCAGTTTTTTCGAAGAAGGCGGGTTTTATCCTGACTTCATTCTGTGGTTGATCATCGACGATCAGCAGTACATTACTTTCGTTGACCCACACGGTCTTCGCCACTCAAGAATTGACAACGATGCAAAAGTTCAGTTTTCCAAAAAAATCAAGGAAATTGAACGAGACCGACTACCTGACCCACAAGTTCACTTGAATTCGTTTATTCTCTCGCCGACTTCGTTTTCAGCGTTGGTTGCGAATGAAGCGACTGATACCAAACAAAAGTTTACTGATCTGCACGTGCTTTTCATGAAGGACGATGAGGAAATCTATATCCAGCAAATGTTTGGCTTAACTATGTCGAGCAAGCGTTGAAAGTCTGGAGGTTAGCGTTCCTCGTCTACTATCGCTGATTTCCCTCAAGCGATCTCAGCCCCTGAGCCAATTTGCGTTTGGCTTCGTTGATCTGGTTGATCTCCTGTTCGCGACGCCTTTCCCAAGCTTGTTTCTCTTCTTCCAGTTCAATCCATTTTTGCTGGATGACTCGACCGCGTTCTTCAATCTGTTGACATTCCTTGAACGCGGATTCAATTCGATCGATCTGGTTCAGCAAAAATCGTTCGATACTGCTGACGGCCTTCTGTAGATTACGTGTGGTCTTCAGCTCCACCAACGCGCGGTCACGCAATGGGCCATCCATGCAGATGGTTTTTGAATCGGTTATTTCGGCTGGCTTGTTCATGGCGTGCAGCTTGCTTATTTTTCTTTTCTATTGACGTGATTCAATGCGTGTGAACAGGCTGGCGATACGTCCGCCTAGGCTGCGTTGTCGCCGGTTCTCACGTTCGACTTCCTCTTCGCTGTGAAGTTCTCGCAGGTGGTCGCGCATCGCCTTCAAACGAATATCCGAGTCAGAATCCAGATTGTTCGTCCGGCACTTCTGTTCCAAGTCGGACTGCAGCTTCGCTAGTTCGGCTCGTTCGCGCGCCACTTGGGCTCGTTCGCGGGAGGCATCCAGTTCTAGTTGCATGATCCTCTGCTTCAGCTCGGTGACTGATTGGGAGTCGCCGTCTGCCGCTGCGGAACTGGACCGCAAGGTCAGGCGATCACACTTTTCCTGTGACCGCTGCCATTTGTCTTGAAGATCCTGAACCTGAGCCTGCAAGCTTTTCACCAGATCATCCGACGTGACACTTCCGTTGGCGGTGCGTTGCTGAAGGGCTTTTTCGAGGACTTGTTCGTGATGCTTCTGCTGAGCGAGCAGATCGCGTACTCGGCCGTTGAGACGTTCGGTCTCGGCCTTCGCTTCTTCTTCACGTGCGGTCACGCGATCTTCGATTTGCTCGACCCACGATTCAAGCTGACGGCGCTCTTCTTGTTCCGCCTGGGTCGCTTCATCCGAAAATCGCAACAGTTCCTCATGAGTTCGAATTCGTTCGTCCGCCGTTTGAAGTTCATCCAACAGCTGCTCCATTCGCGCGACCAGCCGAGCGGTATCTTCCATGTCACCACCGCCGGTACCGGATTCAAGTTGTTGCTTGAGCATCGAAACTTGCTGATCACGTTCGGCCAGTTCCAACGTCAATGACTCGATTTCGTCGCGAAGCAGTTCCGTGTCACCAGAATTGAACGGGTCATCATAAAGCGACTCAACCGCAGCGTCGGATTCTGGAATGCTGGCGAATTCTGCCTCGAGTTGCGAGTTTTCGCTACGAATTTTCTCAAGTTCCTGGTGAAGTTCCGCGTCGCTATTGCCCGTGTTGATGGTGAGGGCTTCGACGGGCGTTCGCACCGAGTCCAATGAGTCGTTATTGGACTGACCGACAACGATTCGGTTAGTTCCAATGGTAACTTCGTCGCTATCGCAGAATGGCGATTCGTCCAACAACTCGGCCCCGTTAAGCAACGTCTTGCCTTCGGTATTCCAGTCCTGGATTCTCAGTCCGCCGTCGACCACGCTAAACATGCAGTGAATTGGCGCGACGTTTTCACCATCCAGACGGATTTCGCAATGACCGGCGGTGCCGCCAAACTTGCTGCCTCCTTGTTCAATGCTGTAAGTGCTTGTGTTGCCGGCAGGGTCGAATACGGTGATAAAATGTGACATGTTATTTCTGAAATTGAGTGAGAGAGTACGCTTCTGCGAACCGGGTCGCGCTGCCCCATGCATCACGACGACGGTTCGGAAGTTGACAGACACACCGGAAAGCGATCATCGGAAAGCTTAAACCGATTGACTCGCTTCCGCGGCCTGAGATTCCACAACGTTTTCGCCGCCAGCGACATGAGGACTTACCTGAGCCACACTGATCGCATCGATCAGCTGAGCGTCATCGAACTGAGCGGGCAACAACGTCACCCCCAGACTGCCGGATGGTTCGCTGCTATCTGCCGAAACGCCATCGGGCAACACGCCCACCAGTTTCAGCCCGGCAAGTTTGTTGGTCGGGCCCGTCTTCATTTTCTGAAGATGACCGATTGCCGCATCGTCGTTCAGATCGACGATCAAAACGTCAGGACGATTTCTTCGCATCAGCAGATCCAGTGCCAGCCAGTCACGCAGAAGCTTGCCCGTGATCGATTCGGATTGCGATGAGAAAGTTCCGGCCAATCGTTGAGCAAGTGCTTGATCGGAGGTGATTGCAACGACGCGCGACGTGTCGCGGATCGTCTGGCATTCGACCAATTCCGCCAGCTCGAAACCGTGCAGAACTCTCCGCAGTTCGTCGGACTGCCAGCCCATTTGATTCGCCAGATCGTGGACCGTTCGCGCTTCGGACAGAGACCCCATCAGTTTCATGTGGTGACTTGCTAGGCCAGCGCGGTCAAGGTTTTGGCCTCGAATCGAACGTCGTTTATAGCCGGACGTTTCTGACAACGGAGGCAACGTCGATTCGTCACAGATCATGGCACCTTCGACAAGAATCGCCAACAGGCTGCTGTCGAGCGGCAGATTCTCAAACAATGGTGGAACCGTTTGATTATTTTGGAAACGGAACCCTTTCAATGGCTCGGTGAAGCAGATTCGCAACAAGACAGCAGCCTGCAACCGAAGCAGTTTCTGCAACAAGCGAGAATCAATGACTTTGTTGTTCAGCAATCCAACCAGCCCATCGACCTCGGAACCTTTTCGTCCGCCAACGGTCGTCTTGACAACCGCCCCCAACTCACTGAGCGAGGAAGGCAACTGGCTGGCGACTTCTTGCGGATCAATTCCTGATGCGGTAACGGCTTGCACGCGGCCTCGAGCGACGTGAACGAACACGCGGCAACGACTTGCTTCAATTTCGAGCAGCCCACACTTGTTCCCGTTGTTCAACATGTCCAAAACTTCACGCAACCCAAAACAAGCGAAGGTGCCCATCAGGTCCGCGTCTCCTTGCTGTCCGATGATCTCGGGAACGGCTGATCCATCCTGCTGAGACTGCACAACCATCGAAGCGGTTTCGATTGCGTTTTCGACCGTCGTGATCAACAGTTCGCCCGTATAAGGTTTGGGCAGCATGTCGACGACATTGTCACAATCTACGTACTCGGCATACGCTTTTTTCCGCAGCGTCGAACTTGCCACGACGGGAATGCAGGCGGTGTCTGGGTTTTCCGCCAGCTTGCAGGCGACTTCAAAACCGGTGATGCCCGGCAATTGGTGGTCCAGAATGATCAAGTCGGGTCGTTCGGTGGCCGCTTTTTCAAGACCCTCTTCGGCCGTCGGGGCGACCAGCACTCGATAACCCGCGGCGCTTAATTCTCCATCGACCAAACGACGAATGGTCGCGCTATCGTCAATGACAAGGACTGTTTTTTCTGACATGAGTAAGCCTGATTGTAAACGTGTTGAACAGGTTGATTGAACGTGAGAAAAAGGTGAGTAATGCGTGATTCAGGTGTTCAGTGTTTGTTGTTTTGTTCGACTAAACTTCTGCGAGAGACGTTGTCAGTTTTTCGAGGACTCCGCTGAGTTGTTCATCGGTGGCAGGTTTAACCAGGAAGTCCGTAGCGCCAGCCTCGGCGGCTCGGTCACGGAAGTCTTGTTCGGCTCGACCGCTGACCACCACCACCGGGATGTCGCTGTAAGGTCCGCGTTGCAGATCGGCCAGCAGTTCCAAGCCGCCCATCTGCGGCATGTCCAGATCGGTGAAGATGAAGTCAACGGTTTGTTTTCGCAGGCATTCGAGTGCGGCCAGCCCGTCGCCCGCCTCGATCGTAACGTAGCCGGCGGCTGAGATTTTTCGAACGAGGTGCTTGCGAGCACTCAACGAGTCATCAACCACCAAAATGCGGTGGGCACGCGAGTCCGGCTGATCTTCTGAAGTGTTCGGTTGAAGGCTTTGTCCTTCAAAATGAGTGGTGCAGAAATTCTGAAGCCGCTCCGAATCAATCAACAGCACCGTCTCGCTGGTTCCTGACAATGTGATTCCACAGAACAACGGATGCTGCTCCATGAATACCGGGAGCGAACGAACGACAACTTCTTCAGGGCCGACGATATCGTCAACCAGAAACTCGCAGCGCTTTTTCCCATCGGCTGATTTGTCTCGTGAACGATTCGAGTCACGCATGACGATCGTGTCTTGCGATTGCTGATCGACCGATCGCATGGACAGCACTTCGGCCAGATTGTGTCCTTCTGTGCGATTGCCGGAATCGGAACCTCGACGAGTGGATTCAACGGCCTGCATTGGTAGGGCGAACAACTGACCTGCCGACCGGAAGACCAGCACGTGTTCGATTCCCGATCTTAGCGGAATTGTGAACCGCATCGTCGTGCCTGTTCCTTGGTCGGAATGAATCTCAATTCGTCCGTGCATCTTTTCGATTGCCAAGGCAACGACTTCCATGCCCACGCCACGACCTGACAACTCACTGACTTGAGCGGCGGTTGAGAATCCGGGGTGAAAGATCAGCTTGGCCAATTCGCTTTCGGTGGGCGCCGCATGAGCAGGAATCAGTCCTTTGTCTCGTGCACGTTTGCGGACGGCGTCAAAATCCAGACCATTGCCATCGTCGCGAACTTCGATCACCAGCAGTTGCCCGCTGGAACGCGCTTCCATGGTGATGGTGCCGACGGGGCTTTTTCCATTCTTTTGCCGAACTTCGGGCTGCTCGATCCCGTGACTGACCGCATTTCGGACGATGTGAATCAATGGCTCGTAAAGCGATTCCTGCAATTCTTTCTCAAGGCCGGTTTCCGTTCCTGCCATCTGGATCTGAACCTGTTTGCCTTCAACTTTGGCAGCATCACGGGCGGCGCGTTGCAGTCGTTGGAACAACCCCGATACCGGCATTCGCCGCAGTTGCATGATCTCCTGACGGAAGTCCCGAATGAACCAGGAAATCGCTTGGTTGTCGGCGCTGATCGGTTTCTGGAGCGAACGTAGTTCGTTGCCAAGTTCCGCGATATCGCGAGCAATTTCGGTGACGACAAAGGTGTCTGTTTGAGAGTTTCCGGCGTTCGCGTCGTTGGCGAACCGCAGACGCGTCGAACACCGAGTCAGTTCCTCGTTGAGCCGATTGAAGTCAGTCTGATGTTGTTCCCGACGGTTTTTCAACACAACCAGTTCGGCCAACATGTCCATCAATCGATCCAGCCGAGCGGCTCGGATGCGAATTGAAGCCTCTTCACCGCCTGAATCACCAAGGTTCACGCTCCGGTTCGGAGCAACCTTCGTTGGAGTCGCGGGATCATTGGCGTTGCCTGTTGCGTTGACAGGTGTTTGCTCGCCTGATGGGGGCGAGAGTCTGTCAATTCGATCACGAATGGTATCTACCGCGTCGAGCAATAAATCTGGTTCGGCTTGGCATTGGTCGCCATCGAACAAGCCCTCCAGGTTCGTCTCCAGGTCGTGCAGGAAGGTTGCCAATCCGGACAGACCGACGGTGGCGGAAGCTCCTTTAAGTGTATGAAGCTCACGACAAAACTGGCGAACGGGAGCAGGTTGGTTGGGTTCGGACTCCAAGGCCAGCACCGATCGTTCCATCGAGGCAACGCATCCATTGGCGTCGTCGAGGTACGCCTCGAGCATTTCGTGATCCACTCGCAAGCGAGCGATCGCGTCTGCGTCATCGGATGTGGAATCGGTCGTGGCATTCTCGGTTGGTTGGTTGCTCTCTGCAAACAGTTCCGGGGCCGGTTCTGATTTGTCTGAGCTTTCAAGCCCGTTGATCGCGGACAGCATCAGATCGATCTGCGAACCGTAGTCTTCTTCATCTCCGTTGTTACTCGCTTGGGTACTCGTTTGCGCGGTATCGTCCATGTTGGCTTCGAGAAGATCGTCTGCGTAGCCGATTCCCCAATCATCTTGGCGGTCAGCCATTTCATCGTCGAACGATTCGAAGGCTTCCAAGTATTCTTGCCATTTTTCGCGAGCGGCAACCATCACCGCTGCAACCGATTCGTCGTTTCCTTCAAGGCCGAGTATGACACTGAGATGTTGATTCAAAAATGCTTGGACGGCTTCCGCCAGTGAATGGTCACTATCGGAATCTCTAGCGTCTGCGGCAGCCAATTCAGACAATTGGCTCATTTGCTCGGTGACACCAGCAAGCTGAGCTTGAGATGCATCACGAGCCGCTTCGGAAAAACTGAGCAACTGTTCAGACACCGACTCAAAGTCGACATCGATCAATTTCTTTGCACTCAATGCACTGGTGATCACATCGGAGGGTGATTGCAAGTCGACCGGTTTGTGTGACTGTTGTGTTGGTTTCTTTTTACTCATCTTGGCCTGTTTTGCCGCGAGGTCGCGAATTGATCAGTTGGATTGGATGCTTACGCGTTGGCGGGACGGTCAGCAAAGGGAAGGTCTGAGCTAGCGGGAAACGAGTAATTCGTATTGGCGTTGGCCTGACGTTTCAGAATGCTCACCGCGTCGTCCATGCGATTCCCGACATCACCCAGATTCCTGGCCGTCCACAGGACGCCTTCGGCGACTCCCCGGTTGCCTTTGGAAACTTCGTTGTTTGATGCGAGCGATTCGACGATCTCCTGCGTCAACACCAGCTGCTTCTGGGTTGCGTAAGAAATATCATTGACGCTGTTGGCCGATTGAGATGCCGCGTCATTGATTTCCTTCAGTTCGTCCAAAGTTTCGGTCGCCAGCTGTAGCACTTCGTCCAACTGCTTGTGTTCGTCGGAGGCTCCTGCGACAGTTTGGCGAGTCTCCAGTTGAATGGATTCAATACGAGCCGTGATGTCCAACACTGCTTGAGCCGATTGTTCGGCAAGCGTTCGCACTTCTTCGGCGACCACCGCGAATCCACGTCCATGTTCGCCCGCGCGAACGGATTCGATCGACGCGTTCAAAGCCAGCATGTCCGTTCGCGACGAAATCGTGCCAATCGTTTCCACGATCGAGCCGATTTCTCTGGTGTGTTGCCCCAAGACCGACAATTTTCGTTCTCGCACGGATGAATCGTTTCGGACTTTCTTCATGTGATCGATCAGCGTCCCAAATCGATTCAGACTTTGGTCGGAATGATCGCGGACGATGCCGGATGAAGAAACCGCTGCCTTCACGTTCTGGTAAACCTGTTCGATTTGAGTCGCGACTTTGTTGACCAAGGATGTGGTAGAAGTGATCGCTTGCGATTGCTGTTCGACTCCACCAACCAGTTTCTCCGTGTTGCGTTGAAGTTCTTTACCGCTGGTGAGCGTTTGCTTGACATCTTCGCCGAGCGTGCGAGACAAACTTTCGAAAACATCTTTCAATTGGTTGAGCGTGCTGCCAGACTGGTCAGCGATGCGAACGGAGTTTCGACGGTTGACCGATGCAACGAACTTGCGAATGGCATCCAGTTCGAGCGAAGCATCCGCGTTGGCTCGGATGCTATCGCTGCTGACTCGCAGGAATCTTTGGCCGATCGCGATGATTTCCGCAGCACCGGCGGGAGCGGAATCCACTTGTTCAGGCGATTTCGCAACTTGGGTCAGCCATTGCATAGCGGGCTGAAACTTCAGCAGGAGCCAACCGAAACAGCCGACCAGCAAAAGAGCTCCGGCGATCAGGCAACCGGTTCCAACGGCCGGGGTTTCGGTGATCGATCCGTAGCACAGCAAGGAACCGGCAACGATGCAGATCAGGTTCGAGGTCGCGATGGACAGGTAAGTACGCATTGGATTGCTTCAAAAAATCGAGTGCTGAAATTTATTTGTCTAATGAATGGCGGCTCGATCAAGTGACCAAAAGTTCGGCATCGGCAGACACACTGTTGTGCCAGAACCGTTCGAGCATGCTGCCAGCGTATTGATAGAGTGCTTTTGCATCGAGTATCTGAACGACCTGGTTCCGGTAAGAAGCCGAGCCCGAGAGCACTTTGGACCATTGGTCATTGGCGTTCGAAAAACTGGAAATCGAAACTTCCAACGGAGCCAATGAGATTACCTGGTCAATCAGAATGCCCCATGGGCCGGGCGGACCGGGCAACGTCAGCAATTGTTGCTGAGAATTGGAATCGTGTTCGTAGTTGATTTGAGCCAACGCACGCAGGCTGACGACCGGAACGAAGTTGTTGTGCAAGTGACTGATTCCACACAGCACGGGGTCACTGTTGGGTACGTTTCGGATCGCCGGGCGTGGAGAAACGCCCTGCACATCGAGTGCCGAAATTCCATACCACTGATTGTGACACTGAAAGACGCAGAATCTTTCTGATCCATCAAAGTTGAGTTGTTCCATGGTTACAACCGTATAGGTAAAAGTTTCAGCTGCTCAAACGAAGTTTATTGATTTAACTGTTCCGATAATTGCGCCTTCAATTTCGCGAGTAACTGGTCACACTCATCCGCAACGTCGTCCGACTGAATAGTGGATTCGGCCGGACCAATTTGGTCACTCGTTTGAGAACGGCCTACGTCTGATTTGCAGGCAGGTTGTCCCGCGTGCGATACGATGTCGACTTGAGCCTGACCACTGGCCAGTCCGTTGGAAAGTTCCTCGTGGATTGAATCCAGCATCTGCCGGGTGGTTGCCGCAAATGTGTCCACGTCCTGCCGCCACTGCTCAACATCAATTGACGTGGCGTATTCTTCGGACGTAGGACCGGATCGACTGTGGTTCTGTTGGTAAGAAGTCAGGCTCATGGTTTTGACGCGTCGCGCATCGGATCAATTTGAATAAGGATCAATCAGTTGGAAGAAACAGAGGTGGAGTTGACAGAAAGCTGTTCGTCGACCACAGCCAGAAGCTTTTCAGGTTCAACTGGCTTGTGCAGATAGGCGCCGTATTGTTTGCCAAGCAATTCCAAGGCGTGGGAATCGTTGGAGGTCAGAAAAACGATTGGCAGTTTTTGTGGATGGATGCCTGTCGCTTCCAACTGCTCACAGACTCCGTACCCATCCAGTCCGGGCATATTGATATCCAGCACCATCAAATCCGGATTGCTGTCAAGCCGATCAATCGCTTCGTAGCCATCACATGCGCAAGTGACTTCATAACCTGCCGTGATCAGTATTCGTTTGACCGCTTTTCGAACGGTGCTGCTGTCGTCAACGACGAGTATTTTTGAAGCGGGCATTTCCAGCGGCCTGTGTTGGATTGATTGCAAGGTCAAGCTTGCGGGGATTTTCTTGGAGGGCAGGATTGGCAGTCATGCTCTCGTGTTTTTATGACCACTAAAGGTTCGGGCTGGACAGAAACGCAATCCTTGGGGCGACGAAAACTTATGTAGTCGTCAAACCCGAACATTTAAGAGTGACAAAGCACGAAGGCAGTCAGACTCCAAGGAGAAACATACGCCGTGTTTTGGACGTAAACTTCCGCTTTTTGAAATTTTCGAATGGAGCGGACAACCTTCTTCAAAGTGAGGAGATGACTTGACCCTCACGATCGGAGACTTGCGTCGAACCAGTCAGAGCCAGCAACCATGAATTCGACAGGATTGGCATCATTGTTCAGATCGTTACAACCGGAGACACATTTCACGGCGACAATGATCATCGTGCGAGCGAATCAGCCGTGATTGGAAAGCCTTGACGATTATTCCTGCTGATTGGATCGCGAAAACCGCAACCGACGACGCGATGGTTTGCGTTCTGTCGAATGTGATTGGCGTGAGGAACAATCCTGCCGTTCCGATGTTCTCGCTGGCTTGCCCGCCATTTCGATGCTGGCTGGCAGTTTTGCTTTGATCGTTCGGGTTGCTCGGACGATGACCCACACAGGTGTTGTAATGACTGCCGACATCCTGTCGAACGGTCCGTAAAAGTCGCTCGTTCTAAAAATCGCAACCTTACCGATAGCAGCAGGCACGCATGAAAGCGTGAATTGTTATTGGGTTCAGATCTTGCAAGCTTTTGGCGCGACGACTGACCGTGCGGCAAACAAGTTTCGTCTTTCGCTCCGCGACAGTTGCGTGAACGGTTGCTTTCGCCGAGCGGAAGCAGACTTTGATAAACCTGTCGGTCCTAAGCAGTGAAAAGGAATTCACGATGAAGATTCAGACTCGCATTTGGACCTCACCGGCTTTGATTGCCGTGCTGGTCATGTCTTGCTTTGGCAACGCGATGGCGCAGGAAGCACCCGAGATCGACGCGTTCATCTCTGGAATCGACGACTACGAGAACTCCGTCATTTCACGCTCCGAATTGCTGGGTGAAAGCGACGATGTTCCTGCGAACGTACTACCGGACGATGGATCGAGTGATTTCGTTGTCGGGCCTCGACCAGTTCCCGAACGCTCGATCGAAGCCCCGACGAATAAGAGTGAGGGCGAGAAAGCCGCACCGGCAGCTAGTTCGAACTCCACGGTCAGCGATTACTTCGACCAGAGCTACGGCCCCATGGAGGCTCCGGTTGCTTCAACGTGGGTACTGGGGATCAGCGTTCCCATTTTCGATCGCGAACTCGATGGAGACCGTCTGTTTTCCTTCAACCCGTCGAACCTAACTCAAACTTTGACTAGCGAGCAGGCGAACGCCGGAACGGTCAGCGGGATCGACATTTCTCTGGGGCGCAGAACCAGTCATGGCTTAGGATTCGAAGCTCGGTATTGGGGTTTGTATCCGGGGGCTGAAACCCAAGTTCTTGGTGGAACGCCTGAAACAGCGATCACTGGCTTAAGCCAGATCAACGACAACGGAACCGCTTTGTCAGATACATTTAACGCGGCTGATTTTCATGGGCTGACACGAGAGTACTCGCTTAACAATGTCGAGCTGAACTGTTTGCGAAACGGCTACACTTATGCTCCGCTGGGTCGCGGGATGACGGTCGAATGGCTGAGCGGATTTCGTTACCTCCAGTTTGACGAATCATTGGAGTATGCGGGAGTTTCAGCCACCAACCCAGTGATCCGATCAGCGCTGAACTCAAGCGTCCAGAATTCGCTGTTTGGAGCCCAGGTTGGATGCCGATCGGAATGGCATGTGTTCAAACGGGCTTCGCTTTCCTTCGGCGGCAAGCTTGGTCTGTTCAACAATCGAGCTCAAACCAGTATCGTGGCAACCAATCAGTTGACCGATTTGACTTTTCGACGTCCCGTCATTACCAGTGGTCCCAACGCGAACGCCAGTTTCGAATTTGGGGATAACGCCAAGGACGACCTCAGCTTGCTGGGCGAGTTTGATTTTGGCTTGATCTATCAGATGACACTACGATCACGTTTGCGAGTTGGCTACCGAGCTTTGGGAGTTTCGAACATCGCCGACGCAGAGCAGAACATTCAGGCTGACTTCGCCAATGCTTCCGCGTTAGGATTTGCCAACACGAATGCCGATCTGATTCTACGAGGTGCATATGTTGGAGCCGAATTCTCGTTCTAAGCACCCACTTACAAGTAAACTGTCATAACCTCGGTAAAAACCTCGATTATTTACGCGTCATCCCGAATAGAAACATCAAAGAACTTATAAACGGGTGCTTGGTGCGTTGTAACATCTAAATGTTCGAGGCCACCGACTACACAAATTTCTGTCACTCAATGGATTGGGTGTTTACCCAGCCCGAACTTTCAATAGTCACAAAGCACTAGCCAGCTCCGGATTGATCAGGGGAACGTCGAGTATTCTTGTGCGGTTTGAAGAAGTTGCCTCGCTCGCTTATCGTCGGGCTGAAGCTTCAATGCGGTCTTCAAAGGCCGCATGGCTGCACGGAATTTTTTCAGCTCGATCAGGCAGCGAGCGAACTCGACGAGTGGCTTTACGTTATCCGGTTGAAGTTTGCTCGCCCGGTAGAAGCAACCAGCAGCGCTGTCAAACTGCTTTCGATTGGCCAGAGTTGTTCCGATCATCATTTGCAGCTGTGCGTCGACGGGAACCAATGACGCCGCCTGCTTCAGCAACGCGGCAAGTTCATCCGGTGAAATCGAACGGCCTAATTGATCAGCCTGCTCTAGGATTCTGTCTGCCAAATTGATTCCTCGTGAACTACGTGGAAGATCTCGCAGGGCTTGCTGTTGATAGGCCGCAGCTTTCGACAAATCGACATTAACGGGGTCGGCCAACACCTTTGCGGCTAGAACCAGATTCAAACAAGCGTCTCGAATGCCAAGCAAGTTTTCATTTGCATCGCCTTGAAACATCAGGCTGCGAACCGAATGGTTATTCGCCTCAACGCCCGACGTGGCGCTCAACCGTTCTTCAAAAAACATCAGGTTGTGAAGCTTGTGGTAGCGAGCATCCGGGGCGTAAATGTCTAATGCGAATTGCTCAAGAAGCGGTCGATTCAACGAATTGACGCCTACGTCATCTCGCAACGACGCGGCAAGCTCCTTCGCGTCCAGCCAGGCCAGGCTGCGAATATCATCTGAAGTCCTCCAGCCGTAGGGAAATAACGAACTGGCCGTTTGCAGATAGTTGTCGCATCGTTCCTCGTTCCAGCGAATCGGGTCGTGCCGTCCGATCAGGTAAATCGAATCGGGAGGCGCGATGGTGACATAAGCATGTTCGAACTGCTGAGCAAACGTTTTCAGGATCGTCTGAACCTCATCCGCACTGCCCTCCAGTGAAACCCACTGCGCGAAAGTTCCTGACTCTGTCAGTCGTTGAGCCGCGATGCGATAGTAGTCCGAAGAGAAAAACGCGACATTACCGGCATGCCCCGGACGAGATTTTCCATCACTGACGATGCAGTCGTACAAGTCGTCTGTCTGCCGGAGAAAATGGATTCCGTCGCCCAATACGATCGTCGCGTTGCTGCGGGTTGCCAGTTGGTGGTTGTCGGAAGAAAAACATTTGGAAGCATCAATCACGGCTGGCGAGAGTTCCACGCACGTGACATGTTTCACCGAAGGCTGCGCCGCCATTTCTCCCGCAAGAATTCCGGTGCCCAATCCGATCGAGATCGCGTGCAACTGCTCGTTTGATTCACGACCGGACATCGAATGAATCAGCAGAGGCAAGTGAGCCAACATTTGCTGTTTTTCGTCGACGCCGCCAATGTTTTCGCCGATCACGATCCCGTCAACCACCATTCGTTTAGGGATCACACCGCCAATTGGCTGGCCGTTGTCCACAATGACACCTACCGTATTGACGGGACCTTCTCGATAACAGGAAACACTCTGATCGACCGGCAAGTCGTTCAAACCAATCGGCTGCTGAGCCATGAACAAGTAACATCCTGTTGCCAATACCAACACATTCGCCAAGACGAACTTGAGATTCCAAGCGCTTGCCGCGAGCCCGGCGGAAACGATGGCGATTCCCGCCAACACGATCAGTGAATTCTGTAGTCCAGCGATTGGGATCAATAGAAACCCCACCAACAGCACTCCCACGACGTTGCCTACCGCAATCATCGCATAGGCTTTGCCGGTTGCTTCAGCGCTTGTGTTGCCTGATCGTACAAGCATCGACACAGCGGCTGGAAAGCTGGCTCCCGTCAGGCAACTCGGCAGGATGAGCAACCCAAAACTTGCCAGAAATCGTTTTCCGATCACTTCCGCACCAGTTGACGCATTGATCAACCACGTCTGCCCATCGGCTGAAGCAATCTTGCAGAACAACGCCAGTGCAACCAACGATGTCAGGGCGACGGCCAGTTGCAGCACACAAAACAAGTTGGCTCGATTCGTTGAGGCGAACCAGCCGCAAAGATAAGACCCGAGGGCGACACCGACTAGATAGCTGACGGCGACGATCATGTAGCTATGCGTGTCAGTACCAACCAGCAGAATCAATGCTCTCTGCCAAACGATCTCCATGCTCAGCGATGCGACTCCCGCGATCAAGACCGCAGCTACGATTCTGATTCGCCAGGCACGCGACGTTGCGGAGGTTGAGTTTTCATCCGAGGTCGAACCCGCATTTTCATCCGAGGTCGTATTCGCATCCATTCGCACTTCGCCTGGCCCGCCCGATTCCGAACTTGACCAAAAGACGGCGGCCGCTCCCAACACAATCCCGACCATGCCCGCGGTAAATAGCGTCCCGATAAGTCCGAAGCACTGAATCAACCAGAACCCTGCCACTAACGCCCCAGTCGCACCGCCCAGCGTTTCTGCACCGTAGAGCACGCCCACGGATTTGGTTGATCTGGTTGCGGCGGAATCGATCAACGTTGGCAGCACTCCTCCCAACGCGATGTTCAGTGGGATGAGTGCCAACGTTGCTGTCGCAAGGAGTCCTACGGCGGGCGTCAGCCCCGATCGGATGGCCCACAGAAACTTGTCCGGGATGAAAAGCAGAACCAAGCCCTCCATCACTCCGATCCCGGCGATCAGCAACAACCAGCCAGGTCGTCGAGCCGCAGGCCCCAACCAGGTTCCGAGTCCTTTGCTAGACCGTCGGAAACCGTACGCTCCGATTGCCAGTCCAGCCAATGACGCTGCCAATGCGCTGGCAATCGTGAGTGCAGACGTCCCAAACCACTGGACCAGAACTCGGACCCAGATCAATTGAGCCAACATGCCAATCGCTCCGGCTGCAAATGCGGTCATTGCATCCAGCAAGCGGCGAGCAAGTGTTTCGCGAGAAGTTTCGTGAAGGGACATGGCTGCAAGTGTAAGCGAAAGTGAAGTTAATTTGTGCCAGTTTGAAAACTAATGCGCCGCAAAGTTTACCTGATCGGATCGATTCGTACACAGCATCAAGTTTCACTGGACGGCAGACGTGGAACCGTTGTACCCGCGAAACACGTGCACGCTGCGTTTTTATTACAACCGGTCCAATCCGACGTTCGATAAGCATGACGACGGTCTTGGCTTTATGTGTTCCCACGGATCGGTCAACGCACACAATCAACAAAGTGTCTTACAACGAAAAATTGATCGATGAGATTCGACCACAACAAGACCTCACGCCCATCGATTGATCGACGGACGATGCTCAAGTCAGCGGCAGCCGTCTCGGCAACGGCCGCGGTATCGGCTGGAACGGCTCACGGAGCCGGCTGCACCAACACGAACGGACCAAGGGCCATCACTGGAACCCGACCATTGGTTCAGCTTGGCAGTCGTCGAAAATCGGACGGCAATCCGATCAAAACCCGTGCCGCGTTGGACTACCAGACTTCGCTGGCCCAATACGGAGGACGGCTCGCCAGCCCGATTCGAGAACTTTTCAACACCGCGAAGAAAAAAGAATGCGTCCAGTTTGGGGTTCTGGTCATTGGTTCCGGCTACGGCGCCTCGGTGACGGCGGCTCGATTGTCGCAGCGGCTTAATCCAAATCATCGAATCGCGATTCTGGAACGAGGCAAAGAGTGGGTTCCAGGAACATTTCCGGATACGTTCACCGACTTGACCAAAGAAACTCGCTCGATGCTGGCGGGGCCTACCAAGGGGCAAGTGAATCAGCCGCTGGGTTTGTTCAACCTGATGATGAACGATGAAGTCAACATCATGGGCGGCAGCGGATTGGGTGGAGGATCATTGATCAACGCCAGCATCGCGTTGCGTCCGCACAAGGAAGTCTTTCAACAGGCTCGCTGGCCAACCGCGTTGCGAAACGTGGAAGTGCTGGGGCCGTACTACGACCGGATTGCCAAAGCGATGAGCCTGTCGCGGACTCCGTTTGATCAGGTTCCCAAAGTTCGGGCTCGGCGCCTGGCGGCGGAACGCCTGAGCAACAATCCGAACTTTTTCGATCGCTCGAACATTTCCGTCATGTACGACTATCGCCATCTGGACGACCAGTTGCGAAATCCGCAGGGAATGATTCAACGACCTTGCACTCTTTGTGGCGACTGTATCAACGGTTGTAACGTCGGAGCCAAAAACACGTTGACGATGAACTACCTTCCAATGGCTCGCCACAACGGGACCGAAATGTTCACGCAGGTTGAAGTGAACTCGATCGAGAAAATGGAAGGCTACTACCGAGTCCACATGACGTACATCGACGATTCGGAAAACCGGATCACTCGACATCCCGTTTCCGTGAACTCGCATATCGTTGTGGTCGGTGCCGGTAGCCCAGGCAGTGCGGCTATTCTGCTGGACTCGCAGACGGAAAGCTTTCAGTTTTCAGAAAAGCTGGGACATCATTGGTCAGGTAACGGTGACACGATCGGTTTCGTAACCAACATGGCTCCCGGCACAAATATCGGTGGATTTTCGACTTATCCGACCAACAAACCGCCAGTTGGGCCGACGGTTCAAACCTCGCTGAACTTCTATCGCGATGTCGAGCTTCAAAAACGACTACTCATCCAGGACGCGTCACTACCAAGAGGCGTCGGAAATTTGTTTTCGGCATTGCTGCGTGACGTTGATTTGAATAACTCGATGGTAATGCTGGGAATGGGCCATGACGAAGGCAAAGGCCGACTGGTCAAACGAGACGGTCGCTGGCAGATCAAGTGGGAGGGGCTGAAGGATAGTGCCTATCGGAAGATGGTCTTCAAAGAATTCGAACGATTGGCGGCCGCTCATGGAGGTCGCTACAAGCGGCTCAAGGCGTTTGGCAATAATCTGGTCACCGTCCATCCGTTGGGTGGGTGCGGAATGTCTGACAGCCCCGACTGCGGAGCGGTCAATCATCTTGGCCAAGTTTACGATGGAGCCGGCGGAGGATACCAAGATTGCCAAACGGGTGAACCAGCCGTCCATCACGGCCTGTACGTTGCCGACGCATCGGTGGTCCCAACAGCTTTGGGTGTTAATCCGTACATGACGATCGGGGCATTGGCCGAACGAACGGCGTATCACATCGTGAACAATCCCAACCACAGGCACATGTTCGTTGGGTAGATTCACCGGTTGCCGGAGTGATTGGCAATCAGGCAACGGCGTTTGACGAACGGACCGTGAAAGTTTACAACTTGTGGCTCAAATTGAGCGACTATCCAAAAACAGATTCGAAGAATCGATATGCGAAGCTGATGGGATAGATTCTATGCGATCCAGCGATGCCTGCCTGAGAGTGGGCTCCGCGAGGAGGAGCCGTGAAACTGGTCAGGCCTGAAATATGGAGCAGCCATAAGCGGGGTACTTTTGTGCGGAGCCCTCTCCCGAGCAGGCTTTTTTTGTGCCGTTCTCTCTGATCGTGGTTCGACTTGCGGAAGAAGCAGTCGGCAGCTTTCGCCGCCATCAAACAAAGCGTGCGGACGCATGCTATGAAATCATGAATCGGGCGGAATGAAACGGGTGGAATGAAACGGATGGGAATGGAACGGGTGATTATCAAACGGATCGGCTGCCGTTTGCGGGTTGTTCCAGCAGATAGGGCAAGGCTTCGAGAATCGTGTTCGGGAGAGTGGCGCACTGGGAGAGTAAGGCTCCGCCAGCACTCCTTCGAATCGGGCAGCTTAAACTTGAGGAACCGGGTCGGACAAAGCCTTCCCCTCCCTTGATTAGCCCAGACTCCGTTGAAGCCAACACAAGAAAACGGGCCATCACGCGACGAAGGCCAACAGTCAATAAAATGTCAATCCTTGAAGGGATTCAGTTTCCTTCAACCAATTCAGCTGCCAAGACCTGAATCCCTTTCAAATCGACCTTTCCTGTGCCAAGAACCGGCAATGCATCGACGCGGAGGAAACTGTCTACCGACGGAATGAACAGATTCGGCAGGCCAGCATCGGTCAGCGACTGTCGCATCTGGTCCACCGTTTTTTTATCGGTCGCATAGAGAGCAATCAGTCGCTCTCCCTTCTTTTCACATGGAACGGCAGTGATGGCGATCAGCGGCTGATCGTCCGAGTCGTCATCCGGAGTGTCGTCAAGGAACTTGGAGAGGACTTCTTCGATCTTGACGTGAGGCACCATCTCGCCGCCGATTTTGCTGAAGCGGCTGACTCGACCCGTGATCTGAATGAATCCGTCTTCATCCATCATGGCAACGTCACCTGTCTTGTACCAACCGTCCTTGAGCACCTCTGCCGTTGCGTCGGGGAGGTCCAGGTATCCCTTCATCACATTCGGGCCGGCAATCCACAGCATCCCAGGCTGGTTCGGCCCCAGTTCTTGACCCGAATCAAGATCCGTGATTTTGGCCGCGACGTTACAGATGGTGCGCCCCACGGTCCCCTCTTTCGCGTCGACTTGGAAATTTCCCGGAGCCTGTCGGGATCCCGGAACGTTGACCGCCGTGATTGGAGACAGCTCCGTCGCGCCGTAGCCTTCCACGGGACGAACCCCGAATTTGTCCCTGAATTGTTGGCATAACTCGGGCGGCAACCTCTCGGCTCCGGCGACCACCACGTCCATCGTTTTGAACTGCTCCGGAGTGCAGCGACGCAGATACGATCGTAGGAAGGTGGGCGTCGCAACCAAAATGGTGCCCTTAAATTTTTCAACCAGCTTGCCAACGATTTTCGCATCCAGCGGGTTAAAGTGATACGCGACCATGATGTCGCACGCCATCGGAGTCCACAGCGTCACGGTGTACCCCATGGAATGAAAAAATGGCAACACGCCGATCAGCGAATCGTTCTTAGTCAATTGAGCGACAGCGTCGATGCCGTCGACGTTGGTCCCGATGTTCTGCAGCGTCAGCATGACTCCTTTAGGAACGCCGGTCGATCCTGACGTGTAAACGATCGTCATCAAATCATCGGGTTGCTGATGGTTCAAGCCAAGAGTGGACCGCAACAGGGCTGCCGGCATCGCGTAAGCCTGGAACGCAGCAATCGCTTTGTCGGTTCCTGTGACCTTGTCTTTCAAGTCCTCAAGGTATTCGATTTCGCAATCGAGCTCAAAACTCATTTTCTCCATCACCTTGCGAGTCGTCAGCACTCGCTTCAGTCCGGCATTCTTGATGCAGCAATTGATCAATTCAGCCGACAGCGTGTAGTTCAGATTCACGACGACTCGTTTGTCCAGTGACAAAGCCGTGTTCACGATGGCTCCACCAACGGAAGGCGGAATGAGCACGCCGACACGTTCCTCGTTCGCGTCGAGCACATGCTTTCGAAGCAACCGTCGAAGCACGAGCATTCGCGTCAATGCTGAGCCACCGGTTTCCTGTTGCTGGGTCGAATCGGCAACCTTTGTTTTGAATTTTCGACGCTTGCACGCGGTGATCATACGAGCGGCGGGTGAACAGAATTTTCCTGCGCGATTTGACACGGCTTGGGCTCCCAAACGAGTAACGGCTTGTTGGATTGCAAAGGGTGACATGGGGTCGTCGACCGGTTTGCCGATATGAACCGACAAGCCACGTCGAAACGAACTCGGCAATTTGGTGAACGCTCGCCCTCCTTGGTAACTGAAAATGCTTCCCCAGACTTCGTCAAAGTACATGGGAATGACAGGGGCCGGGTCCTTGGGATCGTTCATCTTGGTGACACCGGGTTTGAACGTTCGAACTTGGCGCGACCGAGAGATTCCACCTTCAGGAAACAGGCCAAGATACTGACCATCCTTCACCGCCGTACGAGCGGTTCGCAGTCCATCACGAATCGATTTCGGGCCGCCGGCGATCAAGATCAGGCCGCAAAACCGAGCCCATGCGTTGGTCAGTTTCCCAGAAAAATTACCCGCCCACGCGACCGTGCGAGGAATGCCCGGCACCATCACTAGGATGATCGCGCCATCGAGCCAACTACCATGATTGGCCACCAGAATGGCTCCAGAATCCTTCGGCAGGTTCTCTGCGCCTTGCACTTTTGTGCGATAGAGAAAGGACATCAGGCAGCCGACGGCTAATCGAGCCATTGGTTTACCCAGCCGATAAATCGAATAGCCAATGATCGGCAAGGTCATTAACGCCATCAGCAGGAAGTTCTGCCGAGCGGTCAGCAGCGGAAGCTTACCCGCCTGCCGCACGACTTTCTTGACGTGCCTGCGATCAGAGTCTTCTGGGAATTCGTTTTCGTAAGTCTTCAACGATACCGATTGCTCAAGTTCAAAACGTTGTTTCACATCCGCCGTCACCAATGAGTTTATCGCGGCGACTCGGACAACCGAGTCAGGCTCAATTTGAGACATGAAGTCGGACAACGCGGGAGCCGAATCGACATTCTCGGCGGACTGCCACGCAGTGTGGAATCGCTCCGTCAGCGAGTCAATCTGCTGTTGCTGATCGGCATTCAAATCGTTCGCTTGAAAGTTCTTGGGCAGGTTCTGCAACGAACCTTGATGCGTTGGCCAGCCGGTCAGCATGATCAGAAACGCCATCATCGCGATGCCGGAAAACATCAGACAATTGGTTGCCGAAAGAACCGCGCCACGGGTTGCGACGGGGCTGCGATGTTGCAAATAACTGCTGAGCGGTACATCAAAAAATCCGGCACTGATGCCAAGACCGGCCAACAGTCCACAGGCAATAACAACATTCAAGGTAGACTTTCCGTCCAGAAAATCTGCCGGTGCGAAAAAGAGCAGGATGCTGAAAAACGCGATTCCGATGGCTCCCCAAGGCACGAGCCCCAGTTCGATATTGTCTCCGGATGCAAGTCCCGCCAGCACGCTACCGACGCCAACGCCCAGTAATAGCGAAACCAAAAGCGGCGTACGCTCAGATTCGGTAATACCGCCGCTCTGGTCGGCAAACAGATCAATGTTCAACTGAGCGAACGAGGCGATCGCCCAAAAGAAGATAACTCCCATCGCGACGCGAAACAGTGCACCGCTGCGAAACAGGCTGGTAATATCGGCCACATTTTCACCGGCAAAATTAACCGGAAACTTGGCCGACGGACGCGCCGCCGGCAGACGCTTAATCAGCAAGCTGACCGCCGTACCCAACGTGGCGATCCCGACCAGCACCAACGCAGTCAGCCAGACATTTTCCTGACCAAACTCTCCGGCAAGATCCGCAAGTTTGCCTCCGATGCCCATTCCGATGACCACCGCCGACAGTGTGGCCAAGTTGAAGATGCCGTTGCCTCGACTGATTTCATTTTCGCCCAGCAATTCAGGGATAGTCCCGACCTTGGACGGCGCGAAGAGTGCGCTTTGGGCACCCATCAAAAACACAGCGGCCATCAGCAGGAACAAACTCTGGCATAGCAACGCGATTACACCGAGTGCCATGATCACGATCTCCGCGATCTTGCACGCGACGATCACCTGCCGTTTGGAAAATCGGTCGGCCATCCAGCCAGCTGGCGACGCAAACAGGATGTACGGCAAGACAAAACAAACCGTGCCAAACATCAGAATCTGCCCGTAGTACTCCGGTCCGACAAAAGTTTTGCCGACACCGATGACGAACCAACGAAAAATATTGTCGTTGATCGCGGTCAACCAGTTGGTCCACAGTAGCCCTTGAAATCCAGGCTTCCACAGATTGCTGGTCTCCGGTGCAGAATTCGAGTCCGGCGGGCTGATGTCTGGAGCGGTGGCTGAACTCATGGAGAACGTTCTTGGAGATGCGGGTAACGGGTTCGGCGGACCTGTCAGATTTCAATCAGGCACTGCGAAAAGGTCATAACATACCGCGAAACATCGAGAAAACGCTACCCGATTGTTTTGAATCGGTTGATCCCTTGGTACCGCAGAATCAGGTTGTGATGATCAGCGAGTATTGGCTCAATTTGTGAGAACGACGGATCGATGACTCAAGTGAAGAGCAATCCCTCGAATCCCATTTTCTCAGGCGACAAAATTGCGCATGCATCGTACCACCACCATCGCATTGGGCATTTTCCTGATCTTTTTTGGTGTTCAATTGAACGTAGTTGAACGCTACACGATGACGCCTCGCACGGCAAACTTTCTGTCCGCCGACGGCGTCGTGGCGACCGCGATCGAGCGACCCACTGACGCTGCGAACTCAACCTATAATTCAACGTATTACCAGACTTCGTACCAGGCTCCTGCCGCTGTCAGCACGGTTTCACCCGCGTCGCGCGAAATCCGACCGCCAAGATGGTTGTGCTGGCCTGTACTTTTCCTTGGAGCCGTCATTTTGATCAACGGAGCCACCTTGCGGCGGGATTGAACGGTCCTGAAAACGCGAGACGATGTTTTTCTGACGAAGCGATAACGCCAGTCCGAAACGTAAACAGATAAGGTTCTGGTCGCTTGTCTGAGGACGTCTAGGCTGGCGTTTTTTCGCGCGAACCCCAAAGTGGCGGTTGTTTCAGCTATGCAGCGAACTCAACTTCTCCGCCAACAGCCGGAGCTCCAACTGATAGCCGCCTGACAAGATCGGGAATCGGCACCATGTTTTCGGGTCGAGGTTTTTGTCGTCCAGATGGAAGGACGGCGCGTAACGTTCGCGCTTCCATTGATTGCGACTCCACAGGCGAAAGAATCGTTCGATCCATTTTTGCAACTGTGAGTCGCTTGCGTCGGGATAGTCGACTTTCAAGTGATCAAAAATCTCAACTGGCATCAATTTGTCTCGGATCGCCAGGCATTCGATCAAGTCCAGCACGTCGTACGGCATCAAATCGTCTTCATCTGTTTGCTTCTGTTCAGGAGGACGAAGCTCGGCCGTCGGTTGCTGATCGTTGACCGATTTAAGGGCCGGGATCGGATCGATGCCCAACGGCCCTGTCGCTTCCATCCAGCGCAGCCAATTGCGCAAAAAGTTTTTATCGATGCCTGCGACAGGGCTCAGTCCGCCCGACGTGTCGCCGTCCATGGTGGCGTAACCAACCGCTGCCTCACTGCGATTGCTGGTCGAAAGCAACAAAGCGTTGTTCAAATTGGCCAGCATCCAAACGGCAGGCGATCGGACACGAGCCTGAATGTTTTGCAGGGTGATGTCGTGATCTTCCCAATTAAGTTTCTGCCCGATCGAGTTGCTGACGATCTGCCGATAGCCGTCGACCAGCGATTGCACATCGAATTCATAATGAGTCGCGCTGATCGCCTTCGCCACGTCGGCCGCTGCGTCGCGAGTGACCGATCCGCTGTTGCTGGTGGATTGATAAACGGTGGTCAGAATTCGTGGCAGCAGCGATTCATAATCCGTTGGAGGATCGTCCGAAAGAAAAGAGCCCAACCGATTAACCGTTTCTTTCATACCCAGTTCTGCCGCCGCGAGCCTGACCATCATGCTAATCAGCACCACGACGCTGGCCGAATCGCAACCGCCACTCAAGGAGACCACGAATCCCCGCGAGCGACTTTTGCGGACGTAATCGAACAGCCCAAGGCTGACGGCCCGAGTGAATTCTTCCTCCTTGACGCTTGCTCCTTCCATCCACGGTTCGGTGTAAATGTCAGGTCGTTTCAATTGGCAGGGTGGCCAATGGAAGGCGGTCGATACAACATCACTTTCGTCTCCATCGATTTCCGGCTCGAAGCTACCGGTTCTCGCTCGCGCCATGCGAGTCGTTTCGATGTTCACGATCGCTTCGGTCAACAAATGAGGCCGGTAGGAGAGCCTCGGACCTACGGCCAGCATTTGGCCTCCAGAAGCGATCATGGCATCGCCGTCGTAGATCGCTCGACCTGCTTCGTTTCCAATCAGGTTCGCGTAAATGTAGGTCACATGAAACGAGCGACTGCCTTCAAGCACAAACCGTTTTCGCACGTTGTGTTTGTTAAACGCAAAGTGACTGGCACTTGGATTCAGAATCAGATCAACACCTCGTTCCGCCAGACTGGCTCCGGGGCGCTGGCCGACCCAAGCGTCTTCACAAATTTCGAAACCGATGCGAATGCCACCGACATCAAATAGCAGATCCCCGATTGGATAAGTGTTTCCATCGACGTCTAGTTCACCTTGGATGTTTTCAGGCCACGCCTTGAACCAGCGAGGTTCGTAATGAATGCCGTCGCCCGCCAAGTGCTGCTTGGCCACAAAGCCGAGGATCTGTCCTCCGGCCAGCAGTGCAACCGTGTTGAAAATGCCTCCCGCGTACATGATCGGCAAACCAACGGAGACAGCAATGCCGGGAGCGTCATCGGTGGCTGCCGTCGCGGGGGCGATCTCGTTGAGCATCCGCCATGCCAGTGCATGAACGCCTGGTGAATGAAATGCGTCCTCGCACCCGTAGCCTGTGATGCACAACTCGGGCAAGCACAAAACCGACACCTCCCGCTGTTTCGCTTCTACAATCGCTGCCACGATGTTGTCGCGGTTATCGATCCACGCCAAAGGAGTCTGGTTCAGCACTCCGGCTGCAACTTTAATGAGTTTCATGCATGTCCTCGGTCGAATATTCTGGTCGGTGTGACGAAGTGAGCTAGGCCACCCGTTGGTTTGCGAAAGAACGCGAATCGTGTTTCAGCACTGACACTTGATTGCTCTGATGGGGCACAGGCTTGGTTTGGCAGTGCGCACGCACGCTTAGCACTCGCCAAGAAATAAATGACGGATTTGAGTACTCGAAACCCACGTATTTCACCGCCTAATCGTCTTACCAATCCGCAGGTTATTGTTTTGCGAGTGCTGACGCAGAAAGTGCCCCATGGCACCCTTCAACATTGCTCTGACGGGCCGGTAGAATGAGTCCGTTCCCATCAAGTTTGTTCGGAACAATATTTTCGTTGACCGGGCACCGATTGGCAATGATAAGTACGAGTCCTCAAACAACAGCGAGTCGGCATTGAGCGACACGGAAAAACGATCGGAAGAACCCTGTGTCCGCTGCGGAACAATTGTCAACGTTCCCGCGTCCGTGTCCGCGAATGAACCAGTCTATTGCTTCGAGTGTCGTCGGATATCAAAGGTCGAAAAAGCCGCAACTGAGGCTGCCGCACCTGAAGCCGCCGCGCCAGTTTCGCTGTCCGGGGAAGACATTCTGACGGTGGTCTGCCAGTTGTGCCAATCCAGTCTGCTGGTGAACGAAGCGAAAGTGGGCACTCAAATCACCTGTCCCGATTGTCATTCCGCAATCTTGGTTCAGCGAACCCAATCTCGTCCAAAGCGGCAAACCGGTCGGCCTCGCCCGACGTCAGTGAATAAGCCTAAGCCGTTCGATCCGGATGCAGAGCTGTCGCTTGAAGAACCCGCCGAGCGCCCGAAGATCGATCCGTTGATTGGCTTAGATGAAGTCACCGAAGATTTGCTGTCTGCTCCACTGCCGGAAGTTGAATCTTCCTCGACAGATTCGCGTGACGCCGACCAACCATCCGAGCCTGATAACGATTCGTCCGAAACAGATCAACCGTTGACTCGACGGCAGAAATACGAGCGAATGCAGCAACGCATTATTTCCGAAGGACGGAAAAAGATGCGTGAACGAGGACGAGCGAAACGGGCGGCAAGGAAAGGCAAGGCAGCGCGGGGCGACGTGACTGAGAATGAGGAAGACTCGAATCGGTCTGAAAAAAGGAAGCGGCGACGACGGCGAAAAAAGCGTAACGGTCGAGAAAGTGATTCACGAGGTTGGGTGCAGCCTGCGTTCGGCTGGCTTCGTCAGCGTTCGCTGGTTGTCGGCTGGGTCTTGTCAACCGTGTTCCTGAGCGTTGCCTACGGAGCGGATGTCAACTGGGGCCCGGTCATTTGGCTGGACCGTTGGTATGTAATGCTGACCCAATCGCCAGTCGTCGTTGACTTCAGACTGATCACGAACTCCATTCTATTTGTTACCGGGTGTTTGTACCTGTACTTTGTTTGTGGGCGGGCATTTGCAATGAACGCTTTGGCGGACAGTGAAACTCAGATGGCATCCGGTTCGCTTGAGAAAGTTTCGGGCGCTTCCGTTTTCTTCACGACGTGTCACTTTTCATTCGCGTGGCTAATGGCGGGACTGCCTTTTCTGTATTGGTCCATTTTGTTTCTACCGATTCAGGTTTTGATTGCCCCGCCGCTGCTAGTCGGCAGTTGGCTTAACCAAAGCGTCTGGAAATTTGTGAGTGCTCGCGGGCTGATCGCGGCGGAAGACCCGGTACCAGGCCGCCAACGGTGGCACAGAATCTATGTTCAGGTTGCGGTCGCGGCGGTGATCGCATGTGGTCCGGTGCTGATGATTTGCAACGGAGGTGTGCTGTCGGCTGTCGGTTGTCTGTTACTGGGCGGAATCATGATCGGAATGGCCGGTATTTGTGGATGGCATTGTCGAGAGCTTTCGAAATCGTTAGAAACGTCGCCATGAAAGCTATGAATGACACCAAGCCAACGCTCGAAAATTCCCCGCCGAAATCGGTTGCGACCAATCGCAACGCGAAACGGGCCTTGGCGACAGCGTCGGAATACGTTTCCCGCGTCCTTGCCGCCAGCGCGTTGACGATGTGGGGAGCGTTGAATCTGATCGTCAGCATTCGAAACGCTTTCGTCACGCCAGCTATTGCCGAAGGTGTGGAGGCGCCGGGCCGCTCGTGGATTACCGCTTCCGGCCACTCGTGGATTACCTGGTGTTTCGTGGCAGTCACCGCGTTACTGCCTTTTCTAATTGGTTTGCATCTGTTTCGAAAGCTGTATCAGCAAACGAAGGTTCAATAAAATCGAGTCTCGTGGCCCGGATTACAAGGAACGCATCGGTGCAAAACGTTTTGTGTTGAAGTTGACTGTTTGTTGCCGGTTTTGAATTTTTCGTGTCGGTTGAGACGTCTTGTTTTGAACTGAACCGCATCATGTAGGGTTAGGCTCTCAATGTTCGAAGAGATGTATCAAGTCTGATTGAAACGTGTCGTTTTAGCCAAGATTTTTCATGTTGGATTGAAGGGTTTTGTGCGGGACTGAACCGTATGGTGTCGGACCGAGCTGATTCGTATGGGACTGAATCGGTTCATATTTGAACGACCCGTTGCGTACGAGAATGAACTGCTTCTTGTCGGACTGAATTGTTTTTTCGGACCGAAGGTCCAGACCTATGTCAGCCCCGGGCAACGCCCGGGGAAATCGTTTCGACCTTGATTGAGCGGGCCGAAGGTCCAGCTCTAACATTGCCAGTTATCCGGACGATAGAGCTGGACCTGCGGCCCGAGGGGTGTTTCCGCGATGGGTATCCCAAGGCGTTGCCTTGGGCTGGCATAAAATTTGGCCTTCGGCCTGATGGTCCGGAAGACCTGAACTGGCCAGAAGACAGAATCGCATGGTAGGTTGCAAACCGAACGATGCGAATTGACTGGCTGGTCAATTTGACATTGACGGATTACTGATCATTCCGAAGATTCGAACCGAATACCGATCGGGTTGGCGGTTGAGTTCCAGCTGATCGTCGCGTCTTTGGCGATTTCTCCCCAAGTCCAGCAGAACGTCGTTTTCAGAAATCGGATCGCCAGCACGTAGCCAACCGTTTCACGAGAAAGCCGCTGATGAATTCGGTTGGAGCCGATGTTATCCGGGTTCACTGAGACCAACTGATCGGCGAATCCTTGTTGGAGCATGTCGCTCATGACAAAATTCAGCAACTTAGAATAGAGTCCCTGCCTCCGGAATTCTTTATCGACGCGAGCTGCGAACAACCAAGTTTGCTTCGGGTTAAGCAGGACCCTTACACCCAGTTCATTCTCATCGAAGCAATCGGTGGCAGCCCACATGCCAGCGGCAAGCTGGTCGTTCCGCTTCGCTCCGTACGCGATCGAGTTTCCGGTCGAATAACTGCGCCGGAAGTAAGTCAGGTACTCAACGGCCGTGATTTCTGACTCGCCTGTGCAACGATTGATCGAAACGGAGTCATTCGGATTGGCAGGCTTGGTTTCACTGTGGTCCGGTTTTGGAGGGTCCATGCGGTAAACCACGAATCTTCTCATGCGAAACAACCATTCTGGAACGAAACGGTTGAACAGGATCGCGACCGAGTACTTCAGGCCCGTCTGTTTGATTTTCGAGATTGCGTTCATATCAATGTGCCGCGACCTTGGCACTTCGCCGCGAACCTCCTTGGCTTGATCGTTTGTCTCAAGTTACAATTATGGTTTGAGGAAAA
>CALFWL010000178.1 GCA_937928215.1 uncultured Pirellulaceae bacterium | reverse complement strand
ATGTCGATGGCCAACCGCAGGTTGAATTCAGAATTGGAAACAGTCTTTCTGATGGCCGATGCGGATTACGCTCATGTTTCCAGTTCGCTGATCAAGCAACTGACTCCGCTGGCCAGCGATGAGCAACTTGCGAAATTCGTCCCCGCAGCAATCGTGCCGGACTTGCGGAAAAAATTGACGCGTTGATTTCGGTCCAGCATGTGGTCGTTAAAGACCGAGCGGTTAAGTTTATTTTTCTGTCGTTCGCTCCGCCAAAGCAACGCTTCAAGCAACTTTCGCGGAACGAATGTCGACAGTTATTCACAACGCGTTTGACGCGGAGCGACTTGAGCGAACCGGAATTCCAGTTGAATTGTCCAAACGGTCGGCGGACGTTTCTCACAATTCACAACTAGGCACGGCTACGGCCAGTAACACGATGAATCAAAAGCACACAGTCATCATCGGGGGTGGATTTGCCGGACTGGCGGCAGCCAAGCGACTTGCCAATCAGGCATCGGTTCGAGTGACCTTGATCGACCGCCGGAACCACCACCTCTTTCAGCCACTCCTTTATCAAGTCGCCATGGCTGGCCTGAGTCCTGCTGAGATCGCCGCTCCGATTCGCAGTATTCTTTCCGGAGCCAGAAATCTGAATGTGATCTGCAGTGAGGTGAAGTCATTGGACGCAGATCGCGGCCTAGTCGTGACCGAAGACAAGAAACTCAGCTACGACTATCTACTGATGGCGTGCGGAGCGAAACACGGCTATTTCGGAAACGAGCACTGGGAACCGTTTGCTCCAGGCTTGAAAACCATTGAACAAGCGACCGAGATTCGTAGACGCGTGTTGGACTCCTTCGAAATTGCCGAAGCGACAGACGATCCCGACGAACGAAAGAAGCACCTGACTTTCGTTATTGTGGGTGGTGGACCGACCGGTGTCGAATTGGCCGGGGCAATCGGTGAAATGAGCCGCTTCACGTTGGCGAAAGATTTTCGCAACATCGACCCCAGTGCCGCGCGAGTGATTCTGGTCGAGGCGGAGCCCCGAATTCTGGGAATGTTCGACGAATCGTTGGCGACCAAAGCCATGCGTTTTCTGGAACAGCTTGGCGTCCAGATCTGGACTTCAAGCCGAGTGAAGAACATTGATGCCGATGGAGTCGAACTTGCGGACGAGAAAATCCGAGCCGGAACCGTTTTGTGGGCCGCCGGAGTCAAGGCATCCTCACTGGGGAAACGCTGCGGTTTCGAATGCGACCGAGCGGGGCGCGTTGTCGTCCAGAATGACTTGTCCGTTCCAACGCATCCGAACGTTTTCGTAGCGGGCGATCAGTGTGCCTTTATTGATCCCAAAACGGGAAAACAATTGCCCGGCCAAGCTCCCGTGGCAGCGCAGCAAGGTCGGTTTGTCGCCGACACAATCCTGAATGATGTCGCTCAAGCGTCTCGATCAGAATTCATATACGTTGACAAAGGTCAGATGGCGACGATCGGACGCAGTCGCGCGATTGCTGAAGTCGGAAAATTTCGGTTCGCCGGTTTTTTCGCGTGGCTGGTTTGGTTGGTCGTACACATTTTTTTTCTGACCGGTTTTCGCAATCGGTTTTTCGTCGTGCTCAGCTGGGTTTGGTCTTTCTTCACTTTTCGCCGTGGTGCTCGTCTGATCGTCAGCAAAAACTGGCGATTCTATGGAACGCCCGAAGAGAAACAGGTGGATCCGGGCCAGAGCTCATAGGACGGCAGCCATGAATTCCATGCTGCCGGGATCAAAACACTTGTCGGTCGAAGTTGGTCAGCAGGTCGGATACTCGGCCCAAGTTTTTGGAGTTTCATAAACGCGGACTTTCTCCAGCTTCGCGTCGCCAAACTGCCGATCAAGCCAACCGTGAATGGCGACGGCGATGTTCTCCACCGTTGGATTGACATTCTGAAAATGCGGCTCGTCCAGATTCAAATTTTTGTGGTCCAGCCGATCGATTACCAGTCGATTGACCGTCGACTCGAAATCTTCAAGGTTGACGATCTGCCCGGCTGGTTGGCTGACTGATCGCGAAACGGTCACCGCGACGACGTAGTTGTGACCATGACCGCCCGGGTGATTGCACTTGCCGAAAATCTCACGGTTCTGTTCATCCGAAAGTTCACTGCAATGCAAACGATGCGCGGCTGAGAATTCAAACTGTTCGGTCAATGTAATCATCGCGGGGGTCTCCATGCAGATTCGCCAGGTCAAAAAAGCAGACGCGTCAAGTTCCAACGCGACAATTGTCGCTTCGTGCTGCCAACTGCGCTGGCACTGATCAACGACATGGATCAAAAAGGATTCTGCCGTGAACGGATCGGAAGAACATTGCTTGATCGTCGCGGCAACGGCGTCTCGCAGCAGTTTGTCGAGCCGTTTGATGTTGCACAGATATCCCGTCTGAGAATCGATATCTCCTTCCACAACGCACCGCAGATTCAACCTTGGCACCAGCCGATGGGTAGCCGGTCCGCCAGCCCATGAGTTTGATGGCTTCCGCCCCGAAAACTCATCCGGCGGCAGCAGAGAAAATCGGATTTCGCGGGACACTCGGATCATGAATTTGCAACGTATTGCGCTAATGACATTGACGTTCTGAATCTGCGGTGGACTTCAACTTTGCGTGGATTCCGCCGTGACTGGAAAGTGGCCACCGCTGGGAAACTGTTCCGGACTTGCAACGCAGTTCCAAACTGTATCAGCTATTTCTTCTGGTGATACACATTGTTCCGCAGGGAAATCCGGAAACAACCTTCGCAGCAGCGGCGTTTCGACGGCTCCCGGACGAACCGAGCAAACTCGGATTCCTAGGTCTTTGCCTTCGGTCGCCAACGACTGAGTCAACAAATCGATCCACGCTTTGCTGGCTCCGTACAGGCTGAAGCCGGGGAAGGGGTCAACCGCCGCCAACGATGAAATATTGACAATGGTCGCGGCTGATCCCAAGTTTGGACGTTGTTTCATTGCCGACCAGATCGACTGAGTCAGATAAAAGACACTGCGGATGTTCACGTTGGTGGTCGCCTCGAACGATTCGGATGAAATCGCATCGAATTCCGCCAGCGGAGCCAAAGCGGCGTTATTAACCAACACGTCAACGCGACCGAATTGATCAAGCGTTCCGGTCACAAACGACTTGGCTTGTTCGACATCGGCAAGATCCACCACCTTCGCAAAAACCTTGTTTGCAAAGCCAGCCACAGACGAAACTTGATCGATTATTCCAGCGGCGGCAGCCAGTTTCGGTTCTTCACGACCGCAGATCACAAGCTGATAACCTTCGGCTGCAAATCGCCGGGCAGTTGCTAAACCGATTCCGCTGGAGCCGCCTGTCACCATGCAAACAGGAGAGGAATGATTGTTGTCTGAATCGCTCATGAGACCGTGTCGACAAAAGTTTTGGTAATATCGATGCTGCCTGATTGACTAATTTCCATCGCCCGGAGTCTAGCGAATTCGATCGGGAAAAAGCAGGGCGTGTCAACTTTACCAGTGCTGAAATCATGGAAATCGATCCCACTAAAGTCTCGGCCAAAGACGTTTACTCGACAATGATCCGCTCGATCACCCCTCGTCCAATCGCGTGGGTTTCGACGATCTCACCATCTGGAGCCACCAATCTAGCTCCGTTCAGTTACTTCAACGGCGTCTGCAGTGACCCGCCGGTGCTGAGCTTCTCGGCGGTCAATAAGCCGGACGGCTCGCTCAAAGATACGGTTCGCAACATCAAAGCAACCGAGCAGTTCGTGGTGAACGTCGTCCCGTTCAAGCTGGCTGAATCGATGACACAGACTGCGGCGGAACTGCCGTATGGAGAAAGCGAAATCGATCTGGCGGGGCTGAATACGATCGAATCGGTACGAGTTTCGCCGCCTCGCGTCGATGGAGCACCCATCCAGTTTGAATGCCGCCTGTTTCAGATCGTGCAGGTTGGCGATGGCCCGTCTGCCGCGAACCTGATCCTCGGAAGAATCGAACTGATTCATATCGTAGACTCGGTGATGAACCAGCGACAACAAATCGATCCACAACTTGTTGATACCATCGGACGCATGGGTGGTCGGGAGTACTGCCGCACGCTTGACCGGTTTTCGCTTCCGTAGCAAACCAACCGTCACGCTGCTGTACGACGCTTCGCGGGGAGCGATTCGGTTTGCAACCAAGAAGTAATCTGCTTCACTTCACGAGACCAATTTTTGCCAATTCGTTTCTCGAGAAATATTTCGTAGAGCAAATCTAACGTTTCCACTAGTTGTCTGATGCTGTCGATCCGAGCCAACCGATCGCGAGAATCCAAGGACTCGTCTCCCAGTTGCGATATCCGTGCGCTATTGATCGCGAACGTTTCGGCTTGCAGCGTGAAATCAAACTGCTGATCATTGCGCACCAAGGTCAGGCCACTTTTGCGAGGAAGCTTACCCATTCGCACGGCCATGATCGCCTCGGGCAACTGCGCCGGCGAGTCGGATGAAATGGTTTCCTTTCCGTGTTCGCCATCCGGACAGTCAAGACTTAGCGAACGAGCAAACATGCCACTGACCTCAGACCCGTCGGACAGCGCCAGTGTATCGACTCCGGAAGCCCACAACTGCCACAACCACAATAAAAATTCATTGCCCAAGTAATCGTAGTTGTCGTTCATCCCGTTCCACCAAACGACGTTAGCTCCGCCTTCGCTGGGCAGAAAATTTTCAGGAGCCATTTCGAATAACGCGGATGTTCGTTCGTGACCCGCCGCAAACTCGTCGGCCAGCCAACCGGATGTCATTCGTTGGAACTCCAATCCAAACGCTTTATTCAAGAGTCCCAGACACGCTTCGTTGGCTTTCTCGCTGACGCTGCCCAAGAGCAGAGTATCGGTAGCCGCGTCCCACAGCACCGACGTTTCACTCATTCGTTTGAAGTTTCCTTCGGACGCTGCCGCCACGCATCGAGCCTCGACCGCTTCTTTTGCTTCCTCCCGCTGAGCCTTCGACGGACGTTTGCCTTGGTTCTCATTCATGATGCCCGTCAGTTCCATGGTCATCCAAGCTTTTTTTATGGGGCCTGGAATCTGAGCCGAATCAACGCGAATCCCAAAGTGCATCGCGTCGCCAATGACATTCTTTTCAAAGTCAAATTCGGTATCAAAGATATGGGCTCCCGCCACGAAGCCGAACTCTGGTTGCTCATACAAGTTTGACGCCGAAGCACCAATTTGATGTTTTGCCAGCAAAGCCAAATGATCATCGCCAAAAGTGCCGGTAGGGTCCTCGGTGACGCGAAAACGTTCGAATGACGTGCTTCCAGACAAAAATCCCATGTTTCGCGTTTCCCAAGTCAGTAAATCAGTTGTGATGCCAGCAAAGTCCTGTTTTCGGTTTTTATTGGGCGAAACTTGATGCTCGCAATTTATGCAGCCAGAAGCAAAACGTCCGCGACTCGACTTGAGCTGAGAATCCGAATCGGCAAGCTGACTGGTCGAGCATCGGACTTGGAAAAACTGAACATTTGTATAAGATTGGTGGCACATTCGAGCTCCCAACAACGCCAGACGAGGCCCTCACGTGTTAGAGCAAACGCTTACCAAACGTCAGCAAACGATCTTCAACTACATCCGCCAGCAGATTCGGGAAAACGGATTTGGTCCGACGATCCGAGACATTCAAGACGAAATGGGCTTCAAGTCACCCAACGGGGTCATTTGTCATTTGAAAGCACTTGAGAACAAGGGCCTGATCACTCGTCAGAGCCACAAATCACGTTCGATTGTACTGACTGAAGAAGCCAACGAAGAGCTGAACGGTTTACCGTTGGCAGGCCGCGTCGCCGCAGGCGCGTTGATGGAGGCGGTCGAGCAACAGGAGCGAATCGACGTTGGCGAAATATGGAATCACAAAAGCAACTACTTGCTCGAGGTCGACGGTGACTCGATGATCGATGCCAACATCCAATCGGGCGACTACGTGGTGGTACGAAAGCGTTACACCGCCAACAAGGGCGATATTGTAGTGGCTCGAACCTCGGAAGGTGACGCCACGCTCAAATACTGGTTTCCAGAAAAGAATCGTATTCGGCTGCAACCGGCCAATAAGAAGATGAAACCCATCTACAGTCGCGATGTGAAAGTGATCGGAGTGGTGATCGGAGTGGTGCGGAATCTTCAAAGCAACTGACGTGGTCACCGTCGGCAGTGACGCCTTCAGGTGTTTGCAGCACACCGCTCTGTAGGATGTCTTTGACGCGTCCCGATCATCAAGTGTCAATTTCCGGCAGGCAATCGTCCCATACTAAAACGCCTGAAGGCGTTACTGCGAACCATGCCCACCATCATCGATGGCTACAACCTGATTTTCACTTGTGGGCTGGAAGGCAAAACGCGGACGCCACAATCGTTGGAGCGCGCACGGACACGTTTGATCTCAACGGCTGCTTCTCGATTGAAAGATTCAGAACGTTCAGCGACTACGATCGTCTTTGATGCCAAGCGATTGCCAGTCAAAGAAAGCGAAGCCGATTCCGTTGTGCTCGGTATCCGAGTCATGTACGCCATCGACTACGAAGACGCCGACACGTTGATTGAAGAACTCATCCGACAACACTCAACGCCAAAGCAGTTGACGGTCGTTTCAAGCGACCATCGAATCCAAACCGCCGCCACGCGACGCAAGGCAACCGCGATCGATAGCGATGTCTGGTGGGAGCGACTGCTGGAATCCCTAGGTGGCACATCAACCAATCGCGCCACCATCGAACCGGATGAAAAACAACCGGCGGGCGAATCACTCAAATCGATCGATTGGGTAAATGAGTTTAATCTGCCCGACAATCGATCCGATTGTTCGACCACGTCCGATGATCGCGAACAACCTTCCAGCGGAGACGACATTTTCAATCCTTTCCCGCCAGGGTATGGCGAAGACCTGCTGGATGACCAACTTTGAACCACCCTTCGTCGGAGGGAACGACGGGACAGAATCTATGGGTGAGAGTCTTTTGCGAGAAAAAAGTTGGACCCCCGTCAGCATCCATGTTAAAACTGTGCTAACCGTAAATCTCCATCATTGAAAAATCGAGTCTGT
>CALFWL010000177.1 GCA_937928215.1 uncultured Pirellulaceae bacterium | reverse complement strand
GTGATCCCAAAGTGCTCGTACAGTTCTTCCGCAGGTGCCGAGGCACCGAAACTGTCCATACCGACAAATTTGCCAGCAGCACCGAGGTATTTCTCCCAGCCCATTTTGATCCCCGCTTCCGCGGCGACTCGATTCGTCACGCCTGCCGGAAGGACTTCGTCCCGATAGCTCTGCGGTTGATCATCAAACAATTCCCAGCACGGCATGCTCACAACACGAGCCTTTACCCCGTCCTTGGCCAAAAGTGCGGCCGCGTCGAGGCAGATTTGCACTTCGCTGCCGGTGCCAATCAGAATCGCATCCGGCGTTCCATCGGTGTCCAGCACCGTATAACCACCCTTGGTGGCTCCGTCGGCACTGCCGTACTTGGTTCGATCGAGGGTTGGCAAATTCTGCCTAGAAAGGACCATCACCGAGGGACGTTTTTTGTCGGACAAGGCAGCTTTGTAACACGCTGAAACTTCATTCGCATCAGCCGGACGCATCACCAGCACACCCGGAATCGCTCGGCACGCGGCCATGTGCTCGACCGGTTGATGGGTCGGACCGTCTTCCCCCAAACCGATCGAATCGTGAGTCATAATGTACATCACCGGTTGATGCATGATGCTGCTCAGACGCAGACTTGGGCGCAGGTAATCGGTGAACACGAAGAAAGTCGCTCCGTACGGACGGATGCCTGAAAGCGACATGCCATTGCAGGCCGCTCCCATCACGTGTTCGCGAATTCCGAAGTGAAAATTCTTTCCGCTGTAGTCGCCTGCACCAAAGTGCCCGGCGTCCGGATCGTCATTGTTGGACTTGTTCGATCCGGCCAGATCAGCCGATCCTCCGATGAAGAACGGAATCCCTTTTGCGACGGCGTTCAAGACTTTTCCCGACGAAACACGAGTCGCCATCCCTTTTTCGTCCGCATCGAAGACAGGCAGCGTGTCTTCCCAACCGTCGGGCAACTCATTGGCCTGCATCAACTCAAGTTCAGTCGCTTCGGCCGAAAACTTACTTTTGTAGTCGTTGTACTTCGTTGCCCAAGCTTCATAAGATTCACCACCGCGTTTTGCCAACGTGTTGCGAAAATGCTCAAGCACCTCACCGGGGACCAGAAATTTTTCATCCTCAGGCCAGCCATAGTTTTGCTTGGCCAGTTTGATTTCGTCTTCACCCAGCGGCGATCCATGAGCACCTGAAGTGTCTTGTTTGTTAGGTGCTCCCCAACCGATGATGCTTTTCAAGATGATCAGCGTTGGCTTGTCGGTGCAATCCTTGAACGATTGATAAGCCGCATCGATCGCAGCGACATCGTTCGCGTCTTCGACCGTGACCACGTGCCAACCCAGTCCCTTGAAACGAGCCTCAACGTCCTCGCTGAACGCCAATTCGGTGCGACCCTCAATCGTGATTTGGTTGTCATCATAGACCCAGCACAGATTTGAAAGTTTCAAATGGCCGGCCAGCGAGGCAGCTTCACAACCGATGCCTTCCATCACATCGCCATCGCTGCAAATTGTGTAAGTATCAAATCCAAACAGTTCGAAGCTCGGTCGATCGTAAGTCGCGGCAAGCCACTTGCCAGCGATCGCCATCCCGACGCTGTTCCCAAGGCCCTGCCCAAGTGGGCCTGTGGTGGTCTCGATTCCTGTCGCGTAACCGTATTCGGGGTGTCCGGCACAAGGGCTGTGCAGCTGTCGGAAATTCTTGATGTCGTCGAGTGAAACCGCTGGCTTGTCGGTCGGCTTTCCATCTTCTCCCAACGCCGAAACGCCCGCGATGTGCAAAATCGAGTACAACAGCATCGAGGCATGGCCGCACGACAGGACGAAACGATCGCGAGCCATCCATTGTGGGTTGGCCGGATCGTAATTCAGGTGATCATTCCACAGCGAATAGGTGACTGGAGCAAGGGCCATCGGAGTGCCCGGATGACCACTGTTGGCGGCCTGAACGCCGTCCATCGATAGCGTGCGGATGGTGTTAATTGCGAGCGTTTGAAGATCGGCTGTCGCTGTCGACATGGTTTTACCTGAATTCAGAATAGGAAACGTTACGAAGATTGGAAATCAATGGCACAAGTCGTCGATTATCGGCTCTTTTACGTTCAGGTCAATTGGCGGTCGTCCGAACCTGAACCTGCCGGCAAACGTATCGTTGGAGAATCTGTATAATTGGTTTCGATTTTGAAGAATCGTCGGTTAGGCGTAGAATATGAAACGGGATTCGCGTCAGCTGCAACCACGCACGTGCGAGCCCGTCTTCACACCCACGGCGCAGGAGCCTTTGATGGCCAAACCAAATGTTCGAAACTTGCCATGTCCCCCGCACGCGGCAGATGAGCCGGATCGTCGGTCGTTCCATCGTCTGGCCGCCGCAATTGCCGCCGCGCCACTGGTGGGAGCCACCGTGTTGGCACCCGCCACGGCATCCCCGATCGTGCCTGACCGGAAAGACAGCGTCAATGAAAAGTCTCCTGCTGAGTTGATCAACGCCGCGACGCAACGCTCCATCGACAAGGGTTTGGCCTACCTGAAACGAACCCAGATTAAATCGGGACGCAACCGAGGCGCGTTTGCCAACAGCGGGTTGGCCGGAGGCGTCGCGACAGCTTCGCTTGGCGGACTGGCGTTGATGTGTGCCGGTCACGCTCCGGGGCAGGGGCCTTATGGCAAAGCGATCGACTTGTGCGTTGAATACGTTCTGAAAAATGTTCGCGACACGGGCTACATCGCGGTATCAGACAACGGTTCTCGCGAGAACATGTACGGCCACGGATTCAGTATGCTGTTTCTGTCCCAAGCTTACGGGATGACTCAGAAAGCAGAAATCGGTCAGAAGCTACGCTTGGCCGTCGAACTGACCTGCAACACCCAGAACGCCGAAGGCGGCTGGCGTTATCAACCTCGCAAGTCAGACGCCGACTTGTCGATCACCGTTTGTCAGATCATGGGATTGCGCGGAGCCCGAGACGCTGGCATCGATGTCCCCGACGAAGTGCGAGGTAAATGCATCGAGTACGTCAAACGCAGTCAGAACAAAAACGGTAGCTTTCGCTACACCTTGAAAGGTGGCCACACGACCTTCGCGATGACGGCCGCCGGAGTCACCTCGCTGTATAGCGCGGGCATCTACGAAGGTGAAGCGGTGGAAAAGGCGTTGAAGTATCTTCAAAAGTTCAAACCGTCGGCGGCAGGAGGCGGCGGGGGACATTATTTTTACTCGAACTACTACGCCGTCCAGGCCATGTGGCACGCCGGAGGCAAGTACTGGGACGACTGGTACCCGGCCATTCGCAACCAGTTGGTCAAGAGTCAAACCGACGAAGGCAGCTGGCGCAGTACCGAAGCGGGGCCTCAGTTCGGAGCCGCGATGGCTTGCATTATTCTGCAAATGCCACTTAACTACCTGCCGGTTTTCAGTCCGTGACTTTGACAAGTCATTCGTCTAGGCCAATTTGGTGCCAGGAAACGTATCGCGATGACCCGTTCCGACATTCTGGGTTTCCCAAGTGACGACTGGTCGTTCTATATGTTGGGAAAGAAATATCGTCTTGGGTCCGACGCTACCAAGTCGATCGCGCTATTCCTTGAAATCGTGCTTTCAGCGACCAAGGCTCGGGATTCCACGTGGCTCATACGCCACAGAGAAAAGATTAAAGCGTTAGAGCGAAGGGGAGCGGTTGTTGAACTCACCCGAGTCGTTAAGTGTTCAAAGCATGACGAAGTCGTTCGTCTGGCAATCTGGCTGCGTGGACGCTGCGGCGGCTCGTTCGGAGGAAGCGTGGTGGCGGCGCATTGTAATTCCGATTCACTTCGAACTCGACGAGCAGTCGCGCGCTGTCTTCAACGGATGTGTGCTTGGCGGTACCTGAGCACGATGCTTGAAGATCCTGATGAAAATGTCCGCCACTTTGCAAATCAATTGCCATCGAGGAGATCGTTCGAGGAGCGTTTGAGCGTGTTTGCTGGCCGCGTTCGACGCCGCCCTCTTTCCCACAGAACATCCGACCTGTTGATTTCTCCAGATGTCGAACTTAGCGATCCCACGCCACCGCGTCCGGGGGACTTCTTCCGCCGGCTTTTACTGCGAATTCGTCGACGGGTACGACATTCTGGGTCGGCACCGCAACAGTAGCGCTAATGCTTGGTTGGCAGATGTCGCGAGCCCAGTGGCAGTGACTCGCGTCAGTTCGTAAGATCGGTCATGCTCAAAGACCTCATTCTTGGAACCGCCGGGCACATCGACCACGGCAAAACATCGCTGATCGGCGCTCTGACGGGAACCAATACCGATCGCCTGCCCGAAGAGCAAAAGCGGGGCATCACGATCGAACTTGGCTACGCTCATCTGGACCTGCCGCCCTATCGTCTTGGCATTGTGGACGTGCCGGGCCACGAGAAATTCGTACGGCAAATGCTCGCGGGCGCGACCGGGATGGACGTTGCGTTGCTGGTGATTGCCGGTGATGACTCGATCAAGCAGCAGACCACGGAACACCTCGACATCCTGCGAATGCTGGATCTGCCCGCAGGAGTCATTGCGTTGACCAAGTGTGATCTGGTCGACCACGATTGGCTGGAGCTGGTCGAAGACGAGATTCGTGGCCTCGTGGCAGACACGTTTCTGAAGGACGCACCAATCGTACGCACCAGTTCAAAAACGGGCGACGGTATGGATGCGTTAAAAGCTGCATTGCTCAAGGCGTGCGAAACCGTCGCAAAAACCGACCGCGCCGAACTCGGCAAGGCTCCGTTCCGGATGGCGATCGATCGAGCCTTCACGATCGAGGGCCACGGCACCGTGGTCACAGGCAGCGTTGGCAGCGGTACGTTAAGCGTGGGCGATCAACTGGAGATCCAACCCGGCAACATCGATGTCCGAGTACGAGGCATTCAAAATCATGACCACGCGGTGGACTCGGTTTCTCGAGGGCAACGTGCCGCCATCAATCTGGCTGGCATCAAGCAAGGTCAAGTCGAACGGGGGCACGAACTGGCCGACGGAGGGCATTTGATTTCCTCCAAACTGGTGACCGTTGAACTGCGAATACTCGACCGAGTCAACAAGCCGTTCAAGGATCGAACACGAATTCGATT
>CALFWL010000176.1 GCA_937928215.1 uncultured Pirellulaceae bacterium | reverse complement strand
AGGTCTAGTTACAAGAAATCTCCGGCTACCTCAAATTGGACATAATGCCGACCAAATTCGGTCGCGTTGCCTCAGGCTACGAGGAGTCTTGGCGAAGCCTGCGTCGGCGTGAAACTCCGAATTCATGAGACAACCTGCCCCGGTCACATCGACCGAAGACAAAACAAAACCAGTCTCTTGGCACCAACCTACGCCGCTGTACCCTGTCGACGGCAGCCTGTAAACTGATCCCAATGGATCAGCCCATTTTGCAGGAAAGTGCAGCCGACCAACTACTGCGTCTGCACGAAGCGTTCTCCCAAAACGCTGAATTCAAAGCGTGCGTCGAGTCCCTTGCCGAAGGCGGCAACGCTACGTTCGATTCAGTCTGGGGTTCCTCGTGCGCGCTGCTGTGCGCGGCCATCGCGAAACATCTCCCAACCTTGCTGGTCGTGGTCAACGATGCCAAGGCCGCCGATCGCTTGCTGGACGACCTGCCCACCGTTTTTGATCAAGCGATTGATCTCTTTCCCGCCTGCCTGCCTCGCGCGGCAAACAGCTTGGCGATCGACCTTGAGTTCGGTGATCGCCTGCGGATGGTCAAGTCACTGCTGGTCGGAGACCAATCGCCCATCATCGTGACCACTGTCGATGCGTTGATGCAACCCGTCCCCGCCGACAGTGCTCTCCGAGGCAACGTGCGTCGCATTGCCGACGGAGACCAGATCGATGTGAACGATTTCGTTCAATGGCTTACCGAAAACGGGTTCCACCACACCAGCGCGGTTGAACTACCCGGCGAATTTTCAAATCGAGGCGGCATCATTGATGTGTTTGCCACCGACTGGACGGGCCCCGTGCGCATCGAGCTGTTTGATGACGAAGTCGAATCGCTCCGCCAGTTTGACACTGCAACGCAGCGCAGCGTCGCCAGCCTCAGTCAGATTGAGATCTCCGTCTTCGACCCGGCGCAAACAGAAACGGGGCACCTGTCGCACTACCTGAGTAACAACACCGTCGTTTTGTACGTTGAACCGGATGGGCTGCGTGAACAGGCGGAACGCTCGATGGAACGAGCCTCAAATCCGGACGAGATCATTGGCTGGGAACAAACGCAAAAAGAATTGGCCCATCTTGCCGCCGCTACAGCCAGTCAAGTCTCAACCGGCCACCTAGGAGCCCGCTGGCAATTGCCGGTCGATTCGGTCGAGCAATTCAGTGGCGACATTGGGGATCTGCGAATCCAAGTGGATCGCATTGGAGTCGATCCAAATGGCAATCCTGCGGACGTTTTCGTCGTTGCCCGAGTCGAAGGAGAGCTCGAACGAGTCAAAGAGATCCTCGCGACGACGGCCGCCTATCAGGCAGGTCGAATTCATTTGACCGTGGGCTGCGTTCATGATGGCTATCGCCTGCGAGACCAGCGGACGGTCGTCGTTGGCTGCGATCAAATGTTTCATCGCACGGAGCTTCGTCGGCGCGGACGCAAGAAGCTGGGCAAAGCGATAGACAGCTTTATGGATCTGCGTGAAGGCGACTTGATCGTTCATCTATCGCATGGCATCGGTCGTTTTCGTGGTTTGAAAATGCTCGACAAGGACGGTCAACGCACCGAGCACCTTGAGCTCGAATTTCATGGCGGCACTCGGATGTACGTGCCCGCTTCCAAGATCGATCTGGTTCAAAAATACATTGGCGGCAGCAAGACTCGGCCCGTACTGGCGAAAATCGGAGGCAAAACGTGGGCCAAGCAAAAAGCGTCGGTCCAAGAAGCGATCGAAGATCTCGCTTCGGACATGATCGAACTTCAAGCCAAACGTGATGGCCGACCAGGGATCGCGTTTGGTGCCGACACGACGTGGCAGGCGGAGTTTGAACACTCGTTTCCGTATCGCGAAACGCCCGACCAACTGACGGCCATCGATGCCATCAAAGAAGACATGCAGCGAGCGGCTCCGATGGACCGGCTGCTGTGCGGTGACGTTGGATTCGGTAAAACCGAAGTTGCCATGCGAGCCGCCTTCAAAGCCGTTGAGAATGGTTTCCAAGTGGGCATCCTGGTTCCGACCACCATCTTGGCGGAACAGCACTATAAAAACTTCAACGAGCGAATGGGCGAGTTTCCGCTTTCGATCGCCAAGCTCAGTCGATTCTGCAGCAACGAGGAGATGAAAAAAAACCTTGCCGGTATTACGTCAGGACGAGTCGACATCGCCATCGGGACTCATCGGCTTGTTTCAAAAGATGTCAAATTCAACAACCTTGGCCTTGTGATCATTGACGAAGAGCAACGGTTCGGCGTCGCTCACAAGGAACGCCTGAAGACTCTTCGCAACAGCGTCGATGTCCTGACCATGTCGGCCACTCCGATCCCACGAACGCTTCACATGTCGCTGGTGGGCGTTCGGGACATTTCCAATCTGGAAACCGCCCCGGAGGAAAGATCGGCGGTCGAAACAAAAGTGCTACGCTTCAACAGCAAGGTCATTCGTGAAGCGATCCTGCGAGAACTGAGTCGCGGGGGGCAGACCTACTTTGTCCACAATCGAGTCAACGACATTCGTGTGATTGAGGAACGACTACGATCCATCGTCCCGGAAGCGTCTATCATCGTTGGCCACGGCCAGATGCCGACCGATGAACTCGAGGATGTCATGACGGACTTCATCGCCGGTAAGTACGACATCCTGTTGGCGACAACCATCATCGAAAGCGGTCTGGACATCCCGAACGCGAACACAATCTTCATCAACGAGGCCGACCGCTACGGTCTTTCGGACTTGCATCAACTGCGAGGCAGGGTGGGGCGGTACAAGCATCAAGCGTTCTGCTACCTGATGATCGAACCTCATAAGCACTTGAACCCGACCGCGGCCAAACGGCTGCAAGCGATCGAAACGTTCAGCGACATGGGAGCCGGTTTCGCGATCTCAATGCGAGACCTAGAAATTCGAGGAGCCGGCAACCTGCTGGGGACTCAGCAGTCCGGCCACATCGCCACCATCGGCTACGAACTGTACTGCCAACTGCTCGAGAAAGCGGTCCGTCGGCTGAAGCACATGCCGGCAAAACTCTCGATCCATGTCGAGGTCGACCTTCCCGTCGCTGCGTTTCTACCGGATGAATACGTCAGCGACCGAAGGCAAAAGATTGATCTCTATCGCCGGTTGACCCGACTGGAAAGATTTGAGCAGATTGAAGAACTTCGAGCCGAGATCGAAGATCGCTTCGGCCCATTGCCAGAGCCCGCCCAGCGTCTGATGCGTCTTTCCCAGCTGAAACTGGAAGCCGCCTTGTGGCAAGTCACCGCCGTCTACCTTCAGGACAAGTACCTGACCTTCAAATTTCAGGACCGTCGCCGGTTCGAGCAATTGGCCGAAGGTCGCAAAGTCATGCGAATCATCGACGACCAGACGGCACTCGTGACGTTGAAATCCGCGAAGATCGAGCCGGACAAGATGCTATCACTTGTGAAATCGCTCTTGCAGCCAGCGACCTGAAACGCCTACTGTCCGCCGTCCGAATCTGCGCTGATTGCTGCGCAAAAATGCATGACATTGGGATGCGAATGGCACCCCACTGGGTAACGCATGCAGACTTGGCGTTGCAGGACTTGCTTAACCATGAACTACCGGATTCAGTTGCTGCCCGCTCGTGTACAAATGGCAATGATTCCATTTCATCCGGTGATTTACATTTTAGCAAGTCTTCAGCGATTGGTTGATACGGGCCTCACGCTGAACGAAAGTGCGCTCCGATTGATAACTCTGGCGGAAACATGAACAGAGATCGTTTTAACCGCGTCGCAATCAACATGTTGACCGGCGTTATTTTTACTGCATTGGCCTGTTGTTCTAATCTGGAGAGCAGCACGGTCGTTGCTCAGACCGACAATCAGTTTGCTCCGCCTGCTGTGCGAGGCATCGCCACGCCGATTCATAAAGACGCCACGTTCACGCCTGACCCTTATTATTCTCCAGAAGTAACGCTCGATGGGCCGCTAAATGCAATGGAAGACGCTGCCAGTGAGTGGACGGCGCCCGGTAAGCGGCAAGGAACTTCGAAGCAACCGTTGGTTGCAGCTTCCGAAAAACCAAACAACGTGGACCAACCGAAGAACAAAGTGCGGTCGCTGTTGGAGAGCGAAACCTGGGAGCCACCGTTGACGCCCGTTTCCCCACGTTACGATCCGAGCAAACTAACGCATTCGCCAATCCCTTGGTTGCAGCAACCGGATCTGACGGCTCGACCTCAGCAGCAGCCGTTTTCGATGGCTCGATCTACGCCAACTCAATCGGCTCCGAAGCAAGCTCAAAAAATGAGCGCCAACCATTCGATCATTCGCCCCAGCACGATTTCACCAATGACATCGGGGACAAGCAAGATGGTCTCGAACGAGTTCGCCGCACCTGACTTTCGATCAAAATCGAACGAACTTCAACCTGCACCCAGCCAGACACTTGCTCCAGCGTTGACCATCCCGCGACCAGCGGTCTCCAACAAAGCCAACGCTTCCTCGCTAGTTGTCAAGCAGAAACAAGATGACGCGGGTTTCAACAGTCGTTCGGATTTTGCTTTGCGACCACCAAAATCAAAATCCAGACCGAAATCCGTTGACTCTGCGTCAACAGGCAGCGACAACGCGTCATCGACTGACTCCGTGAAATCGCTCCGTTCCAAGCCGAAACCGCGATCTGCCGCTTCTTCAGTAAAATCGAACGTCGCGAAAAGGTCATCGGTTTCATCTGCCAATGCTTCACCGAGCGGACGATCCAACGTCACGGCTCGACCCTCAGGATCGGAGACCTTTGAACCGACTCAGTTGTTGGCTCTGGTCGGCGGTGAACCTATCTTCGTCGGCGACACTTTGCTGGAAGTCAATCAACTGATTGAGCAACATATGGGGGGAGCCCCTGAATCGATCAAGGCTCGTGAACGACGAGGCTTGATCATGAAAATTCTTCCGAAACTGGTCAATGAGAAGATGTTGTACGTCGGCGCGTTGCAGGATTTGCCAGAGGAAGCGGACATTGAAAAAATCGTTGCCTCGGCGGCCAAAGAGTTCGACGAAAAGGCGTTGCCTGAACTGTTGAAGAAAGCAAAGGTCAAAGACCCAGCTGACTACGACGCCTTGCTGCGTCGCATGGGATCTTCATTGCGAAAGCGTCGTGACGCATGGGCGCGTGATCAATTGACTCGCTATTTCATCGGAGAACAGCTAGACCTGAATCGCGAGATTACTCACCAGCAACTGTTGGACGAATATCGAGCCAACGTGGAAGAATACAAAATTGCCGAAAAATCGAAATGGGAACAGATCATGGTCCGCTTCGATCGCTTTGACAGCCGCGATGATGCTCGGGAAGAAATTGTCACTCTCGGAAATCGCTTGGTCCACGGAGCCAGCCTGCCCGCCTTGGCCAAAAAAAGTTCTCACGGATTCCGCGCTGACCAAGGTGGCCAGCATGACTGGACAGGCCGCGATGCGCTAGTGCTCAAAGAACTCGACGAGGCTATTTTCAGTCTGCCGATTGGAAAACTGAGCGACGTCATCGAAACGCGTGATGGATTACACATCGTGCGAGTGATCGATCGCCAAGAAGCGGGAATCAAACCATTCACCGAGGCTCAGGCCGATATCAAAAAGCGGCTGAAGCTGAAAATGCGAGAAGACGCGTTCGAACAGCACTTGGCCAAGCTGAAGAAGAAGATTCCCGTGGAATATTTCACACTCGAATCGAACGATGTCGCCTCTCACGCGACCGGCTCCTTGCTGGAGTAAGCTTCGGCGTGACAATCGTCGTTCATCCACCAGACTTCCTGAAGGCAGACGCTCTTGATCCGTTCTGCGCCCCCTTGGCTCTGCTCTAATGCGCCCGGCCAGCCCGCAGTTTTTTCACCTTCCAATCGCCTTGGTTGACGCTCAAATGAGCCAGTCGAGTTTCGCAAGTCGCTGAAAACCGGTAAGCTAGAGGCAACATTCGCGTTGAAACAACCCACGTATCAGGAATGATCTCCATGGCGAAAGTCGTCAAGCTGTCTACCGGTGAAACAGAACTGGAACTGCCCGTCATTGTGGGTAGCGAAAACGAGGAAGGTATCGATATCGGCGTGCTCCGCAGGGAAACCGGGATGGTCACGCTTGATGTCGGCTACGTAAACACGGGCTCGACCACCAGCGACATCACGTTTCTCGATGGCGAGCAAGGCGTGCTTCGCTATCGCGGGTACCCAATCGAAGAATTGGCAAGTAAGTGCGATTTTATCGAGGTTGCGTGGCTGCTGATCTACGGAGAACTTCCGACAGGCGGTCAACTGACCGAGTTCCGTGAATCGATCCGCAAGCACACGATGCTGCACGAAGACTTGAGATCATTTTACGATGGCTTCCCACGCGACGCTCATCCGATGGCCATCCTCTCCAGCGTTGTCGGAGCGATGTCAACGTTCTACCAGGATTCGCTCGATCCGCATGACCCAAAACAAGTTGAAATCTCGATCCATCGCTTGATGGCCAAGCTACCTACCATCGCCGCGTACGCTCACAAGAAATCACTGGGGCAGCCGCTGGTTTATCCGCAAAACAGGGACTCTTACTGCGAGAATTTTCTGCGGATGATGTTCTCGGTTCCTTGTGAGGAATACGAAACCGACGATGTTTTCGTCAACGCCCTGAACATGCTGCTAATCGTTCATGCGGATCATGAGCAAAACTGTAGTACTTCAACGGTGCGCATGGTCGGATCAGCCGATGCAAACCTGTTCGCGTCAATCTCGTCCGGTATCTGTGCGCTGTGGGGGCCATTGCATGGCGGAGCAAACGAAAAGGTTGTACGAATGCTCAATCAGATCGCCGAAGATGGCGGCGATGTTGAGAAGTACGTTGATATGGCCAAGGACAAGGAAAACGGATTCCGTCTGATGGGATTCGGCCATCGCGTCTACAAGAACTTTGATCCACGAGCGAAACTGATCAAATCCGCATGTGATCGCTTGCTGGAAAAATTGAACATTGACGATCCGTTGTTCGAAATCGCTCAAAAGCTGGAAAAAGTCGCCCTCGAAGATGAGTACTTTATCAAACGCAACTTGTATCCGAACGTCGACTTCTATTCCGGCGTGATTTATCGAGCGATGGGGATTCCAGTCGAGATGTTCACGGTCCTGTTCGCGATCGGTCGTTTGCCGGGCTGGATCGCTCACTGGAAAGAGATGCAGGATTCCCCGACATCACGTATCTGTCGCCCTCGTCAAATCTATACCGGCCCAACGAAACGGGATTTCGTGGCGCTGAACGATCGGTAGCGTGTCGTCGGTCGTTGCCATCTGAGTGAAAACCGAGACGATTCTGTAGAAAGAAAAATTAAATTATTGTGACAGGCTCGTATCACAACTGAAGACCATTGGAACTTTCAGTGGCGGCCAATCATTCAAAAGCCTGTCGAATTTACGGACTCAGGACTCGTAGACCGTCACCAATTGTCGGAAGATTCTAAAGGCTTGCAGCACGTTGGCTATTTTTCCGAGTCCGCACTTGCCGCGGCAGTTTGCCATGAATTCGCAAGGTCGTAACGGCCAACCGCTTTTTGAGCCGCACTGACAGCACTTGAACTGACCTTCTGTCAGCTTGCGAAACTTTGCTCCTAAGCTGGAGTTTGCTGTATCTTCTTTGCTGCATCTTCAAACGGTCTCGTGGTGCAAGAATTTGATCTAGCGGTCAAGTGAACGACGGCTGAACGACGGATCTTTCTGACTTGCCACGACCGTGCTGAAAGCCGCTGAAAAATAAGCGGTGGAACCCAATCGTATTCGGTTTCGGTGATATTCTGCCGGCCGAACTTTTACATTCGGGCTCTGTGACGGGTCCACTGTTTCAGTGAGAAACTAAATGAAGATTTACGGATTACTCGCTTTGTTTTTGTCAGTTCTTTCCGTTGGTACAACTGCAGAAGGGCAGGTGTTGATGGACTCCGGGTCGCAAGGCTGCCGGAATTGTTCACAAAAGGTGAACTTCGCGTACCAACCTGTGCTATCGGATGCCGTTCCTCTGAACGACATCCAAATCCTGAATCAACCGATCTATCAGGACGCATCGGTTGCTCCAGCGACTTACATGCCTTCGAACAATCTCTCTTCAACCACTTACCCGGCTTACGCGACATCGGCACCGTATTCCGTTTCGAGCGTTCGCCAGCCAATCAGCCGAGCGTCAACTTCATCGTTTGCGGCAAACGTCCGTTCGGGGCTTGCTCAAACAAAAGCCGCTTCTGCCGCGAGGATGGGATTGCGGGGCCATCTGGGTTGGGGACTTGGCAATGCAAAATATGAAGGTGTCGGCTGGTCCAACCAATCGGCTCAGTCCGCGATCCAGAACTGTTGTTATTGGGGAACTCGACCCGTTTCGCAGATCGGCGTCGCTCAAAGCAGTGACGGCTGCTGGTACGCGTGTGTTCTGTACCAGTAAACTGCGTTCAGTCGACTGAAAGCCGTAGCAGGTCAAGGCATCGGAATTCGCGTTGCCTCGTCTTTCGGTACCACGCCTTTCGGTAAGGGCATCGAGAGAGTGGTAAACGGCTCAGTCGCGGACGAATTCCCCTAGAAGATCATGGTCGAGAAACCCTAGCTGTTTATCACTGACCAACCATCCCTTCTTCTCCATGTTTTGCTCTCCCACCGAACGAATGCGTGAGTGAGTG
>CALFWL010000175.1 GCA_937928215.1 uncultured Pirellulaceae bacterium | reverse complement strand
ACGATGAAGCCATTGCAAAGCTCGAAGAAGCTCTTGCCATCGACGACAAGTTTGTTCGCGCTTATCTGGCGTTGTCGGTCCTGTACCACAAGAAAGAAGAGTACGTGAAATCTGTCGAACTGGCGGAGAAAGCAGTCGAGCTGGAACCGGAAGACCAATTCAACCATTCCGCGCTCAGCGTCATGTGCCAACGCGCATTTGAAGGCACAAAAGATCCGGTTTACATTCAAAAAGCCGAAGACGCCATGGCCAAAAGCCGAGGCATGTAGATCGGCAGACCCCGCCACGCGCTGATGACGCTGAAGCCACACCACGCAAGCGAACAAAGCAGAACGGGGATCGGGCGATAGGTGGGGTGGAGAACGCCACTCTTGGACGTTGCCCCGAGGCTGACATGACATTGGGTTGGCAAACCGATAAGTATCACAACGCGATAAACGTCACTTTGACAGGCCCTTCATCATCTGAAGCATCAAGCCGGACGCTCCTCCTTTTAGCGGGCTCTTGCCGGCTTTCGTCAGATCCCAAGCATCGATCCAAACGTGCTTGGTCGGCTTCAGCCCCAAATCGCTGGCCATGCGTTTCTCGAAATCCGGCATATGAGCGGCTCCATAAAAAACCGCGATCTTCTTCTTGCCGCTGACAATCTGTTTTTGCAACACCTTCATGGCCGCCGCATTGCGATCTGAAATAAGCAACTGGTTGAGCGTATCGCCAAGCCCCTCTTCCATCACGCCCGAAACCGCAAACTGCTGAGCCATCATTTTTTTCAACTCAAGCGGCTCGTCAAGCATGTCCATCAAATCCGCACCGGTCAACTGAGCCACTCCGTTCTTGCCAGAAGCGTTGGAGATCTTGTTTTGCTTACGCATCATTTCTGCCACCGCTGTCAGCCCGACGGTCAACGCGTTGTCGCCACGCTCCGCCATTTTCTGGCCCATTTCTGTCGGCGATAGATCGGCGTGAACGAAGTGTTGTTTCTGGTAATCCACTTTCTCCAGCTGAGACTCAAGGCCAAGGGTCGCCTGAGCTTGCCGCTGCAACCATGAGATCATGTCCAACGGAGATCCTGTCGATTCTTTCTTGCCACCTTTGGGGACCCGTGTTCCTTGCGGAGCCACCAATTCGTACAGCACAACGTCATACAGATCGAACTGGCGATTGAGCGTGCGGTAATATTCGGCTTCACCAATGTGGACCGCGCCGATCAGATCGACGATCACATCTCCGTCGGTCGGGCGGTAGCGAGCGATCGAGGTCTGCATCGCGACAGGAGTGCCTTTGGCGTCGTTACGCATTCGCAGAAATTTGGATTTCGATTTCGCTTCCGTCGCCGGTGGCGCGGCCTCCGCAGTGACTTGAGACGCGGCGGGAGTCGTGTGAATCGCGACCAGCGAGCACGCGATCAGCCACAACAGCGGTTGAGCCACCGTGTGGGCAGGCATTGTCATCTTGGTTTGCTTCATCGTTTCGGCCTAAAATATTGGAAGTATTAGAACCTTCGGTTCGCCCAACGTCGAACATTATTGCAGAAAATACCGATCGGCTAGGGCCACCGTCTCAGCCGCTTGACCCTTCTCCCGGATTTTGGAACGAATCCGTGTCCAGCGGCAAAGCATCGGAAATCGTTGATTTGGCCGGACGGATTGATAAATGTGCGGTGTCCAACGGAGGGCAAACGGCTTCTTGATTATCTGTTGATGCAAATGAAAGACAATGCGTTGGAATTCTGGCCTGCGCAAACCATCAATCCAGAGACTCGACACCTCTGCTGGTTGCGATTTTGATCGCAAAACCTTACCGTTTTGGATTCTACCGCACAAAGCATGAGCTCTGTTTCCGACGCTCGCAATCAGGACGAAAAATGTTGAAAGAATCGACGAACTCCAAGTTTATCGGGTCAGATATTGAAATCGCTCGCACGGTCAAACTACAGCCGATCACCCAGATCGCTCAGCAACTGGATATCGATGCGGGTTCACTTGAACCTTATGGTCACTACAAGGCCAAGCTACCTCTTTCGCTAATTGATCCGGAACGAGCAGCGAACTCAAAGCTGATTTTGGTGACGGCCATTTCTCCCACTCCTGCGGGCGAGGGCAAAACGACGATGTCGATTGGTTTGACTCAGGGAATGAATCGAATTGGCAAACAAACAACCGTCGTCCTGCGAGAACCTTCGCTGGGTCCAGTGTTTGGCATCAAAGGTGGAGCCACAGGCGGAGGTTGGTCTCAAGTACTTCCAATGGAAGACATCAACCTTCACTTCACCGGTGATTTCGCCGCCATCGAGAAAGCTCACAATCTGCTTGCCGCGTTGATCGACAACAACCTGCAATCCAAAAAATCTCGTTCGTTGGGGATCGACCCTCGCACCGTTGTGTGGAAACGAGCGATGGACATGAACGATCGAGCGCTACGGAACGTTGTTGTCGGCATGGGCGGTACGGGGAACGGAGTACCTCGTGAGGCCGGGTTTGTGATCACGGCGGCGTCCGAAATCATGGCGATCCTGTGCTTGTCCGAGAATCTTTCGGACCTCAAGCAAAGACTGGGAAACATTTTCGTCGGCTTCACTTACGACAAACAACCCGTTTACGCTCGTGACCTGAACGCTCCCGGTTCGATGGCGGCGTTGATGAAAGATGCGATCAAGCCGAATCTGGTTCAAACCATCGAGGGCACCCCGGCGATCATTCATGGAGGCCCGTTCGCAAACATCGCTCAAGGGACCAACTCCGTCATCGCGACGCGGATGGGGATGTCCATGTCCGACTACGTGGTCACTGAGGCCGGTTTTGGCTCAGACCTAGGCGCAGAAAAGTTCCTGAACATCAAATGCCAAGCTGCGGGATTGGCTCCGAAAGCGATCGTGCTGGTCGCGACAATCCGAGCACTCAAGTATCACGGTGGAGCCGACTTGAAGAACCTGACGACGGTGGATCTGGAATCGCTCGAGCGAGGCTTGGCGAATCTGGACAAGCATTTGGAGAACTCGCAGAAGTACGATGTGGATGTCGTCGTTGCGATCAATCAATTCACGAGTGACTCGGATGAGGAGATTGCACTGGTGCAGCAACATTGTGCCGATCGCGGTTTTAATGCCGTGGTCGCCAATGTCTGGGCAGAGGGTGGCGAAGGAGCCGAAGAACTGGCTGCGGTGGTGGCCAACAAAGTCGACTCGACCGCTCGAACATTCAAACCGCTGTATGACTGGAAGCAGCCCGCAACGGAAAAAATTGAAACCGTTTGCCGTGAGATATACGGTGCGGACGGCGTCGAATATTCTTCGAAAGCGTCAGCCGACCTGAAGCAGATCAAGCGGTTGGGGTTGGAGGAATTGCCGGTCTGCATCGCCAAGACGCAAAAATCGCTTTCCGACGACCCTGGAAAGATCGGCCGTCCCAAAGGATTCAACATCACGGTTCGAGAAATCGAAATCGCCGCCGGTGCCGGGTTCTTGATCCCAATCACGGGCGATATGATGCGAATGCCGGGCCTGCCCGCAAAGCCCGCCGCCGAGGAAATTGATGTCGACGATGACGGAAATATTTCGGGGCTGTTTTAAGATCGGGAGAGAAAAGGTTGCAGGCTACAGTTTTCAGTTTTCAGATTACAAATTACAGGGTATAGATTTCAGTACCGGAGGGTTTGATTCAGCATCGTGAATTCGCTCCCGATTTTTCACACTTCACACTTCACACTTCACACTTCACACCGAACACTTCACACCGAACACCATCCCCCTGAAACCCTCACCCTCATGCCCGCAAAAAACGTCCTAGGCACCGACCTTCAGCCCTGCTGCATGGACCCGATGACCGGCTTCTATCGCGACGGATTTTGCAACACCGGCGTGGGTGATCATGGAGCTCACACGGTCTGTTGTGAGATGACAGCCGAGTTTCTGGAGTTCAGCGCCAAAGCGGGCAACGATTTGCTGACGCCGCTGCCCGAGTACGATTTTCCGGGGCTCAAGCCAGGTGACCGCTGGTGCCTGTGCGTCACTCGATGGGTCGAGGCCTTGAATGCCGGAATGGCTCCGCAAGTCGTGTTAAATTCGACTCACATGTCGGCGATCGAGTTCGCCTCGTTGGATGACCTCAAGGCGTACGCGGTTGACTTGGACGATTAGGCTCCCGTGGCACGCTCGCGCTTCAAGTCATCAAGTCACGGACCAAGTTCGCAGAAAAGTCGGGCGAGTATTTGCACCGCGAACGGAACGACTCAAACTCGCCGGTCGGAAACACTCCGTCGA
>CALFWL010000174.1 GCA_937928215.1 uncultured Pirellulaceae bacterium | reverse complement strand
ACCAGCTTCGCATCCTGATTTTGAGTTCCGATGCCGCCGCTTCCTCAAATTCGAGAGACAGTGCGCGTCTAACCAAAAGGGATTCAATGCATAAGTCCACGAAATGGTGGCTGGTTGCCGGTTCTTTATGTTTTGTCTTCTTCGTTTGCCAGCCAGTTCAGGCGCAGCGAGTAGTGTATCGTTCTGGATTGCCGGATCTTGGCCTCGCGACGTATGATCGCAGTGGAAAGCCAGTCATCATGCTGAATGCGAACTTGTGTCGTCGTCGACCGGATTTGTGTGAATTCGTTCGAGCTCACGAGATTGCTCACCATCGTCTTGGGCATTTGAACAGAAACATGAGCGTACGGCAGGCAGAGTTCGAGGCGGATCGATGGGCGGCAACGCACTCGTCTCCTCAGGCGCTCCGCGCGGCCAAGCAGTTTTTCGGCAGCGGTTACGGAGGGACGATTCAAAATGGCTCAAGCCGGCAACGCCTCGCAACGATCAACCGCGCTTCGGCCAGTCAAAGGTCGAAAGTTCATGTGAAGCGAGTTCCGGCATACGTGAAACGAAAGGCATACGCGAAACGAAAACCAACGAAGACCGTTCACGTTGTCAGAACCTCAGTCGTTTATGCTCGTTAACATGGAGCTTAAGCCAACGGCGTGACCAGCGAAATGCAGCCGAACGCAGGCCCGGATTGTCGGCGCGTTTGAGGACTCCGTTCACTCAACGTCTGGAAATTACCGCACCGAAGTTTTAGGGGCTCGGGCCGAGTCTTGGCTGCGGAGACTGTCGCGAGTTGCCTGCTGCTGTTCTAACGCACTGCGAGTCACTCGTTTCCAACCGCCGGTGATCGGAGTTTGAGGCCGGACAAAGATGCCGAAGAAGTCCTGTAGTTGGGCACTTTTGGCGTTCACGCGACGATTTCCAAAGGCAAAGTAGCGGCTTCCATAGTTGTTTTTCTTGGGATCATACTGCGGCGAGTACATGTGCATCGCTTTGGGTAGGAAGTCCTCTTCGGCAATGATGATCTCAATTTTGCTGTAATGACGAGCGTCCTCGACGCGTTTGGGAAACGCCTCCAACCAGTATTCATTGATCGCGCCTTCGGGGGTGATGACTCGGACCCAGTAGCGATCCAGCAACAACGCTTTGTTGGCACCAAACAGGAATGGCAACGGGCTGTTGGCCAAGCCGTCACCCTGCATCGATTTAGGTATCTCGGTTTCGTAAAGCCGTTTGGCAGCGAAGTCAAATTCGTAGATGTTTCGACCATCGCAGATCCATTTTTCCAAAGGACCGTTCGTTTTTCGTTGAGCGTAATCTGCGTCCTGCCCCGCGGCTTGGGGCGGAGCCTTGAAGTCCATGATGCCTGTCGTTTCGAAATAGCCTCGGTCTGGCGCCGCGTAGCGGATCTGCCCGGCGCCGATGCTGTGAGCCGCCAGTTGATTCGTGGCAGGGTCACGGTAGTTTACGATCTCGGTATCGTATTCGAACCGCTGAAAATCACAGACGTATTGCTTGACCTGATCGCTACTTTGTTGCCAATAATCAAGCAAGTCGTGCAGGTATTTTTCCTGTTCAGGCGGGAGTTCTGGAAACGGACGTTGGGCAACGCGTTGCTGAGCGGCCTGTTGTTCAGCAGCGATTAGAGCTTCGTGCTGTTGCTGCACACGCTGAGCGAACTCGGGCGAATTCGGAGCTACTTGCGACTGAGTAGCTACGCCTTGTTGAGCATTCGTGGTATTCGACGTGGCAAGTGTCACACCGAGAATGGTCGATAAAATACCGACCAAAAACGGCCAGCGTACAGCACGAGATGATCCCATCAGCATCTGATCTTCCTTGATTCGAAGCGTTGATCCAATCGAATGATTTTATCAATCGCTCGCAACGCGACCTAGGCAGATTTAAGCGCCAACGTTCGTGCTAGCAAGTCCGGCTCAAAAAGAACAAGGGAACTCGAAATAGCCGCTATTCTGAACCGTGATGGCCGACGAAGATGATTTCCAGCACACTGCCGGGCTGAACTGCCATCTCTCGGGGAATAGGAATTCGCACGGGCCGCCCCCATTCTTCCATTCGAGAGTTGACCCGTTGTCGGGATGGAATCGACTCAATCTTCGGGCCCACAGATTCGACGGTCGATTCGAAACGGTGAGTCGGATCAACCGGCGACCGCAGAACGACTGGCATTCCGACAAACGGACGCAGCACGCTCAGTTCGCGAGCGTACCCGATCACATAGGCGCCGTGGCTGGGAATGACACTCAATACTCGTCCCCCCATCTCGATCGACTGCAATGGGCCGGTGTAAGTGTTTTCGATCTGTCCATCGATTGGTGAATAGGTATCCAACGTGGCAGCAGACTTCATCGTTGCGGCCAGTTGTGATTGAACCAGTTGGCAACGTCGGCGGAAGGAGCGGAACAGGGATCGACCGGCAGCCGACAACCCGGATTCGTCGATCTTTGACAACAGCTTGTCACTTGCCAACGCCGTTCCATCGAATGCAAGATCGGTGTTCAACTTGGCAACCGCCAGTTCCAGTTCGGATTTTCGTCGTGGCAGATCGTTAGCCAAAGCCGAGGTGTCAGAATCTGAATGTGGATCGCCTTGTTCGGAATTCGTCAGCCGATACTCGACTTCACGCAGTTCAAGCTGTTGCCGAGTCAACTCAACCTGCTTCAATTGCCGTTCGATCGTTGTCGCCCCGAGTCGCCACGCTTGCAGTTCATTCGCCAACCGTTTGTCCGCGTCGACTGTCGTTCGCTTTTCTGGCAATGCATTTTTTGTTTCGGCACTCACGACGACTTTCGTTGCATTACTGATCGAGTCGATGCGAGCCAATTCAACGGCGACGCTCTGCGATAGCGAGAGCATTTCGGTTTGCAGCTCATCAAGTTGCTGGCGAACCGTCCCGTCATCCAGACGGAGAATCAATTGGCCCGCTTTGACAGTGGAGTAAACTAGGTCAGCCTTATCCTGCAAGTCAGGCAAAATTCGATTGACAATCCCTGTTTGCGGGCTGGTTACGACAAGTTCCGAAACTTCAACTTCGCCAATCAGAAGAGTGTTCTGATTTTGAAACTGTGACAGCCAGATGCAAACTACGCACATGGCCAGAAAGCAGACGCCGGGCATCCAACGCTTGAGTCCACGTTGAACCTGTCTGCCGACCGGTGTCGGAATCGTTTGAGAAGATTGTGGCATTGAGTCGAGTGCAAATAAAAGAATTGGCTTGAGAAAAATTGGTGACATTAAGTCTCGGTGTCGCGATCGTGAACAAAGAGCGACATTTGCTTGACGGCTTGATGATCGAGCAGATCCTGTCGCAATTCGTCGCTGCGTGCAGGGTCACGCAACAGAACCTGGTACGAGATACTCGTTTCGTCGCCAGCCAATTGAGTCTCTCCTGACTGAGCCCATTTCATTGCGTGACGTTGCAGGATCGATGCCAACTGTTGCTCAAAATTGGAATGGGAGCCTTTCAAATCAAGAGACAGAAACGCATCGAATTGGTGTCTTCCGCCAAAGTCGGTGACTCGCAGATAGCCGATCAGGCAACCGATGACGATCAGTCCGCATAGCGATTCAGCGTAGTGCATTGTTCCAACACCCATGCCTTCGACAATTGCCCAGAGCACAAACGTTGTGTCTCGTGTGTCTTTCAGGACATTGCGAAAACGGACAACCGCGAAAACGGCCAGCAATCCAAAAGCGATGGCGGTACTGCCAGCCATCAAGATCATCATCAACGCAACGATGACGGGCAGCGTGACCATCGATGCGGAAAACGATCTGGAGTAAGAAGGCGAAACATGAGTCCACATGTAGATCCATCCGATGACTTGACCAATCACGCAAGCCAGCAACAGCGATAAAATCAGCGTTGTCAAAGGAACATCACCATAGGAGGCGGAACCCATGATCGAGTCCAAAACACTATCCATTCGCATTTACTCCGACTGTTGGGTATGACGTGGGCGTCACGACATCAACACACTCAATGTATTTCGGTACGGATTGGGCTTTCAATCCAAATCGACGGGCAAGATCAAGCATCCATGGTGCCGGGCGATCAAGGTATTTCATCTCCAGAACAACGCCGTCGATTTTTGTCATCACAGAACGATCAGGCATCGTCAGGCCACTACCTGCTAGGTGATCACTGCCACACACGTTGCGATCAAAGGTGACGCGATACTGATTCCCGCCCTGTGACTCGTAAGCTTGACGATAGTAGTCGACAAACACCTTCCCCACGGCTCCCAGTCTGTCGCGCAAACGACAGAATTCACGCAAAGCTTCGCGCTGGTGGGCCGAGTTTTTCAGCAGCATCGTCGGGGAGGGAGAGGCCCCACGCAAAAGCTGCTCGGCAGCTGATCGAAAAACAGTCGCTCGGTGTTTGCGGATCATGTCCGTGACTCGGCGTTTGACCTCAAGAAACACTGGCGAATCATCGCAGTGGTAGAATCGGATGCGAAGCTTGAAACGGTTTTTGTTGCCGCACTGTGTTTCGTGGTAACACTTCAAATTTCGCGAGTCCAAGTACAAGCTCCGAACCCGATATCCCATCGCGTTGCCGCGAGAATGTTCGTCAGGAACCAATCGCGTTTTCACCAATCGACGGATCGCACTGGCCTGCGATTCGCTGATCAGATACTTCATCTCGTAGCGGCTGGTTTGTAGAGCAGTCATGGGGGTTACTGAAGGCGGGCCGGGCAGACTATTGCTGAGCCGTGACTTCACCTCCATTGCGAGAACTCAAGAACCAGATCACTTGATCCTCGATCGAATCTGACTGGAAGCGGACAGAACCGTCAACGAACAAGGTGTTCGCGCCACCGTAATGGTCCGAGTAGATCAGTTCCTTTTCATGCGATGTCTTGGCTTTCTTCCGTTTGACGCCTCGGTCAATTTCCGCGTTATTCTTTGCACAAACCCAGGCGCCATCAGGCTTGTCACCCTTGGCTCCACGGCCGGTGCATTCGGTGACGAACATTGTGTTGCTGGTCCCGTCGGTCACATCGCTTATCTTGACGGCCGGGGCGATCAGGCCGACATCTTCGCCATCGCGCTTTCTCATTTTCAGCAACATCCCCAGATTGCGATCGTACTCGCCGCCCGACGGATCGAGCACGTCATTGTCTCCATCCTTTGGCCCAACCACTCCCATGTAGTCCAAACACGCCAGATCGAAAGGCTCGGAAACCGTGTCGGTAACGAATTGAAGAATCATTCCTTCATTGTTACGGTCGCCATCAACGAGTGCGGCGCTGGGACATAATGCGACCGGCACTGGCTGAGCGATGGCTGGACGGTTCTTGGCATCGGTTGGCGGAAGAGAGGAGTCGATCTGCTCAAAAATATTTCCAGCTTCCAACTGAGGGAGGATCTGAGCAAACCAACTGTAACCAATTCGGTCTTCGTCTTCTGCTTCGGTGACGGCGTAAGACTGTCCCGGAGGAAACTTTTGCCTAGCGGATTCGTAGTTCAGCATCGCCAAACCAATTTGTTTAAGATTGTTCTGGCAAGCAGAATTGCGAGCGGCGGCTCGAACGGATTGGACGGCGGGCAGCAACATGCCGATCAGAATACCGATGATGGCAATCACGACCAGCAATTCAATCAGCGTAAATCCACCCAATCGCGCACGAAGCATGATCTCGCGCTTTTCGAATTCGATTTGTCTTTGGTTTAACACGTTTGAATCCACACATCATGAACGTAAGAAAACCCATCTCGCAGACTGGTGCTTGCGGTACGGAAAGGAAACGGTGGAAGTGGATGAGCCAACTTCGTAACGTTGGTTGTCGATCGGTGAGGAACAACAGCAATGTTAAGAAGTCATCACATATAATAGCACGGCCTGCCGTTGATCAACACCCTGTTTGCGAGGTCGAGGCTTATCTGGGAACGATGTTTGCGGGAAAGGCAGGCTGCAACGGCCATCGGGACCAGTTTGGCGTTGCAACCAGTCGCAACCGTAGGACCTTTGGAACAGTTGGTGACTGCTTATGGTATATGACTTGTGAGTCCGAAAATCCGACAGGCTTTTCCATGATTGGCCGTCACTTAAAGTTCCGACGGCCATTAAACCGATCTGTGGCGAAGAGCTTCTCGGTGACTCAGCCTCGTGATGTCGCGCGAATGACTTCGACGACGATCGTAGTCAGATTCGGCGCGGCGTTAACGGCAGCATCAATCACCTCTTGGCCCGAGGTGGACTCAAGCATGTCTGGCTTGGCAATGTTGGTGACCACAGACAGGCCCAACACCTTCATACCGCAAGCCGCAGCGACGGCAACTTCCGGAACGGTTGACATGCCAACCACGTCCACACCGATCTTTCTCAGGAAGCGATACTCAGCTCGCGTTTCGTAGTTCGGGCCCAACATCGAAGCGTAAACGCCTTCGTGCAGCGGGAACCCGCCTCGCCGAGCGGTCTCTTCAGCCAGCGTGATCAGAGACTGATCGTAAGCAACGTCACTGAGAACGGTCGGACGTGTTTCTGTGGTTTTGGCATTCATCGCCTCAGTCGACCGAAACATGAGATCAACGTGGCTGCGGATGACCATGATCTCGCCACTGCCAAGTTTCGGGTTGATGCCGCCCGACGCATTGCTGATGAACAGCGTTTGAACTCCCAGTCGTTGCATCACGTGGATGGGCAGCGTTGCCAGATCGACTGGATACCCTTCGTACAAATGAAAACGGCCTTCCATCGCGATTACTTCTTGGTCAGCAAGGCGTCCGCAAACGAATTGCCCCTTGTGTCCTAACGCGGTGCTGGAGGGAAGGTTGGGAATATCGGCATACGGAATCGTTTTCTCGACAGCAATCGATTTCGCCACGTCACCTGCACCGGTGCCAAGGACGATTCCATATTGGGGTGATCGATCCCACCGCGAACGAATGAAATCGGCAGCTCGATCAGCGGAGGCGTCCAACGAATGATCGTCGGCAGCGGAGGGGCTCATCACGCTTCTCCGGCCAGTACGCCCATGACCAGTCTTGTCAGTTTGGGTTCGGCTTCTCCAGCAATTTTGATGATCTCGTTGACATCGACAGGTTTGAGCGCATCGGCCAAGCACATGTCGGTGATCACAGAGAATCCGACGACTCGCATTCCTTCGTGGACGGCCACGATCACTTCGGGAACTGTTGACATGCCAACGACATCGGCTCCAATCGTTCGCAGGAATCTGTATTCGGCACGCGTTTCTAGGTTGGGGCCCGCAACTGCCACGAAGACTCCTTTGTGCGCAACAATATTTTCGCTACGAGCGATCGTTAGGGCTCGATCAACCAGTGACTGAGTGTACGGTTCGCACATGTCAGGAAACCGAGGCCCCAGTCGGTCGTCGTTGATCCCAATCAGCGGGTTGTCACCCATCAAGTTGATTTGGTCTTCGATCAACATGATATCACCGCAGTTGTAATACGGATTCAGCCCGCCGCAGGCATTCGACACAACCAGCAAATTCGCACCCAGTGCCTTCATCACGCGCACTGGCAGCGTAATCAATTTCAGTGGGTAGCCTTCATACATGTGAAGTCGCCCCTCCATCGCGATGACGGGCAGGCCGTTCAGCGATCCACAGACCAGACGTCCCTTGTGAGATGTCGCTGTCGACTTGGGGAAGTTCGGGATGTCTTCATAATCAATCGATGCGGCGACGTCGATATTTTCGACCAAAGAGCCTAGTCCCGTGCCGAGAATAATTCCGGCTTTGGGAGGAGTGGCCCACTTGCTGCGGATGAAGTTGACGGCTTCCTGAATTTTGTCGTGAAGATCAAGCATGGTTTGGATCTGAATCGGTAAATCAATTGACAATCAATCCGATCATGATCCGCGATCGTGCCGCCTGTGTCCACCTGCGATTGGCATCGAGTCACAATCCACTTCCGCCCAAACTGAAATCGCCAACCCAAGTCCCCGAGGCAAGCCTTCGCTCGAACGAACGCGAGCCCCGCTTCAACGAACGTGCCGCGAAGTATCTTGAGCTCGTTTCGCCTGAGACTTCGCGCTCACCTTTTTCTGCATCAGAAACGTCAAGTTGTTGACCAGCTGTCGAGCGGCGGGGCGAACTTCGCTGGCAAGCTGCTTTTCCAGAGTGAATACAAACGTGACGCATCTGCCATCGTTGCTGGAGACATGAAAGTACATCCAGTTGAGCGGCACAGCTTCGACGACTCCGGATACTTGAACCTCAAGAATGTTCAAGCCCGATCGCGACTTCAATTGCTCTGCAGATTCTAGGCTCGCGTCTTCGTCGGCAGCGACCATCGCCGCAACCTCTTTCTTGAACGCAGCCAAAGTCAAAGGGTTGTCGGCGGGGCGAGAAGCCAAGCGAACGATGCTGCATTGAGCCATCAGTTCGCCTTGATTCAGATACCGTAAGATTGCGGCCTCTTTTTCCGATGCAATCAAGCGCCATGCCGGTTCGTATTGGACTTGAAAACTTCCGGCACCCGAGACCCATTTTAATCGCTGTTCAACTTTCTTGCCCGCTGTTAACTGCTTGATTGTGGGAGTGGACAGCTGCCGGGTCGGCTTGACCGCACTCAGGCGCGTGTCAATTTTTGTACGACCCACGAAACCGGGAGCCAGTTGGCCTTGGTCTCGCTTTTCGCGAGTCACGAGCCGCAGAGAAGAAAACGATCCATCTCGCAAGTTGGCAAGCAACAATCCGCTCAGTTCGATCTCCGTGTTTACATCGTCAACCTCTGCGGTGACCTTGCCAGCAAGATAGATTTTTGCCTGTCCATTTTTGATTGACTTGAGCAGTACATGCACATCGCTGGCGACCACTTGATCAACCGCCAGAAAGCAACCGAGCGCTTCGTCCGGTGCCTTCCATTTGTCACCGACTGACACCTGCTTGCGATTGACGAGCGATGGAACGGTCAGCGGGTCACCCGGATTGCGCAAAAGGTCAAGCTCAGACTGTTGCAAGGCGTCGCCTAGGGAGGCAACCTGAATCGGTCGCGAGGAAGCAGGGGCGATCCGAGTGACAATGTGGCGATTGCTCGGATGGAGAACCGCGGCTGTTTCGCCATTGTCAACGCGGATCGAAGACTCAGCCTCTCGGTAAAATCGGATCGCTTGATTTTCAGAATCATTCCCCGTGTATCGTTGAAAGAAATCCATGCGAGCCTGAACCCTCAGTGGCAGGGACTGTGTTTGGTTATTGTCGTTGGCCTTGGGCACCACGACGTCACCCTGATGCAGGTATTCGCTGACGACCTGACACTGTTGCGACTTGTCAAAAGCAAGGTTGATGTCAACCGTCTGAGCAGCAGTAGCGGGAATGACGAAAACACTGACCGCGAGTGCTACCGCCACGAAAAGCTTCCCGGTCAAGCAACAGATGCAGAACGAACGGACACAGAATTGACTTGCAACTGGCATCGGAAAACCCAAAAGAATAGGCGAATCGGGGCGAAAGCGAAAAAATGCAAGGAACATTGCGGGGCCTGCATGTGTCTTAATATCGGACAGCTGCTGTCTCAAATCGAACAAACTCGTCTCCTTTCGCAACGATTCCTCGTTCTGAATACGGTGCGGCAAGAACGCTTTCACTTCGGTTTGAAGGCAAATTAACGATAAAAATGTCAAAACAAGACACTTGGGTGACTAACTGGAACGCCGTTTGCATCAAAGGGTACGTAGCGAGCAAATATTCGCCAAAAAGGCTGGCTTGAGAGGATTCTCGCAGCCCCTACTTGAACCGAGGTCTGTTTGAAACCGTATGCTATCTCTGATAGCGGATGCGGCCCGGATGGCCTCGAACTGGCCCGACTGATTGCAGTCAGGCATACAAAGGAGAACGTTATGCATTCCGATTACAAATGTGATTTCATCGCCCAACTGCGTGACCAACAGGTTCGCTTTGCGCCGCGAGAGCGGAAGCTCGAGCAAGTAGACTGCGCCGAACGGTTGCTGCGCGACCTGAAAGATGGGCGGGACTACAACTTCGAATTCATCTCGTTCCGGCTGACAGGCTTCCGCCCGGAAAACGCGCCGGTGATCAAAATCGGCACCGAAGATCTCCGCCATGATTTGTTGTGTTTCATCGAGGACCTATCAGAAGCTGCCAATGTGGCGGCCAATGATATGGCTCAGCCCGTTCATACGGTCGATGACCTCAGCAAGATGTTCAACGTTTCGACCAAGACGATCTCGCGGTGGCGCCGGCAGGGTTTGGTTAGCCGCAAGTTCATTTTCGATGGCGGTCGCAAACGAGTCGGCTTCTTGCACACCAGCGTCGATCAGTTCGTGAAGAATAACCGCGACAAGGTAAAACGCGGTGAGCGTTTCAGCCAGTTGACGCATCTTGATAAGGAAGAAATTATCGACCGGGCTCGTCGTCTGGCCAGAGCGGGTGGTTGTCCAGCGGAGGTGACCCGTCGGATTGCCCGTCAGATGGACCGCAGTGTTGAAACGATTCGTTACACTATTAAACAGTTCGATGCATCGAACCCTGAGATTTCAATCTTCCCTGATCAGACAGGGCCATTGAACTTGGAAGTAAAGGAGCGTGTCTACGCAGATTTTCAAGCCGGTAAATCGGCTGACTCGATTGCACGACGTTACTGCCGCACGCGGACGACGGTCTATCGCGTGATCAACGAAATGCGGGCCACTGCGATCATGGAGTTGCCACTGGATTTCATGGACAACCAAGAATTTCATCGCAAGGCGGCCTTCAAGAAAATCGTCGAATCCCCGATGCCCGAACTGGAAAAAGCGCCTCGGAAGACCAAGCCACCCGCTGGGTTGCCTCGATACTTGGCCTCTTTGTATGAGGTCGCGTTGCTTAATCGCGAGCAGGAGCAGTATCTTTTCCGCAAATACAATTTCCTGAAATGTAAGGCCAGCAAACTGCGAGAGTCGCTTGACGTCACGCGGGCGAAGGCTTCGTTGATGGACGAGATTGAGTCATTGTACGACCAAGCGGTCAAGATCAAAAACCGGATCGTTCAGTCGAACTTGCGTCTGGTGGTTTCGATCGCCAAACGGCACGTGAACGCCAGCGAGGACTTCTTCCAACTGGTCAGTGACGGAAACATGTCACTCATCCGCGCAGTTGAGAAATTTGATTACTCGCGTGGAAACAAATTCAGCACATATGCCAGTTGGGCAATCATGAAGAACTTTGCTCGCACGATTCCTGGTGAGTTTCGTCAGAAAGAGCGTTTCCGCCCGACATCCGAAGAGCTATTCCTCGCTCACGCCGATCAGCGCTCCGATCCGTTGTCCGTCGAAGCGGATCAGAAACGGCGCGAAGAGCAGATCAGTCAGATCATGGGAACGCTGGACGATCGTGAACAGGCGATCATTATCAGCCGATTCGGCCTGGACTACAGCGAAGAGCCTCAGACTTTGAAAGAGGTTGGAGCCAAACTGGGCGTCACGAAAGAAAGAATTCGCCAGATCGAAGCTCGTGCGATCAACAAGTTACGAATTGCCGCTGAGCAGGAAAAAATTGATTTGCCCGACGGCATGTTTGTCGACGACGCGCGAATGCGTCAACCATCGTAAGGACTCGCTAGTCGATACGGAGCGTGCGGTAAATCAATCAGTGTCGCCTTTCGCTTCGGCAAGTGACGACGACTACCGTACGCGGCATTCAAACCGGATGATGCCGCCTTCGCTGGCGGGGATTGGATCCTTGATCTCCCAGCGGAGTGTGGTCGATCCGACATCGTTGCGAGACGTGACCAGCTTCGCGGGAAGCGAGCACTCAGCCGAGTCTTTGATGTACTCCAGGCGAGTCGTCAGGTTGTCGATCAAGGTCACGTTACCAATGCGTTTGCTGCTAAGGTTGTCGAACCGGATCGTGAACTGGACTTTCTCTCCGGCTCGCGCTGCAATCTTCGAGGCGATTTTAACGACTCGCAGAATTGCGTTATCGCCATCGGTTTCGTAGTGAACCAGCTGCTGGACCTTGGCGACATCCTGAACGATGACAGGTTGAACTCGATCGACGATCACTTGCAGTTCCATGTCATCCTGCCAGACGGCGGCCGATTGCATCCCCAGTGCCAGACGAGCGGACTGGGATTCTTCAAACCGACCAAGGCGAATCAATGACAGGTGCTCGTAGGGAGCAAACGTATTTGCGAATTCATAAAGCTCAGTCGTGTTGTCGACCAACACGCCGCGAGTTTGATCGATGAACCCGCTGGCTCGGCGAGTGCCCTGATAACGTTCGACGGCGATGTGCTGTTTGTTGGATGTCGAAAAGTCGGCTTGCTTGGATTTTGCAACTGGAGTCAGTTCGTCTACTGTGCCAGCAGGTTGGCTAAGACGAGCATTGAACACGCGGTCGACTCGACGGACAGAACCAAAACGCGGGGCGTAAATGGAAACTCGGTTGCTGGGCGATACCAGTCGGCGACCGTCCAGCGTATCGAAATGTCCAATGGTGTCTTCGCTGTCGAGCCCGATCATGTTCCATGAGCGATCGACCTTGACTTTCAAGCCACGGTCGCTGCCGTCATAAACGTATTCGTCACGTCGGGTCGGTTGGTCGTCTCGTTCCGTTGCCGGTTCCTCCCAAGTGGTCTGTTGAACCATGCCAAAGCCGCCAAAATTGCCAAACTTTGGTTTGCTCTTGGCGGCATTGTCGCGGCGAGGCAATCGAGTTGCTCTCGGACGACGTGCGAAGCCGGAACTAGGTTCTTCGAAACCCAGAACTTCGGACTGCCACGCGGCTTGAGCCAGTCGTGTTGTGTGTTCATCTCGTTCAGGGATGGACGATGCGCGCGGGTGCGTCTGTTCCGGCTCAATGGCTAACTGAACAACACTGTCGATCTGTCCGCACAATAGCGATGGCGCCGTAGCCAGCAGCAGCAACGCGAATCCGATTGGAACGACGCGGCGCGCGGTACGGCGAAGGCACTGTGCCAAATTCTTGCATGAGATTTGCATGATTTGCCGATCGTCAATTGCGGATGGGGGCGGACAATGCGTTCACGTTGCCGCCAGTCGAGCGATTGGTGGTCACCACTGGCGGAAGGTTCGAAGGTGGCATGCGATTGGGCAAGCGGCTCGCCGTTCGGGGCAGGGTAGGGCGGTCGAGTTGATCGGTCAGGCTGAACTGGACAGGCTCGGGAAGCAGAACAGGTGCCGGACCAATCGTTTGAAGGGTATCGGCCGGGTTTCCGTTGAGCGGCACGCGAGAGCCAATTCGCAGAATCGCCATTGGACGGCCAAGTGATTGAGACGCTCGCAATGGATCTTCATTTGCCCCGACATCGAAGGTTGGCTGAACATCGGGCGAGTGTTGATGCGGAACGACCATGTCACCGTGTTCGAGGTAAATCACTTTCGTGACCATGCTGCCATCGATGACTTGTAGCAGATCATCGCGAGTGATTTCAATTTCAATGGGGAACCGGTTTTCAAGTCCCGCTGGCGGATACAAGCGACCCAGCAATTCGATCGATGGATAAAGTTCAACGCTCTCGTTCAAGTTCAAGCCAGAAACTTTCACTTGGTAGACCGGGCCTACGGCCAGGCCCACCGTGACACTGGATGACGACGTGGTCAACACGCGACCGTTGGACAGGACAGAGATCGTCGTCTCGGTGGGAGCGAAGATCCGTACCGGTTGAGTGACCGTGGCTAAGTCGGGATCGGCCTTCCGGTATCGCTCGGCGGCCAGTCCCGGAGCCATGTCGCTACGAACTCGGTTGTGCTTGATCTGCCCGGTAGCATCACTGCTGATGACCACCATCGCGACCGCGACCAACAGCGTTTGAGCCACGAGTTGTCGAGATGTTTTCTGCGAACGGGTCAAAGCGTACTCTCTTGAACGGGCTGATGAATGGATGGGGTCAGCACTCAGGAATCGAACGTTTTCTCGGAGCAAATCCAGCAATCAAAAAAGAGCCGCGAGAGCAGAACGCTGTCGCGGCTTCGTTTCGATCTAAGGCGACTATCGCCTCAGTTTTCCCATGAACGGAACCGCAGTCGGAGCACAGTTCTGCGGGAGTTGTCCCTGAACCATGTTGGCCGGGGGTTGAGTGTTCTGATGCGGTGGGCGAATCGTGTTCTCCTTGATCAAGACACGGTCGACCGGACGCGGGTAACTCAGTCCTGGCTTCTGCTTGACGTGAACATTCACGTTGCGAGTCGGCCGAGGAATCTGCATGGCAGTGTGGTTGTGCATGACGTAACGCTTCAGACCAGCTTCGCCACCCAGTGGAATGTGGGGTGGTCCCGGCAAGCCAATGTTCGTTCCGGTCGAAGGCAGACCGTAGTGTGGCCCGGTTACCCCCGAAATGTAATCGGTTGTGCCGCGTCCCGTTGCTCCGCCGCTCATTGGCAATGCACCTGCTGCGATTGAGGCATCTTGACCGGGGACTTCCAAGTCTTTGTTGCCCATCCGCACGATCGCAAGGATCGAACCGCGACGATCAGCCTCGGTAATCGGGTCGACGCCCGGATCAAGTCGAGTGCTGACTAGCGTGTCGACGCCTGCCAAGGCCAGTTCCTGGTACTTGGGATCGGGAACGTAGATGACTTTGGTGACAAAGTTCGCGGCAGCAACTTGATCAAAATCTTCTTGAGTGAACTGAATGGGAATCGCACTATGAGCTAGGTACGCAGCGGTGCGAGGCGAAGCGGTTCCGATCTCCAGTGTTGGGTAAAGCTCCATCCCCGGACGACCGTCGATGTTGCTGATCTTCAAACGGAAGATGCCACCCTGAGCAAAATTTTGACGCCCAGGAACGGTCAGCGGAACCGAGTCATAACGACCGATGCCGGAAATGTCCCAGTTGACGTTCATCATTTCTGGCTTGTCAAACAGAACCTGAACAGATTGCTGAGCCACCGCGCCGAAGGGCCCGTAACCCGGTCCGCCCATCTCGCCGCCGGGCAGCGACGAAGCGTTCAAGACACCGGGGCCTGGGCCACCGACGCCTGGGCCGGGTTCCATTAGCATCTGAGCCGGTGGCAGGTTGTGGCTATGGGGAGTCCCCGTGCGAGCCAGGGCAATCTGGCCGTTGGCCGTGCTGGTCGTCGCGGCAATTGCCAGCAACGTCAGGCCCGTGACAAATCTTGCGTACATCAGTCTTCCCCCTGAGATTACTCGTGTGACAATCGCTCAACTGGCGACGCCGACCGAGCGTTTCTAGTTTGTTGCGTCCATCGACGCGGTCATCATTTTTCGTTTCAACACAGCGGCTCGACCGAGACGCCATCGATCTGTCGGCTCGATCAAGAAAACTGCCATGGACGCCAAGTTCGCGGCGCTTCTAAGATGCAATCAGGTCGCAGCGACTCCGATACACCGACAGGCTTCTTGCCTTGGTCCTCATTCGGCGTCCTACAATGCATTTCTTTGGAAGAATCCGCACAATCGGTTCATGAAGCAGGAATTAACGATAGCGTTTTGCCTGCTAGCGGCAGGAGTTGCACTTGGAAGCTGGCAATCGGCTGGCCAATTGATTGGTGATACGTTGGGATTTGGAGGAGACGCAGTTGTCCCGACCGTTGAAACCAGAAGCGATTTACTTGAACAATATTCGGGCGACGCGATCGAGCCCAACGACTTGGCGTCTGCTGTTCGGCAAGCCGCTTACGTTGTTCCCGATTCATCCTCACCGGCAATCCCGGTCACTTTGGGAAACCCGCGACCAGTGAGCGACTTTCGCTCCGATGGGTCCACCGCTGACCGAGCCGACCTGATGTTGCGACGTGCTCGGCACATGATCGACGATGGTCCGGCGTTTGAATCCAGCGTCGTCGTGCGAGCCAATTTCTTTGGACAGACGGTGGTCGGTTCGGGAGGGTATCTTCAAGCAGGGCGGGGTGAAGGAAAAACGCGTACCTCGCTGGCATTTCATTCCATTTCATCGGGCAATACGAATGGGCTGCCGTCGACCCCTCCACAGCAGCAAATCACTAATTTGTGCGACGGGCGTTTTGTCTATCGTTTGCACGAAGATCGGATCGACGACCAGCAGACACTTGAGTTTTACGACCTTCAACAGATTAAAAATTCAAAATCGAACCGCGCGAAACAATCCAGCACGGGCGGTGATGGCATACCTTTGGCTCCGGGAGAACTAATGGCCAGCGGCATGGCTGGGCTGTTGCAGCATCTCGCTGATGAATTCCGGTTTGCGATCGTGGAAGAATCAAACACGGCGACAGGGAGTGTTCGGTTGCTGCGAGGCACGTGGCAACCAAGTCGCTTGCAAAATTTGCTGCGGGATCACCTGACATCCGAACAACTGGATGCCGGTCTGGCGTGGTCGCAACTACCTCCGAATCTTCCTCACGCCGTCGAGGTCACATTGGTTCGAACGTCGGCCTGGGAGTTGTTTCCATCACAATTGACGTTTTATCAGTTTCAAAATCGCAACGATCGCACGATGGCTCAGCCGATTGTTACGATTCAGTTTCAGAATCCGCGAGCCGTTGATGCGGTTTCCGCGGATCAGTTTGTGCTCCGCAGTGAGAACCTTGAGGCAACCGATTTGACGCAGCAGTATTTGTCCAAACTTCGCCCGAATGACGATAGCAGGCTGCGCTAGTCGGACCATTTGCCGGATTGTAAACGTAGGCCTCGACTGACCGGTGCAGGGCAGGGTAGAGCGAATCAAGAAACGGAAACAAGAATCCATGCGTGTCGTCATCCAGCGTGTTTCTCGAGCCTCCGTCACCGTCGATCAAAAAATCGTTGGTGAGATCGCGCAAGGGCTGCTGGTTCTGTTGGGCGTTGAAAAGCAAGACGACTCAAACGATCTGAGTTACCTAGTGAACAAAATCCTGGGTTTGCGAATCTTTGAGGACGACGCTGGTAAAATGAATCTCTCTGTCACCGACATCGGCGGTCAATTGTTGGTCGTCAGCCAGTTCACCTTGCTCGGCAACGTTCGGAAAGGCAAGCGGCCCAGCTTCGGCGACGCAGCCGAGCCTGAACTTGCGAATGAACTTTATCAACAGTTTGTGCAGCAGACGCGCGCAGCGGGAGTGAAAACGGAAACAGGTGTCTTTCAAGCTGACATGGCGGTTGAGCTTGTCAACGATGGCCCGGTCACGATCTTGCTGGACAGCCGCAAACGATTTTAGCTCGCCAGCGAGACACCAAAATTGGCTAACGAAACAAGTCGCTGCCGTCACCGGCTGCCGCGTGGTCGTGCCCGTGGTCATGATCATTAATGAAATGCATCACCCAGTCGAAGCCAGACTTGGTTTCCCCGTGCTCATGCCCGCAGAGAGAATCCATCAGATAGTCGTCGCTTGCGATCATGATCATCAGCACGATGACTTTGGTGTAAGTCAGCATGTTCAGGATCGGACTCTTGCCGACCAGCTTTAGCGCGGTGCCGAAGCTGCGTTTGACGCGGATTTTCTTCCCTTGCCAATCGACCGAGTAGATCTCATCCAGAATCAGATGAGAAAGGAATCCCATCACCACTGCCCACGCCTTGAAAATGCGAATCTCTGTCGTTCCAGAAAAACTGATTAGGAAGGTGATCATTCCCGCAATCAGTGCCGCCGGGATACTGTGCCACATGCCTCGATGTTTTGCATAACGTTTGAACAGTCCTCCCACGCCGAATCGAATCAGCAGATAAAGGACTCCGGAAGCCAATACCATGTGCTCGGGCAACAATCCCATCGCTTGAAAACGCGGCATCATCAGCATGGGAACAAACACGGACAGAAACGCTAACATCTCTCGCTGAGGAATTCCGCTGCTACTGTCTAGGTCAGGCAACATTCCTGCCGCGCTGCAAAGTCCGCCCGCGATCAGGCAGTGCTCCAGAGGCACGCCGTACGTGTAATACGCTGCGGTCGAATAAATCAAACCGAGTGACGTGCTGGCCGTAATATGAGTTTTGAAGTCAGCCATGAATCAGAAAAACGAAAATCCTTTTTCGCAAGAGGACTGCAACAAGCACGCGTTGGTGCGCTGCCTTGGTCCAACCCGACTATTAGACAACGATGCGCGATTGAGACTCAATCCCGATCCGAAGGAGCAGGGCACGCTAGCAAAAACAATTAAGTTTCTCGCGGCGGATGTTTCAAACCCGATCCCCACCGCAACCACCGCCCATTGTCGATCGGATTTCTATTGAGTTACTACCAAGATTTCAGTCTAATCCCTCAGCAATCTTGAAAACCACTCACGGAGGAAACCCATGTCGATTTACGACTTGGTAATGCTGATCATATTCATTGGTGCGATCCTGTTCGGGCTGTGGAAAGGCTTGGCTTGGCAAGTCGCATCCGTCGCTGCGATTTTTCTCAGCTACTTTGTTTCGGTTACGTTTCGCGGTCAGTTGGCAACATTCATCACGGCCGACGAACCGTGGAATCAGTTTGCCGCGATGTTGATCCTGTTTCTTGGAACGTCATTGGTCGTCTGGTCTATTTTCGCCATGGTCAAAGGACGTATCAAGGAAATGGAACTCAATGGCTTTGATCGACAGGCAGGTGCTTTGTTGGGCGCGGTGAAAGGTGCCCTGCTTTGCATGGTCGTCACGATGTTTGCCGTCACACTACTGGGTGATACGGCTCGAAACGCTATTTATGCTTCACGATCCGGCGGCTACATCGTGCGAGGAATCAATCAGGTTTCTGCAGTTGTCCCGACCGAGATCCACAAGTACATCGATCCTTATATCGCTGAGTTCAACAGCAAGATCGCTGATCCGAATGGCAATCTGCCGTATGCCGAACCGATCTTTGGTTCGCAGAATGGTCAACAAGCAACCAACGGCTCAGTCAGACCAGTGGGAGGAAACAGCAACGGAAATGTTGCAACGGCACCGTCTTATCAGCAACCTTACGGTCAGCCAAATAGAGGCTCCGGCGGACTTCCGACCAGCGGTCAATATTCGTCGGGCAGCTACACTCAGAATCCAAACCAGGTACCAACCTATCAGGGTCAGTGGCAGGTTCAGCGACAACCCCGGACGCCCACCAACACCGGTTACGCTCAGGACGGATATCAGGGCAGCAACGGTTATCAAGTTCCCGCTGGTCAGCAGCAGTATCAAACTCGGGCTCCAATCAATTCTGGTTTTGGAGTCCGTCCGCAACCGACGGCACCTCAAACGCCATCGCAAGCGCAAACAGCGGGAGGTCAAACGGCCAACGGTTGGCCTGATCTTAACTTCCGAGTCAACTCAAAAGATCTACTCGACCGAGCCATCGACGGGACTCGTCGCGCGATCGAAAACAGTGCTCAGCGGTAGTCGTCCATTGTTCGCCTGCCAGCCGTGAGTGAGTGGATGAGCGAGCACTCTGCATCACGCTTCTGCAAGCTCGCTCGCAGTTCATCTTCGATCGAAGTCGATTCGGGCATCTTAACGGCTTAGCCAGTGAAACGGTCGGCGACCGAAGCAGGTTTCCCGGCCTGAAACCAAAAATCATGAATACACGGGAAAACACGGGGCTCTAACCGAACATAAGAAACATTATCGGACGTTAAAGGGTGGCTGCTTTTCGACGTAATATGCACTCTTGTTGGCCGCATCGCGCGTTGGTGAAGGAGGTGAATCGTGGCAGAGAGTTCGAATCGAAGAAGCCGAACGATTGGCCGGCGAGCGTTACGACGGACGCGAACACTGGTTTCAATTTTCATTTTTGCCGCAGCGCTCAGCTCATCCTGTCAGCGATCGGAATCAGAAGAAGGTCATGCTCTGCCAAGCTCCGGTCAAGCTCGCGAATTGGGCGGTGGCTCACCCGTCATTCAGCCGCAAGGTTTAGGCCAAGTCAGATTGGAGATCGAAAATCGACAACCCATGAAACTGCGTCTGTTTCGGATCCTCGGAAACGATCGGATTCCAATCGAGCGTCCAATCGAATCGGAAGCTCGGTTGGAAGTTGATTCCGGGTTCTACTTGCTGCGATCCGACGATCGAAGCGTCCAATGTCCGGTTCCAGCAATCGCTCCGCTTGTTCCGAATCGCAGGATCAGCATCCAAGTTGAGCCTGTGCCTCAGCCAGAGCCCGGTTGGTGTTGGATTCCACCCGGCCCAGCGGTCATCGGCGATACCTTGGGTGTAGGACGAGAAGATGAGCGCCCGGCGCGGATCGTCAATTTACCTGGATTCTGGATGGGAGAAACGGAAGTTACCAATCACCAGTTTGCCGACTTTCTTAGCAGCCAGAAAATGATTGACGAAACATGGATCGATCTACGTAGTCGGAAGTGCCTGATTCAAAAAAATGCAGAAGGGAAATTTGTTCCTGACTCGACGATTGCGGACGCCGCCGAGATGCCCGTGGTGATGGTCAGTCTGAGTGGCGCTTTAGCGTATTGCGATTGGTTATCTGCTGAATCGGGCCAAGCCATTCGACTGCCCAGTGAACAGGAATGGGAAAAATCGGCCCGCGGCCCCGAGTCTTATATCTATTCTTACGGTAACATTTACCAACAGTCGCAAGCCAACCAGGAGAGTGGCAAACTCAAGCCGGTCGGATCGTACCAGCCAAACTCTTTCGGTTTGTGGGATATGACAGGAAACGTTTTTGAATGGATGTCAGGCAGAGCGGATTTCACGAACATGGAAACGACTTTGAATCACAGCCTCAGAGGCGGTTCGTTCGTGCTGGATGGAATGTATTTGCGAAACAGTTTTCGGATGCGTCAAAGCCCGACAGTCATGACCGATGATATCGGTTTTCGAGTCGCACGTGATGCCCAATCCAAAACCGATACCGGAAAGACAGGAAAATGAATAAACGAACCACCCTGCCCTTCATGTTTTTGTTTTCGTTTGTCGGGTTCTTGGTAGAAGATGCCGGTAGCTTCCGATTGAGTGTGACGGCGCAGCAAATGGAGATGCGGCGAGCAGGACAGTACGATCAGCGTACGTTCGAGAAATCGAAACCTGCGGTGGGAGAACTCGCGCCAGATATCAGACTGAAAACGTTGGACGGTCAGGCTGTTCAACTGTCGGCATATCGAGGCAAAAATATTGTCGTGATCAAAGCCGGTTACACCTGACCGCCCATTCGACGTGCTGCCGCCGGGTTGCGTCAGCTTCAGCGTGAGTTCGCCCAGTCCAATGCTGCTGAGATCGTGATCGTTTACCAGAAAGAGCCGCATGCGAGGCAATTGGCTTTCCAATCGATTGCTCAACCGGAAACTTTCGAACAGCGATGTGAACTTGCTCGGCGGATGCAGGAGGAATACGAACTGCCAATGACCATTCTGGTGGACACCATGGAGGACCAGAGTCGCGCCCTATTCAGTGACCTTCCCAGTCCTGCGTTTGTGATCGACCCCAATGGAATCGTCAGGGCGAAATTCCCATGGGCGGATGCCGAAACAATCAGGCCGGCGGTTGAGGAAATTGACAAACGATAACGCACGTCGCGGCAATGCCGCCAACCAGCCGGTTTCCCTTGACCAAGAAAGTAGCCGCTCTCGCTGATCGCGGACTTTTCACAACACGGCAATCTCTGAGTCATCTGGCAGTTATTGTTGGGCAAATGCTAAGTTCGTCTTTCGCACTTTTTCAGCATCTCGTTACGCCAAGGCGGTTTTTCCAAGGAATCGTTGACGCTTGGCTCGAAAATGGCAGACCAGAAATCGCCAAAAACGCGAGTAAAATCAATTTCTGCGAAAGTCGAACTAAGTCAGTTGCCACCCAAAGCGCTGTGTTGCGGTTCTTCAACAAACTCACCGATTTTACGGAACTTCGCATAACGAGCGTCCAGCAGTGAAGACATGTCCTGTTGTTTCAGATCTTTTAGTTGCTTGCCCAGATACGATCGCATCGTGGCGGCCATCTTGTGGTGATCTCGATGGGCGCCGCCAAGCGGCTCCGGAATCACGTCGTCGACGATCCCCATCTTCAGTAGATTGTCGGAGGTAAACTTCAGAGCCGTCGCGGCTTTCTCTGCGTGCTGAGCACCTTTCCACAGAATGCCGGCACATCCTTCCGGGCTGATTACTGAGTAATAAGCGTGTTCCAAGACGGCGACGCGATCACCCACGCCGATCCCGAGTGCTCCACCGCTACCGCCTTCGCCGATTACGATGCAGATGATGGGTGTTTCCAGCCGAGACATCTCGTACATGTTTTCGGCGATGACCTGAGCTTGTCCACGCTCTTCGGCACCGATGCCCGGATAAGCACCCGGTGTATCGATCAGGCAGATGACAGGCAGATTGTACTTGGCCGCCATCCGCATCTTGGCCATGGCTTTGCGATAGCCCTCGGGATGAGCACAGCCAAAGAAGTTCTTCGTTCGATCGTTGAACGTACGTCCCTTCTGGTGGCCAAGCACCATGACTTTGGTTCGGTCCAGACTCGCAAACCCGACTCGAATGGCAGGGTCATCGCCAAAAAGTTTGTCGCCATGCAGTTCGACGAACTCATCGAACACTAGCGAAAGGTAGTCGACGGTGTGCGGACGATTCTTATGACGCGCCACCTGCACCGTCTGCCACGGCGTCAAGTTGCTGTATGTGTCCCGCGTCAATTCGGTCAACTGACGTTGCAGTTCGCGAATTTGCTCGGCGGATTCTGCCGAGTCGTCGTTTTGCTGTTGAAGCTGGTTAATCTTCTGATCCAGATCCGCCAGCGGCTGTTCAAATTCAAGGTAGTCGTCCATTATTGTCTTTCAGTTTTCCAGCACTATCGCACGAAGCCTTCGGGGCGTTTGCCGCCGCGGTAAATTTGAACTTTCTTCAACGCATCAAGAAAGTGAGCCATGTTCTCGAAACGATCGTCCGGTTTCTTGGCGAGCATTTTCTTGACCAGAGCCGACATGTCTTTTGACGCACCACTGAAGGCTTCCAAGGAAGGAATGGATGCAGTCAGATGTTTGTTCAGCAAGTCATCAGGAGATACTCCTGAGTAAGGGGCTCGTCCAGCGAGCAGTTCGAATACAACACACCCCAAGCCATAAATGTCGGTTCGCGCGTCGGGAGTCTTGCGTCGAATCTGTTCGGGGGCCATATAGCTACGAGTTCCCTGGATGTGCTTGGGACGCCCTCCCAGCAAGGAACCCAGCATGCCTTGCTTCATTTTCACAGCGATCGAAAAGTCAATCAGTTTTACCCTGCATTGGTCATCGATCAGATAGTTGTCAGGTTTCACGTCGCAGTGGACCCAACCTTTGTCATGCAGGTGCTGCAAGCCCTTCGCACACTGCCGGATGATTGGGGCCACGTTCGGTGCGATCAATTCAGGTTTCTCTCGCATCACGATTTTCATGTTTGGAGCATGGAAAAGTTCCATCGAGATCAGCATCGCGTTCTGCTCGTTGTAGAACTCGTGGATTTTGATCACGTTGGGGTGGTCCAGATCCGTGCCGATGTTCGCCTCGTGTTTCAGTTGGCGAACCTCTTCCTTATCCTTATGAAACTTGTCGCGCAGAACTTTCAACGCGATGCGTTTGTTGCTGCCGCCTCGAAGCGCCTCATAGACGTCGGTGCTGGTCCCGCTGCGGATCGTTTTGAGCAGCTGGTACGGGCCGATAAAGTTCTGACCATCAGACACAAAAATTCCTGACGCAATTCATTTATGTATAGGGAAAGCAGCGTGTGTGAATCGGACACTCAGAGTATCCGTGACTGTCGAAAGCTTGGGGTCGACAGAAGCAATTTTAACGGAGCCAACGCCAATGCTGAAGTGTACCGCCCGCCGCAATTCGTGACTTGAATATGGCCAGAATCACTCACAACCGCCCTGCCCTGTCCCGGCTAGTTTTTGCAGAAACAGCTGGCCCGCTGCGTCATAAGCAAAGCACTCGCAATTAAGCAATTGCACGATGCTGGCTACTCTCAGCGGTCGACCGTAATTCCTTGGTCGCCTTACGGCAACCGAGACCCAATCCAGCAGCCGGCCAAAGGCTCGTCAAAGCCACCCAAGCCGAAATTATTTAAATCGCTAAAACAAACAAGCAGTTAACAGACAGACTCCTAGGCGTGCATCGTCTTGAATCGCTTAATTTCAGCGACATCGCCCATCACCAAAACCGTATCCCTTGCAGAAATCCTCATGCTCGATACGGGATTGAACCGGAAGTCACCTGATTCATTTTTGATTCCGACGACAAGCAAGTTGAACTCTTGTTTGACATTCGATTCGGCTAGGGACTTTCCAACCAGTTCACAGTCACCCGAGATTTGAAATTCGTCGAACTCCATATCCAAGTGGCTCGTCTCGGCAAACAGCTCTACAAGGTCAGCTGTGGAGGGACGTGAGATCATGCGTTCCATCTGCTGGGCACCAACGCGATGCGGCATCACGATTTTGTCGGCTCCGGCTTGACGTAGTTTTCGACAACTGCTGTCGCGTTCCGCTTTGGCGATGATCTGTATGTCAGGATTCAGCGCGCGAGCGGTTAACGTAATGAACACGTTGTCGGCGTCCGAAGGTAGCGCTGTCACGATTGCTTTGGCATATTGCAGATTCGATTCTTCCAAGACCTCGTCGTCAGTCGCGTCACCGGTCACGAACCAGCGAGCAAGCTCTTCGGTCTGGTGCATCACTTCGGAGTCGCTGTCGATGATGACGAAATGTTGATCACGGTGCTCGAGTCGTTCTGCCAAATCTTGCCCCAGACGACCGAAGCCGCAGATGACAACGTGGTTGCGCAGCCTGGAAATTTCTCGCGTCATTTTCTTTCTTCCCATTGCTTTCTGGATTTCACCTGCCAACGCTAGTTGGATAAAACCACCGATCGCGTATGCCGCTGCTGACACACCCAGCAAAATCAATGCGATCGTAATCAGCTGTACGGTGGAGTTGCCCTCGCTGTGCTCCCCGAATCCGACGGTTGAGATTGTAATCACCACCAGCCATACCGCTTCGATCCATGGGTAATCGGCCAAAAAATGGTAGGCGCAAACAGCCGTGAGAAAGATCGCTGCGAGCGAGATCGCGCCGGTTCGAATTCGTGCCAGTGATTCGTGCATATGTTACGATAGCATCCAGACGATCTGCTTCGAAGTCCCGGCAGGGAATAACGCCGATAGAATAAAATCGTGAAGATATCGTTGATGCGATCACCGTCAAAGAACGGCACGAAAAGAGAACGGCTAGTTTTCAACCGGGAGGAACGGCTAGTTTTCAGCCGGGAGGAACGGCGAGTCCGACCGGAGCAGAAGAGTCGTTTTGTTGGCAAGCTGCTCCCAGATCTATTGGCTCCAGTGGGTGTCGGCTCCAGATTTCAAGCCCACCGTTGCCTTCGCTAATCCCGAACACGACTTACATTGATCAGCCTGAAGTTTTGGTAAGCCGGTAGCGCGATCAAAGCATTGACTACCATGCCCGGATTCTCACCTGACGCATTCCAGCGC
>CALFWL010000173.1 GCA_937928215.1 uncultured Pirellulaceae bacterium | reverse complement strand
TCACGACAAAAAAACACAAGCACGAAGCGCAAGCGAGTGAAAGAGGACCATCGAGCTGGACACACGCTCTTGCTTCGCGCTCGTGCAGGAGGCTTTCCCTCCGCGTGGTTTGTCTCGCCTGAATATTCGGGTTGGCGATGTAATTTCGTCTTTGTTTTCTTAGTTCAAATAGGAATGCAACCCGAACTTTGCTTCTTGAGAAACCACTAGTTCAGCGACTCGGCCGGATAAACCTTGATTTCGACTCGCCGGTTTTGTGCGTGGTTAAGCGGATCGTTGCTGTCGGCGGGACGATCCCAGCCTAGCCCGTCCACATTGAACTGGTTGGGATCTAAGTCGTACTTTTTCGCAAGAGCTTCTTTGACCGCCGCCGCTCGACTGCTAGAGAGTTCCTTGACCAGCGAGACAGGAGCTGTTCCTTTCATGGAGCTGTCGGTGTGACCTTCGATCACAATTCGAGCCGTCCCGAATTGACCGGCAAGCTTGGCGATCTCTTCCAACACGAAATCAACTTTTGGATCGTATTGAACTTCGACATCTTTCCCGTTCTGATTCTTCGTGACCATCCTGTACAGGTCGCTGCTGTTGGGGAAGAAGTGAATCACAACCGTGTTGGTCAGGATCTCTTCTGCTCCGCGAACCTGGCTGATGGTTGTTGGAATGAATGGCACCGAGTACTCGTCGGTCTGCGAAGAATACTTTTCTTCCTTGCCAAGTTTTTCGATGATCGAGAAATCAACCACCTGATCGAATTTCACTTTCGTGTGAGTGACTTTTCGGATCTTCTTGTAAATGTAATAGGCTTGATTCCAAACGCGTTCGAAGTTCGCAGGATTGTTCTGGTTTAGGAAGAATTGATAGTTTTCGGCCCAGTTAGTGCTGTGAGCGTCCGCCAGCATGCCGAATGCTTCGTCGGCCGGAAGACCGTATCCGTCTGCCATCAGCTGAGCAACATTCTTTTTCGCTTTGTCGGTATTCAGTTCTTGCATCGCGTCGAATATACCTCGGACGAGTCCTTCGCAGATGTCTGGATTCTCGTTCGCAAAATCAGCACGAGCAAACCAGATGTCGGCGATCAGTTTGTTGGCCGTTCCGGTGCTGACGATCAATTCATTTCCCTTTTGATCGGAAAGGCTGTAGATGTCTGGTGCCCAAGACACGACGGCATCTATACTCTTGTCCGCGTCGAACGCGGCTGCTGCCTCGAACGCGTCCCTGGTGTAAACGAATTCAACTTCACCTGGTTGCACGCCGGCATAGACCAGCATGTTCAGTACGAAATACTGAGACGGCGAATTTTCCGCCAGCACAATTTTCTTTCCGCGAAGATCGCCAACGGATTTGACACCACTTCTGGCGACAATTCCGTCACCGCCATTGGACCAGTCGACCTGCTGGAAAATTCGTGGCATCACTCGGCTGTCGACTGGGTCGCCATTCCGTTTGACAAAACCTTCCATGAACAGCGGCATCATGTCCAGCGTTGCCCAGCCAATGTGGACCTCACCCGCAGCGTAGGCGTCCCGCATCTTGACCGGGTCGTCGATCAAAACGAGTTCGACTTTGAACTCTTTGCCGTCCTGAGTTTTCCAAACCTTGTCGGCTCGGAAGCCATTGTTGGCCTGAATGATCGGAGCCCACCCGGCCCACACGTTCAAGGCGAATCGAACCGTGTTGTCTTTCAGGGGTTTATACGCGGCAGTTCCATTGACCGCTGGCAGTCTTTCACTTGGTTTGAAGGAGTACTCCTTGACGGTGGTCACGCCCGAAGGATTGCTGTCATCTTCGGCCCCCGAGATTTCATTCAGATCGATGTCGATTTTATCACCAGAGGCACCAGCTTCATTCGCGACCGGCCTGTCGCCACCAGGCGCGAGGACATCGCCCGCTTGGTAGATCGCGAATCCGATCAACGCTAACACCACAGCAACGACTGCCGCGTAAAACAAGGGAGTGGGTTTGCCTGCCATTGAATAAACTCCGCCAAAATAATCTCTAGTTTGCTTTCGTCGTGCGTTGTGGCACGACCCCTGTCGCCTGCAATGTCATCCGCCGGGCTACGGACGCCAAGCGGATGCCGTCATCGGACGCGATGAATGAATCATGTGCAGCATCTGCATCAGATTGTAAGCCGAAAGCTCGCACAGCAATTCGGTAATTTCCGCGTGCTGATCATCATCCAGCTTGGGCTCGATTTTCTTCATCAATTCGACCAATCGTGCTTCTTGGGCTTGCACTTCTGATTCGTCGATTTTGCCATCTGCCATCGCTTCGATAAACGTGCCGCTCTTTTGAGCGTATTCGTCAATCAGCGTTGTTTCTCCGGCGCTATCAAGCCAACTTAAGCGTGCCATGTTATTCTCCTGTTCGTGTTCAGTCTGAAAATCTTGTCATTTTTGCTACAACGGTTGCCCGTTTGCCAAAGGATGCGTCATCGCTCCAACATCGTTTCGATCATGGCGACTCTTTGCTGAAGCTTTGCTCGCCCGCCCGGCTTGGAAAGCTCCTCTTTCCAGTGATTGGTCAAAAATCTACGATCGGTGCATTCCAACACGGCGCACAATTCCTGTCGTTCCTTTTCCATTCCCTGAGCTGACGGAATGAAGCTCTCAAGGGCCAGCTCCAGATCTTGCAAAGTCAGTTCTTCGCGATCGTCGGCCATCATCTCACGTTTGGCATTCAGCACAACGCTTTCGATATCCGCACCGCTGAGTTCACGATCGGGCGATACGTCAGGAATCGCTCCGTCCGCCAATCTGACTTTGTTCTTGCGGCACATCACTTCAAACATGCTGCGAATTTCTTCTTCGGACTTGGGATAAAACAACGGAATGTGAACTTCCGCCCTGCCTTGTCGCTTCAAGTCGATCGGCAGACGTTCAGGCCGACTGGTCAGCAGCATCCAGATGATTTTTCCGCGATAGCGAGTGTTCCCCATTTGGCTGGCGATCATGGAAAAGACTCGACTGCTGGTGCCGGAATCCCCGCCGGCTTCTCGATTGCCCAACGCGGCGTCGGCTTCGTCAATGATAACCATGACTGGGCCCAGCGAACGGAGCACGTTGAGTACTTTCTCTAGGTTGCCTTCGGTTTCGCCGACGTACTTGGATCGAAAATTTTTCAGCACCAAGCACGGGATTCCAATGGAACCCGCATAACATTCCGAGATAAACGTCTTGCCGGTCCCGACAGGTCCGCAGATCAGGTACCCCATGGGAGCGGCATCGAGTCGACCTTCGATAATCCATCTGGCGTCCAAACGCAAACGATCTTTGGCGGCGTCGTGACCAACAACCATGTCCAACGTGTGGCCGGGTTCCAGAAAAGTCACCAGATCATGGCATTGTCGCTCGATCAAGCCCTTCTTGAGCTTGCGGAACGCGTTGACGTCGACGCCTTTGCCTGTCAGCTTGCTGCGAGACATCGCCACGTTCAAGTTGACTAAGTTCAAGCCGTTTGAAATCTGAGTCACCGCGTCGACCGACATCGATTGGCCAAGTTTGCTGGCTTCGTTCGAGGACTGCTTCAATTCATTGTCCAGATCGAAATTGGTTTCGATGAACAACCGCCGAGTTTTCTCATCCGGCAAAGGCACTTCAACGGTGGCGACGTGAGGATCCTGCACCAATCGTTTATTGACCTCCGTCAAAGTCTCCGCAATCAAACAGAACGACATGTTCACTCGTTTGATGTAAGGATTCTGAGCCCATGAAAGAAACCGGACCAGTCGCGACGCCTGACTGCGAGCGACCGAAGCTTGGTCTCCGGCTGGAACCATGAACTGAGCGTAAGGAAACAGGAACGCAATCCGCTTCCGCTCTTTCGCGTCATCCTCAAGCAGATTTCGTTGAATCATGCGGTGGAAGTTTTCTAACGCATCGTCGGGCGACCGAGTCCACTGCGTCGGACTGCCGATGTTCTTCGACAGCGTGGTCATCATGTCGCGATGCCGTTGCGGATCAGGGCCAGCCTGAGCCTGAATGCCTCGCCCCATGTCATACGAAGTCACCACGTCCCACGAGCCAAACATTTGCTCAGACAGGAAATCGGTCAGCCCACAAAATCGATCGACGGAATTGCCGTCTTTGTCATCCGATTTGCAGTAGACCAAGTCATTCACGTTGCCATGAATCACAAACAAACATGTGTTTGCAGCGAAGTACAGATTTGCCATCTCGCTGGCCCAACCAGGGTACCAGTCGGGCGTGCGAGGCGACTCGGATTCGCGTTCAAGAAGTTGCGAAGTCATCGACAAATGCGGGATGAGGAATGGGGATTGCGGAATTGCTTCGGTTCGGGCGGTCGCTTGGAAACAGCAAAGTTCGGTGGATTCCGCAGAGGTCCGACGCAAAACCCCGATGAGCGGAAGCGTCGGTGATTCCATATTCCGAAATCCGCATTCCGCACTCGTGTCGACACTGCAGGCACCTGAGCAAGTGAAATAAAGTCGAAAGTCGAAAGCCGTAAACTCCCAGCCTGCCGAGATTCAGTTCGTTTCTGTTTCTCTCGATGCTGGACCCAACTCTTTTTCATCGTCTTCGATGCTGGCGGTCGCCGGAGTAACCAATCCCATTTCAACTTCAAAGTTTCGCAAGGCGTCTTCTGCCTGAGCAGATTCCATCGCCTCTTCTCGCTCAATGTCGACCATGCCTTCTTCGCTGAGGTCTGCGGCGACGCGAGCTTTGCCACGATTGAGGGAGATTTTGTCTTGGATAACTTGTTCGATTTGACCGAAGTCGGTTGTCACGTCGAAGTTGAAGTCTTTCGCCAGTTCGGCCATTTCGGCTTCGGCGCGGCTCATTTTCAGTTCCGCATCGTAGGCCTGAATCTTTTCGCGAATGCCCTTCAGCTTGCCCATCGCATTTTTGACTTTTCGCACGTTGTTGTCGTACGCTTTTTCGTGCATGGCCAACTGAGCTTCGTTCTCTGCAAGGTCGGCTTTGGCTCTATTCATTTCAACGGCGAACTTGCCTGCCGTTTCTCGATCACCCGCCGCGAGATAGCCTTTGACCTTGGCTTCCAATTGAGCGAGGTGGCGCTTTTCACCTTCGACCTGACGACTGACTCGTTCGACCAGCCCTCGGTATTGTTCAAGGCCTTGGCGACCGCCCTTCATTTCTTCGACGGCCTTATCGTACTCGTACTGCATTTGTGCGATGGGGTCGGCGGTCCAGAAAAAGTTCGCCAGCTTGTTGACCTGAGCCTTGATGGCTCGCCAGAACTTTCCAAAAATCATTTCAGAATCCCTCGATAAATTTACAGTTCGCTTGTTGATCTCGGACGTCACGACCAGTTTCGTATATGGTTGTTCGCCAGTTGACCGAGATTATCGGCTGAAATCGCTCATGACGCGACCGATGCCAACGCGGCCGGAATTTCGATCACGAAAAACAACACGCAGCGTACACAATTTAGAGCGTGAAACGACTCTTGAGAATCACGCGACGCGAGAATTCGGGAAATCCTGCGATCCAAGCGACTGCTCATGAAGCAATCGCCGGTTCGACCAATCAAAAACCGACAACTTGAGAGCACGTCTGCAACCCACTTCCGATTACGGCAAGTTCAAGATGTCGCCAAACCATTGTCACGGTCGAATGCGCGAGTTTGACGACTACACAAATTGTTGCCGCCCAATGGATTGCGTTTTTGCTTGGCCCCAACTTTTAATAGCCACACAGCACGGAAGGTTTTCGTGACCTAAGCACCCGCTCATAGATCCTTTGATGTTTCTATTCGAGATGCCGTGTGAATAACCGATTTTCTCACTGGCGTTGTGCCAGTTTACTTGTAGGTGGGTGCTTACTGAACAAGTTGTCCGCAAAGCACCAACCTTGGAAAGTCAGCTCACCGATGCGTCAGATTGCCGATGCTTGCTTGCGAAGTTACGGCGTTCACGATGGTCGATCGATCAGAGTACCATCGACATACGTTTCGACTCCATCGAGAAAGCTCGACAGAGCCTTGCTGCGATACGGTTGTTGCAGCTTACGCACTGCCTTGGACTCGATTTGCCGCACGCGTTCACGCGTCACTGAGAAAATGCGCCCCACTTCCTCAAGCGTGTACGAATAACCGTCGGCGAGGCCATATCGCAGCTTCAGAATTTCACGTTCACGGTAGTTAAGGTGCTCCATTGCTTCGTCAATCCGTGACTTGAGAGCCGCTTGGTGCGTTTCGTATAGCGGATCCTCTTCGCGATGGTCCTGCAGGAAGTCGCCAAAGAAGCTGTCATCCTGATCTCCGACCTGTTGGTCCAGCGATAACGGCGTGCGAGCCATTTTCATGATCACTCGGGTGTCGTCGATCGAAAGGTTTGCCTTTTCGGAAATTTCCTCGGCAGATGGTTCGCGACCAAGCTCTTGAACCAATTCTCGCATCACGTTGCGGACTTTGCTCATCGTATCGATCATGTGAACCGGTACTCGGATCGTGCGACTCTGATCCGCGATGGCTCGGGTGATCGCCTGACGAATCCACCAGGTTGCGTAAGTGGAGAACTTGTAGCCTCGTTGATGCTCGAATTTATCAACGGCTCGCATCAGGCCGGTGTTCCCTTCCTGAATCAAGTCCAGGAAGCTTAGCCCGCGATTGCGATACTTTTTGGCGATCGAGACCACCAGACGCAGGTTGCCGGCAGAAAGGATGCGTTTGGCCGCGTCTTGAATCTGGTGCAGCTCGTTGGAACGAGTCACGTGTCGATTCAACGTCGCCGGGCTCTCCTGTGCCTTCCCCATCAGCATGTGCAATTCGCTCAGCAGATCCTTGTGGCTGACTCCGCCGACATGACCGACTTCGGCCGCTTCGGGAAGCATCGCACGGATCATCTGCATCCGAGTGTTAATTTCTTCCAGTTGATGGAACAACGGCTGAAGTTTGTTGAAGCGAAGGTTCAGCTCTTCGACCAAGCGTACGCATTTGTTGCGGCGAATCACCAGTCGTCGCCACGCGGATCGACGTGAGGGCATGGCGAGGTTCCGGTCAATTGCGATCAGAAAGTCTTCGTTATTTTGCTTGAGCAACTGCTTAATCGTTGCCAGATTGGGAATAAGCCGCTTCAGAATGCGAGCCTTCTCGACTTTGTTGGTGACTGACACCTCGATGGTCCGATCGAGACGCAGCTTTTTTTGATGAACTTTCAGCAGCAGATCGTAGGCTCCGTGCAGCATGAAATCGCTGGCCAGCAGGCAGTTGCGAAATTTGAACCGAGCCTCGTCGATCTTCGTGGCGGCATCGACTTCTTCGTCCCGGCTGAGCAATGGAATCCGTCCCATTTCCATCAGATACATCCGCACCGGGTCGTCGATTGGGCTTTCGATCGAGCTGTCAGCCTTGCTTTTTTCCGTGGCGGTCGAAGCGTCGTAATCGTCAACTGCTTGCCTTGGTCGCAGGCCGACTGTTTCGTTCTGTGCTTCGTTTGTTGTTGGAGCTTGGATGTCAGCTTGTTGCGATCGAGCCATGATGTTCCTCCGAAGATTCCTTGAGTGATGCTGGCGTGGTAACGCAGCCGAGGTGCCAAAGCAGTCGACCGAGCATTTCAGGTTGCTGAAATTCACGTATCGAATGGGAAAAACAGGGGTTTCAGCGATCCACCGCAGATGAACTGGCAACTTGGGTCGTGGATTTCACGAAACACAAGGGTTGCTTTCACGCAACGTGAGGCGAAATGTCAACGCCGACGGCAGATCGACTCGGCGTGTGCGAACGGTGGCACCTGTCCCAGCAAGCGACGAGCGACCTTTCCGCTGGCTGATTGGTCCGCTTCAACTTGCGACGGGTCGCGAAAAGAAACGCGATGAGGACTCAATGGTTGAACTGACCCGAGGTCCACACGTAGAATTCGGGTTTGTCCGCTTTGACGTTCAGGTTGACGCCAAATTCACAATCGCGACAAAATCACAAATCACGACTCAATCTCATATTTACGCCACAGGCAGACTCGATTCGGATGGCAGACGACTATTACCAGGTTCTTGGACTTTCTCGTGGCGCTTCCTCGGAGGAGATTCAAAAGGCGTATCGAAAACTGGCGCGAAAATACCATCCGGACTTGCACGAAGACGCCGAACCACGGGAAAAGAAACGTGCCAAGGAACAGTTTCAGCAAGTCCAACAGGCTTACGATGTGCTTAGCGATGCTGAAAAACGAAAGATGTACGACCAGTTCGGTCCCGACTTCGAACGGATGAGTGGCGGCAATCCATTCCAAGGCGGGGACAATCCATTCGGCGGGGGCGGCGGTGGTCCCGAGATCGATATCAGTCAGTTGTTTGGTGGCGGCGGGATGGAAGACATCCTGCGCCAGATGGGCGGTGGCATGGGAGGCCGAGGCGGTAACCCATTCGGAGGTCGACAACCTGGAGGCCCACCGTCTCAACCGCAGGCGGTCGAGCAGGAAATCACGGTCCCGTTTTCCGTCGCCGTTCAGGGCGGTCAGCATCAAGTCAGCTTCCAACGGCGCAATGGGAAAGTCGACAACATCACCGTAAAGATTCCTCAGGGCATCGAGTCCGGAAAAAAGATCCGTCTTCGCGGCCAAGGGCAATCATCGGGTCCGGGTGGGCCGCGAGGTGATTTGTTGATCGTCGTCAAAGTGGCATCGCATCCGAGCTTTACACGTCACGCGTTGAACTTGAGCGTCACCGTTCCGATCAGCGTCATGGAGGCGATCAACGGAGCGAAAATCGATCTCCCGACGCCACACGGCACGGTCGCACTGTCGGTTCCGCCGGGAACATCCAGTGGCAAGTCGTTGCGTTTGAAGGGAATGGGCGTCCGGAAAGATGATGGAAAGAAGGGGGATCTGATCGCCACGTTACAGATCCACTTACCCAGCGAGATTTCCGACTCCGATCGTGAATTGATGTCCAAATTGGACGGTGAATGGGCCGAAGTCAAAACGCGATCCGAAATCGTGTGGTAATGATGACGGTCAATCCAACACCCTCCGATGATTCGATCGATCAGACCTTCCCCAAGTCGGTTCGACTGCGAACCAGCCCTGAATTTGACCGGGTCTATCGATCCAAACATTACGCCGCCGATGGCACGCTGGTGATCTGTGGAGCCCGTAACGGAACGGCGACGACTCGGCTGGGGCTATCGGTCAGTCGCAAAGTGGGCAACGCGGTGGTCCGAAACCGATGGAAACGTCATATCCGCGAGGCCTTTCGAAAACAGCGCGTGCATCTACCGTGTGGGCTGGACTTGGTCGTGCGTCCGAAGAAAGGAGCGATCTGTGACGGTCCCGCGATCGATCGCTCGGTCAAGAAACTGGCCCTTCGTTTGGACCGTTCGCTTCCAACCTTCCAGCCGAATCACGATGCCGAACGCAAATGAACCAGCGAATTGCGAATTCGGCGCGTTGGGTCTGGCGACTGCCTGGTCAACTGGTGATCTTGTTGGTCAGGTTCTATCAACTGGCCATCAGCCCGCTGCTCGGCAGCAACTGCCGCTTTCAACCGACTTGCAGCGCCTATTTCATTCAGGCCGTAGAAAAATACGGTTTTGTTTCAGGAAGCGTCCGAGGGCTGTATCGCATCCTTCGCTGCAATCCATGGTTCGAAGGCGGGCACGACCCACCGTGAAATCATTTCTTGAAGTGCAAATCGCAGGAGCCGTCCGGATCACACCCGTCGTCCTGTTCACCCGCGATTTTGTAGCGACGCTTGGCGACTTGACGATAGCAGAACTGCCAGATCGGCATCGCAAACGGAAAATGAAGCACTGGAGCTGCCAGCCACAAACGAGGCAGCCGCGTCGACAGGTACGCGATCGCTGCGGCTCCTCCATAGCGACGATCGCTCTTGCCGGTCGATTCAGCAGGGACGACGTAGATCTGATCCATCATCTGTTCATGGGTCAGGTCAGGATAACGCTCGGCGACAAACGGGTCGTGCAGTGACACGAATGCCAGCCGGTTCTTCCCATCCCACCAGCGAAGATTCCTGACCTGTTGTTGGCAGAACTTACATTTGCCATCAAAAATCACAACGTCTGCATCCGGTAGTTCGGCAGGAGTCGGCAGCGGATCGAGTTGTGGTTTTTTGCTAATGGTCGAAATCCTGAAAATGGCTTCTATTGATGCCGATTGACATCCGCCCGAGTATACCCGCATTTGCCGGGCATTGTGCAACTGACGTTGGCAACGGTGGTCAGCGAACGCAAAGTTCAGAAACGCAGGCCAAGCCTTTTTTCGCATACCTTTGTCAGGTCCGTCCCGTATAATCCACGTAGGAGAAGCCAGCGTTTCCCAACAAGTGCTTTAAACCGAAACGCTCGGGTCTGACGACTATACGACTATTTAAGTTAAGTTGTCGCCGCTCATTGGGTTGCGTTTTTTCCCAGCCCAACCTGTTTTGGCCGCAAAGCACAAGGGATTTTTTCCGATAAGCCAGTCGAGTTCTGAACGTTATGGGAGCCAAGCGATGCAAGAAATCAACCAGCAAGTCCGAGCGGCCCGACGGCGTCTGGCGATCGCTCATTTTTTACGTGCGTTTGGTTGGGCGGTCTTTGCCGGGTTACTGCTGACGGTGATCGGGCTGGCGATCCCAAAGATCTGGCACCTCCGTTTTCTGGCGACTCAAGATCATCATGACGCTTGGACGCTTTCGTGGTTGGTCGGTGGTAGCTTGCTGGGCCTGCTGGTCGCGTGCGGATTGGCGTGGACAGGCCGAGAGTCTAAGGTCTCAGCGGCCACCGAAATCGATCGACGGTTCGGGCTGAAGGAACGTCTGTCCAGTGCGATTTCGTTACCGGACTCAGATCGCGAATCAAAAGCAGGCCATGCACTGATGGCGGATGCGGTTGACGTGGCCTCGACGATCGACGTGCGAGATCAGTTTGGATATCAACCCACGTGGCGGTTGTCACTTCCGTTAATCCCGTTGGCGTTGCTGTTCGCGATCAGCTTTCTTCCCAACGCGACTCCCTCTGTCGCGGCAGCGAACAAGGACAGCGAAGATCGGCAGCAAGTGAAGGCGGCCATCGAGGAAGCCCGCAAAAAGTTGGGGCAGAAGAAACGGCAACTGGCGGCCAAAGGATTGGAAGAAACGAAACTCGATCTGAATTCGCTGGAAAAGAAATTCGATCAACTGCTGGATGACAAATCGACCACCAAAAAAGATGCGCTGGTCAAACTGAACGACATCAAGCAGCAAATCGCTCAGCGAAAGCAAGAACTTGGCAGCAGCAAAGAGTTGAAGGAAAGTCTCAACCGTTTGGGTAATGTTGGTAGCGGAGCAACGAAGAAAATTGCCGACGCGATGGCCAAAGGCGATTTGAAAGAAGCCCAGAAAGCGATGGCCGAATTGGCGGACAAGCTGAAATCGGGAAAATTGAGTGAAAAACAACGCGATCAGCTGGCAAAAGATCTGGATGCGCTGGCCAAGCGATTGAATGATGTCGCCAAGCAGCGCGCACAAGAAAAACAGAGATTGAAGGAGGATATCCAGCGCGCAATCGAAAAAGGCGATCTGGACCAAGCTGCAAAACTTCAGCAACAGCTCGAACAGAAGCAGCAGCAGGACCAGCAACAGGAAAAAATAAAGAAGCTGGCTGAAAAGTTACAAAAATGTTCTAACTGCATGAAGCAGGGAAACAACAGTTCTGGCAAAGCCAATCCGCAACAATCGGGAAACCAGCCCGAACAAGCTGGAGCTCAATCAGGCCAGTCGGAGATGAAGGAGGCCGCTCAGGCGTTGGAAGACATGGCAGACCAACTGGAACAGATGCAGCAGGATCTGGAAGAAATGGAAAACCTTGAAGACCTTGAGCAAATTGCGCGCGAATGCCAGCAGGGTTGCAACGGTAACGGCGATCCGAACCAACCGCCTCAATGGAAGGATTTTGGGCGAGGGAAAGGTCCGGGGGGCGGGAAACGAGATCTCGCAAAGGACGAAACTGGAACGTTCAAGTCGCGAGTCAAGGCAAAATTGCAACGAGGCCAAACGGTGATCACGGGCTCCGCCGATGGCAATAACATTTCAGGTCGCACGGTCAGTGAGGCTCGTGAATTGATTCGGGCTGAAATGAGCAAGGACGCCGATCCTCTCGAAAATCAGCAGCTGCCACGGTCTCAACGCGAACATGCTCGGCAGTATTTCGAAGCGTTGCGGGATGTGGAGTAACGATGAAATCGCGACAGCTTGAGCGGTTGGTTGCCACCGCTCACTTCGAAGGTACTTCATGATTTTGCAGTGTTGGTATCGCGAACTGGGAGGCTTGGCCGCTTTTCTGCTGATTCTTTACGGAGCGGTTGCGTGGACCCATCGGTCCATCGAAGATGAAGGATCATCGGATGTGAACTCGTCGCAGATGACGAAAGCCCGTATCTATTCAGATTTAGCGTTGGGTCGTGGGAACTTTGCTGATGCAACCGTCCACTTGAACGATCTGCTGGCCGCCGATCCGCACAACAGTCACGCTAGGTTTCAATTGGCCGAGTGCTACTTCCGCCAGTTCGCGGACGTGTATTCTCGACTGAGTGATTCCCGACGCGATTGGACGAAAGATCCAACGCAGTTGGAATCCATGAGGTCAATGCTTAAAAAGTTTGGGGACCAGGCGGCCGAGTTGTATCGGCGCTGTGAGAGATCACATCGCTACAGGGGCGAATCGCTGTTTCATCTGGCAATTCTTTCGGGTATGCGGGAAGATCGCGAGGAAGTCCTTGATACGTTGAAACGTTTCTTTTCGCTGAATCATTTCACGAACAACGGAATTGCTCAGTCGGACGAGTTCGCATTTCTGTTGGACGATCCGGAGTTTCAGCGATTGATTGTGATCGAACATAGAATCAAGCGGCGCAGGTAAGGCCGACGGTCGTCCGTGACGTTATGGGGCGGATTGCTGCGGACGAATGATGGGATGGCTTCTTGGATCTTGAATCTTGAATAAATGCAGTCGTCATGTACTTGCGAATGATCGACTGTTCAGATGTATCGATTTGCCCAAGCGGCGATCATCTGGGCTACGAAGGTCACATCGTGCTTCTGATTGACCAGTAGGTGGTCGGCTCCGTCAAGCGAAACCAGCGAGGTCAGGCCACCACTTTGCTGGAGCAGCGTGTGAGCATGTTGGAATGCCACCGTTTTGTCCTCGGGCGAGTGCAGAATCAGATGCGGAACTCGGATCTTTTGAATTTCGGCTGCCAAATCGCGTTGACGAAGGCTCTCGATCAATTGCATGGTGATCGGCCACGCTCGTCCACCGATCACGACTTCGCCTTGCCCGGTCGCTGCAATCCTACTGTTCTGGCTCAACAGAAACTCCGCCAGATGTGCTGTGCACGACGGAGCAGCCAAGGTGGCCAGTGCCGCCAGTTCTGCCAGCGGACCGGATTCAGCAGCGGCTTGAGCGGCGACGGACATTGCGGCCGCTCCGCCCAAGGAGTGCCCAATCAGCAAGCCGGGCGGCCGGTGCGATTCTGCAAGCCACTCGATTGCGGCGTTCAAGTCACTCACATTCGTTTCGAAGTTCGAATCGGCGAATTCGCCTTGGCTGTGACCGATTCCACGGAAGTCAAAACGCAGCGTCAGAATTCTAAGGTCTGCAAGCTGGCGACTGACTCGCACGATGGCTTTCAGGTCTTTCGAACACGTGAAGCAATGGGCGAAGACCGCCGACGCGACTGAACCTGTTTTGGGGATCTCCAGCACGCCTGCCAGCGTCATGCCACCAGGATTCGAAAAGGAAATGCGTTTGCTAGACATATTGGCAGGAAGGCGGATCAGTGGTCCGAGGCTGTCGTTTTATCGTCTGGGTTGCTGAGTAAATTGCTTGAAGAACGGGTGACTCAGGAAGACGAGATAACTACTTGGACGGCGCCCACTTTGAAATCGTTACGCTCGCCAGATCGTAGTCCCGGCGAAACGCGTCGTTTCATTCCCAAAGTAGCGATGGCCAACGACAAACGAAGACCCACTCTAACGACGAATATCGTCTGTCGAAGAGTTGGCTTCCTGTTGAGGCTGGATCATCAATTGTCGAATCGACTGCTGAACCTGCTGAACACCGTTGCCACTCGTTTGCATGGGTTGCCAAGGCATCGTGTGCAAACGGTTCAGGCTTGAATGACGGGGCGTTGTTGAAGCGTCTCGCGCAGATTGCTGCGGAGGCTGTAGCGAACCGATGATGATGCGATCTTGAGGCTGTCGCTGGATGCGTACGATCGAAGGCAAAGTTTGAGGCTCGGCACCTGCCTGAACCGCTTTCAGTTTCAGCATGGGACTGTTGGGCCGGATGACGCGAGCCATCGGTGATGTGACTGGCTGCGGACCGGAAGTTTGATCGCTCGCCTGAACCGCGTTCGCCTTCAGTCGAAATTGCGAGGAATCAGTCTGATGTTGTTTGGGCAGCGGCTGTGCGTTCTGCGAATCAAACTGCGGACCGGAAGTTACCGGAACCGGTGCCGGAGACATCCAGCGTTGTTCTTCCGGTGGCAACGGATGAATATACCTTTGGTCGGGGATAGGCTGTTGATGAGTCAACGGGTACCGAGAATTTTCAATCAACCGAGCTTCACGAACGGGCGCGTGTACTGGACGACTGTTGTAAATCAAGTGCCGATCAACGGGACGAGCCTTCAACACGATCGAATCGCTTACCTTCGCTTGTTTAATTTCCTGTCCATCGTGCTCGATGATCGGAATGATACTAGGAGCGGAAGCTTCGGAAGATGGTTCCGTGCGATGAGGTGCCGATTTGCTGGGAGTCAACTCAGGTGCAGTTGCCTCGTCCCCTTGGTGCTTGATAGGAGTGAACCAAATCGAGTGACCACGTCGTGGTTCGGGCGTCTCGATCTGCTCACTGGTGTCGATAACACAGCTTTTCTGTGACTCAGGACTTTTCTGTGACTCCAATTCGGGAACGGACTCATCCACCGTAAGTTGCGCCTCGTCGAGTGCAACAGAAACTTTCTTCGCCGGGATGGGAGCCGAGCGGATCACTGGCGAAAGCTCTTGAAGATCGTCTTTCTGTTGGAAACTGGCCCGAGGCGATTGCAATTCAGGCTGATCATCGGATTTGGAGTCAGGCTGAATCTTCAGTTGATCGTTGACCTCAGACTTAATTTGGATCTCCGACTGAGAATCAGGCTCGGAAGGCAATTCATTGGTCAGTTCTTCGTCTGCAATGATCTGACCTTGAATCTCTTGCTGTTGGGGCGTAGCACGGGGTAGATTTCGTTCCCAAGAATTTTCTACGGCCATCGTGTTCCCGGAATCGGGAGTCACAAGTTGAGGCTGGACGATGAAGGAGTCGACCATTGATGGGGCAGTTGATTCCTGCGTCGGGGCGACGCTCACCGGTTCGTAGACCGGATCAATTACGTATTCCTTGTTCGCCTGCTGCTTCATCCTGCACGTGTAGCAGTCGCATGCTTCGGTGCCACGAGTTGCCAGTGGGCTGGTGACCGCCGACGCTGATCGATCACGAGTCATGCGACGCATGATGTTTCGCGATGCCACGCGGGTCGCAGAGACCCCACGCTTGTTGCCGACCTTGCAACCGGATGAGGTGACCGTGAGTGCGATCAACAGAAACAGAACAATCGAAGAAACTCTCATGGTGGATTCTTCCTTGAATCACTGAGCAACCGGCATAGACGATGCGACCGACGCAAAGCTCGGGCCTGCGAGCTTTATCGACGAACAAAATCCAAGCCATCGGATTTTGTGCCAGACTGAAAACAACCGGCTTATCCCTCAAGACAGGGCAACGACGCACAAGCGCCAGTTGAAGCACGACCTGCATAACCGTCACAACCGAACCCGAAGAAGGGAACGGTTTCCACTGTTATCGAAAGAGCCTCGTCAGAAGACGCGAGGGTTTCCGGTTCATGCTGTAGCTGAACATCGCTTCGATGGCACGCGGTCAACCCGATGGATGCAACGCCTGAAAACGCATAAAAAGACGCGACCGATGCTGACAATGCGGTCTAACCAGTGGGCCGTTCCGCACGGTCAATCTTGGCAGCAAGGATGAAATCGTTTTCGCTAAGTCCACCGATCGCGTGAGTCGTCAGGTCCACTCGGACGTTGCGGTAACCCGTTAGGTGAAGATCCGGATGGTGCTGGTCTTCTTCTGCGATCGATCCAACACGATTGCAAAAGTCCAAACTCTTGACGAAGTTCGAAAACGTCCATGTTTTGAAAATGCTTTTTTGGTCGTCCCCAAGATTCCAGCCCGGTAGGTTTTCCAGTTGCCGCTGGGTGAAGGTGAGCGGACACGGGTCGACGCCACCTTCACAAGGTTCGCACTTCCGTGCCGTCAATTGATCGCTGGTTTGAATTTCCACTTTTGTCAGATTCAAAAAAAGGAAGTTGGTTTCGTTTGGGTGCCCGGTTTCGTCCGCGTGTCAACCATAGATATGCTCAACACTCCAGGATAGGTCGATGATGAAACGAATGGTTCACAGCAACGCCTTCAGGCGGAAACTTCGGAAAAAGCTGGCACTAAAGGCTGGGGTTATGTTACAAACTAGACGACAACGTCCTAACAGACCACCAGCGAACTCGGTCGACTGGCAGATTGTTTTCCGTCAGATTTTTTCGGGTCCATCCGATTCGGGGTCATCCGAGCCAGAGTCTGCATCAGGGGCAGCTTCGGAATCACTTTCGTCTCCATCCGTTTCCGATCCGAGCTGGTCTGAGTCCGTATCGTTTTCGGCGGGATCCGTGTCCGAATCCGGTGTGTCCTGATCGGGTTCGGGCGTCTTGTCGGACTCGTTCGAGTTGCTTGCGTCTTCGGGCGATTCCGTTGAAGGTTTATCATTTTCGTCAGACGATTCATCTTCATCTTGGCCGTCGGATTCATCCTTTGCGCCGTCTTTGGCAGTTCCTTTCTTCTCCGCTTCGACGTTCTGTTTCTCTCGCCATGGTTTCTTATCAACGTAACTGGCTTTCTCTTTTTGAAGGCTTTCGGTCTGAGCCTCGTTCAGTCGAGTTGCCGCTTCCTGATCGCCATCTTCTTCCAACTGTTTTGCTTTCGCCGAGTTGGCGGTGATGGCTTTGTCGATCCATTCCAACGCCTTGTCAAAGTCACCTGATTCCGCGTAGCCCGACGCGAGAGTACTTAAAATGTAAGCCTCTTTGAATTCGGTCAGCTCGGCGGCTTCTTGGGCCAGTTCAATCGCTCGCTCGCCGTCACGCAGATCGTCGTCGGGAGATGTTGCTAGGACCCAAGCAAAATTGTTCAGCACTCCAACCAGAGTCGAGTTTTCGTTGACCAGTTCCAGATCGATCTCAAGTTCGTCCAACAAGTCACGAAACTGATAACAAAGATCGAGTGCTTCGTCATAGTCTTCGATCGCTTCTTTATGCTCGCCAGTCGACAGGCGAGCGTTCCCACGACCCTGCAACAGACTGGATCGAGTGCTTAACAATGCCAGTCGCTGTTGTTCTATTGCCGCTTCCAAGCGCTCGGGGGAAACGTCATTCAGCAACCTGCTGTAGACTCGAATTGCCTGAGAAGGACGATCGTCCGCGTTGTACAATGCCGCCAACTGACGTCGATACCCAAGGCTGTCGGGAGATTGGCGAATTAGCTTTCGCAGTTGATCAATGGCGTCCGCGTATCTGGATTGGTCAATCAGGAGGGCTAGGCGTAGTTCGCTCATTACTGAATCGTCGGGATTCTTTTCGAGAAACGCATCGATGGTGTCATGGGCTTCCTCCCAACGTTCGGCTCCGATCAGCAAGCGAGCCTGAAACTGCACCAGACGTTCGTTACCAGGAGCCAGTTTCAACGCGTCTTCGATGTCGTTAAGAGCCGCATCGATGTCTTCCTGAATGGCGTGGACTCGAGCGCGAGCGTGGTAGGGATCGGGGCTTTTGGGGTCGTTTTCAATCGCCTTGCTGAGAATTTCCAAAGCTGCCTGCTGCATTTCCGAATCAAATTTATCGTCCATCGCAATCAGACGATCCACGACCAGAATCGACCCAATGGTGCTGCGACTGAAATCCAACCAACGGTTCAAATCTTCTAGCGCTTTTTTGGGATCGCGTTTTTTCAGGTAGTACTCGCCGCGAACTCGGTAAGCGTCAAAGTTGTCCGGGTCGATCTTGATTGCCTGGTCCAGATCCGCCAACAAGGTGTCCTCGTCCCCGGTACCGCCTGCCAGTCGAGCGCGCAGGAACAACGCGGCAGAAAGTTGACGCCGGTCGTCGCCCGCCAATTCAATCGCTTTTTCGACCGCGACTGCCGCCTCTTGCAGATCACCTCCCGGCAAGCCGTGAAGTTTCGTGATCAGCAACCAAGCGGAAGCCATTTTAGGTTGGTACTCCGTAGCTTTCTTCAGTCGACTGAGCGCTTGTTTTCGATAAAATTTCCATCTTCGATCGCGACCTGAAGGTACGAGAATTGGTCTCGATAACTGTTCAGCGTGCTCGTACAACGCGGCTCCAGCGAGTTGTTTGGCTTGTTCATCGCCTTCTTCGTCCAACCCTTCCTCGATCGCCTGCTCGCAAAGATCGACCACTTTGTCCAGATCACGCGTCGACTTGGCCGTCAGCTTCATCGAAAACGCTTCGTCAAGCGTCGCGTCACCGGCACTCGATTGAGCCGCAGCGTCAGCCTGACCAATTGCCATCGAGACATTCAGGATCAGCAGCAGAAGAACGCCAACAGGGGATATCAGATGAAAAAACAGCCTTCGTGACGAGGGCATGGAAGACTCCAGATTGAAAACGATTAACGGTTCTGAACGAAGGTGCGATCACTGCCGCACCTTGTAGGCAATCAGCATTCTACGCGATTGACCGAGCATGGAATATCGCCAGCGGCGCGGTACCTTGCAATGCGTGTTCGGTGGCCCCATCATGATGCACGAATCACTCCCTAACGAATCACTCCCTAACGAATCAAACCCCGCGGATCCACGAAAATGGCTCGTTGGCTGTGGCGACTGGGCTCGTGGCTTCACGCCGAAACGGATGAGTGATGATGACGTTTGCCGCGAGTCAGTGGAAGTATTCCCCGCATGACAGCACGCTCACGAATCGCCGTTACCCGTCTGGCGTCTGCAATTTGGGCCCGGTTCTTTCCTCGAACGCGAATTTTTTTAAGACTGGGGTTCATACGGCAGGCCAATCCGACTTTAATAGTGAAAACGATGCCTTTATGTGCTTGATAAGGTGAATTAAATGTCATTTGTCGCCTCGCGGACTCATGGTTTGCGCCCCGCCGTTGTTTCGATACAAGCCTTGGCCTTTAGTCTTTTTTTTGCCTGCTTTTCGTTCGGTCGGGAAGTTTCTGATTCGGAGGTTGCGGTCATCCAAACCATGGCTACCGCGGCGTCGGGCTCAGCCGATCCGATGTCAGTCGAGTGGGTTTACTGGGCAATCCTGACGGCTTCTTCCCTGACGGCGCTCGGATTTGCGTTCTGGTTTTACCGGCAGATGAAAAAAGCCGACCCGGGCACCGCGCGAATGGTTGAGATTGCTCAACACGTGACCGTTGGTGCGAAAGCATATCTGAAGCAGCAATATTTTGTGGTTTCGATCTATTTCGCCGTCGTGTTTCTGCTGTTGCTTTGGGCTCGCCATGTTGGAATTCAGCAGTATTGGGTCCCGATTGCATTTCTGACTGGAGGATTCTGGTCGGGGCTTGCTGGCTACATCGGCATGACGACAGCTACTGCGGCCAGCAGTCGGACGGCCGCCGGGGCGAGCAGATCGCTCAATGAGGGACTTCAAATCGCATTTCGAAGTGGCGCCGTCATGGGGCTGACCGTGGTTGGCCTAGGTACTCTGGATATGGCGTGCTGGTATTTCATACTCAGATTTATCTGTCAGCTAGACTTGAACACGATCACCGTCACGATGTTGTGCTCATTGATGGGCGCCTCCAGTCAGGCGTTGTTCGCTCGCGTGGGTGGAGGCATCTTCACCAAGGCAGCGGACGTGGGTGCTGACCTAGTCGGCAAAGTGGAACAAGGGATCCCAGAAGACGATCCCCGCAACCCTGCCACGATCGCGGACAACGTCGGGGACAACGTGGGCGATGTCGCGGGCATGGGGGCGGATCTCTACGAGTCCTATTGCGGTTCGATTTTGGCGACAGCTGCGTTAGGTGTTGCCGCCATGGCGACGATCGAGCTGCCCGGCGATTCAATCGATCCCGCCCGATGGCAGGTCGCGGCTCTGTTTCTGCCGATGATGGTTGCCGCCATTGGCATCGTGATGTCAGTCGCATGTATCTTTTTGGTAAAAGCGGATGACGATGCCAGCCAGAAGGCTTTATTGAAAGTTCTTGGTCGTGGCATCGACGGATCGATGGTTTTGACGTTTCTGGTCTCCGCCTTGGCAACATGGTTGCTTCTGGGGAGCAACTTTATTGGGATCGTTGGCAGCATCGCAGTCGGCTTGGTTGCAGGCTGGGCCATCGGTAAATGGACCGAGTACGCGACCAGTGACGAATACGGACCGACTCAACGGCTGGCAGGTCAGGCGGCCACCGGTTCGGCGACGGTCATCATCGGCGGTGTCGCGGACGGGATGAAGAGCGTTTGGGTTCCTGTGATTGTCGTTTGCATCGGTATGCTGCTGGCTTTTGGTTTTGCAACCTCGTTCGAGTTTGACGACCCCGGTGTGTTCTCCCTTGGATTGTATGGCGTCGGCATTTCTGCAGTTGGAATGCTTTCGACCCTCGGGATCACTCTGGCCACGGACGCTTATGGACCGATCGCCGACAACGCGGGCGGTAACGCTCAGATGGCGGAACTGGACGCGATCGTGCGTGAGCGAACCGATGCATTGGATAGTCTTGGCAATACGACTGCCGCAACAGGCAAAGGGTTTGCGATCGGTTCGGCAGCTTTGACGGCATTGGCTCTGCTGGCCGCTTACGTGGAACAGGTGAAAACAGGATACGAAAACTGGGCTCGTTCGGCAGACGTTGCTGGCGTGTTCGTGAAGGCGGATGAGTTTTACCAATTGAACAGGAGCTTTGTCGCGAGCAAATCCGAATCGGGCGAGGTCACCGGCTACCTAGTCATGCCTGAGTATGCTCGCAAACCTGCGGTCGCCAGGGTCTGGAGCAAGGCGGACGCTTATCCGATTCAGCTTGAATCATCGATTTTCGAACGAGACGAAAAAGATGTCCGGATCGCGGTGACGCAGGATCCGTTGATCAAAGTCAGCGAAGCGTCAATGCCCGACATCGCAAGGCTGTACAACGCAACGCTGCTGAATCCCCGCGTGCTGATTGGCGTGTTCCTTGGCTGCATGGCGACGTTCGTCTTTTGTGCGATGACAATGAAAGCGGTCGGCCGCGCTGCGTTCGGGATGGTCGAAGAAGTCCGGCGTCAATTCCGCGAAGACAAGGGCATCATGGCGGGAACTTCGAAGCCCGATTACGCCAGACCGGTTGCGATCAGTACCAAAGCGGCTCAACGCGAGATGATTCTGCCGTCGTTGATGGGGATTCTGACGCCCATTGTCGTCGGGTTGCTGCTGGGAGTGGGGGGAGTCATCGGGCTGTTGGTCGGAACGCTCTGCTGCGGTTTCTGCGTCGCAATCTTCATGGCCAATTCCGGTGGCAGCTGGGACAACGCCAAAAAGTACGTTGAAGCCGGTCATCTGGGTGGCAAGGGTTCTGAGGCCCACAAAGCCGCCGTCGTCGGTGACACGGTAGGCGACCCCTTCAAGGACACCTGTGGCCCAAGTCTGAATATTCTGATCAAGCTGATGAGCATCGTCAGTGTGGTGGCAGCCGGGATGGTTGTCCGATACAGCCTCGTAGCGATCGGTTGGCTCTAAAGTTGGCCCCGAAAAGGCTGGCTTCAATTTAACCAACCGAGTTTGTGGCGATTTCGAAGCGGCCGCTGGCTTCAGCCGACTCGCCAATCAGCACGCCAAAACGCTCGTCAATTTGCACAGTTAACTTGGGTTGCCCCACCGAATGGGCAAACCTTGCGGTTTTGAGTGGAATTGGCCGATTTTGCAGGTATTATTCTTAGTTAACAGATGTGTGTCGGCCCGGAATCGACGGATGTCTACTCACTCTACGACGACACGGTTTACGATCGCTGCGGGCAAGCTGCGGTTCTTAATCACCGAGGAACGATCATGAAAAACTGGATTCTGAGTCACGGGCTCAAATTAACCATCGCCCTTTTCGCCATCGGCACCACGTGCTCGATCGCGACTGCGACGGAAACGGAAACTGACAAAGACGAAAAACGAGCCAAAAGGATTGAAGAACGTCGTTTGTCGACCATCTGGAAGACTTCCGAGCCAGTCGAAGGTTTCGAACCGGTCGACATGTTTGACGGCATGACATCGGGAACCGTTGATGTCACGATCAAACCAAAAGATGCCATCGACACAACGCTGATTGTTACCAATGCTACCGACAAGCCGTTGGCCATTCAAATGCCGGCCACGTTTTCTGCCGTCCCCGTGCTCAGGCAATTCGGCGGCGGTGGCGGCGGACTTGGCGGCGGCGGTGGTCGCGGTGGCGGTGGTCGCGGCGGCCAGATCGGCCAGAGCCAAGGACTCGGTGGTGGTCTTGGTGGTGGACGCGGCGGCGGCGGTTTGGGTGGCGGTGGCGGTCGAGGTGGCGTCGGAGGCGGCGGAGGAGGAGTGTTTAACATTCCTGCCGGCAAAACAGGCAAATTAAAAATCAAAACCGTTTGTCTGGAACACGGCAAACCCGACCCGCGTTCTTCCATCAAGTATCGCATTCAGCCGTTGAAAAATCTGACCAACGACCCCAAGGTTGCCGAAACGATTCGGATGCTGGCCGAAGACGAGATCACTCAGAACGTTGCTCAAGCTACCACTTGGCACCTGACGGACGGGTTGTCGTTTGAGCACATGTTGACCATGAACCGAGTCGAACGCATGGGCGGCATTTTCGAAAGGTTCTTCAGCTATGAAGAGCTCAAGGTAGCGGCTCAGGTACTGGCTGAGGCTGGGCGCAGAGCCGAGATTCGGTCCGAACTTGAAGAAGACAAAGGTTCGGTCCCCTCCGCTGAAACTGAAATGGTCACCAGCGACACTACCGCAAGATAGTGTACTCGCCGGCGACACATCAATTTTCGAAACAGCGGGACTCGATGGAGTCCGGCTGTTTTCGGTCGATCTGACTGGAGGGTGGATTTGCACGGCCAACGGTTCGTGAATTCACCGTGCGTTGCCAACCTATAATCTCGCGGAAAATGGCTCGAATCCCAGTCAGTCGCCACTACCGGATTGCCATCCCTGTCTCACTCAGTCAAATCTATTTTGAAACCAACCAAATATTCCTAAAGTCAATTTCCTCAACTGATTGCGGCAAAACAGACATCACGTGCAAACCGCGACTTACGCCCCCAAAACCAAAAGAATTCATTTATTCGCTTGACACATTGGCGAAACGGAACTTTAATAATGGTGGTATAATATGTCCTCAGCGATTCCGGTCAAGGTTTTCAGTGATCGGGGTCGTGTGCTTCGTTAGTTTGTGGTTGAGAGGAAGGCTTGTTAAGGCCAATAAGATCCGCTCAGCAAATCGCGTCTCTTAGAGCTCCATCGAAAGGTATTTTAAGATGAAGATTCAAATTTTGGCGGCAGCTGCGGCTGCCGTGTGTATGTCCTTCTCGGCCGCGCAGGCTCAATTTTTGGTTGACTTCCAAGCATCCACTGGCGGTGTTGGTGCTGTCCAAGACGGATGGATTGACGGCTCCTTTACTAGCGGAAGCGCTCTCTCGACGGCAACTTTCACTGACGGTGTCTTTACTTTGCAAGTATCCGAAGTGGGCGACACCTTAACAGCTACCTTCCTTGACGCTCGGAATCGTCCCGCCGCTACCGGCAGTAATAGCGCCCAAGACCTTGTGCTGGGTGACGGAATCGACGATGGAGCCATTCCGGCAAGTTCGCCCCAACAGGTGACTGGGACTGGCATCGATGATGTCCTTCAAGACTTCTATTCGGCACGCAACGGTGACCTTGTACTTGCGTACGGGGGTGCAACCATTGGGCAAGAGTACTTGTTGACGCTTTGGCACAACGATCCCGAGCAAGCGAACTGGGGATTCAACTCGCCCTCCACTGGCAATGGTGCTGATGATGACGATGTATCATCCTCGCCCTCGAGCGTTGCCGTCACTTTCGGTGCGGGAACCGGAACGACGCAAGTGTTGCAGCTCGGCGCCGGTAGCAACCTCCCACTTCGGACAGCTCAGGCTGCATTGACGCCTACGATTCTTTCGTTCACCGCGACTGCCACAGATTTTAGCGTCTCGGTCAGCTCGGCTGACAACGGGCAACTTGCCGTCAACGGTGCCAGTTTGGTTGCAGTGCCAGAACCTAGTTCTTTCGCGGCATTGGGTTTGCTGGGAGCGGGTGCCGTCTTGCGTCGTCGCCGCTAACCCTAAGCACCTCCTTTGACTCGATTGCAAATCGCTAGGGGCGGGACTTTGTCCCGCCCCTTTCTTCGTTTTCTTAGTGAAGCTGGATAATCCCGACCGACGCTTGTCACCGGTCTCGCGCCGCTCACGGGGAAGCGAAGACAAGGAGCGGCTCTAAAATTGCCCATGATATTTGGAGCCGGGCCAACGGGATTCTAGGAGGCGGTTGTTCCCAACCAAGAGCGTTGCCCCGAGGCTAACTTAAGGTCGGACCGTCGGCCTTGAAAAGCAATGGGGGCCGAGTCGCGAGACCCTCCCATTCAATTCCGTAAAGAACCTGAACCATTTCGGCAGATTTTTGGTGAAATTGCTCAGATCGCTATTTGCCCGGTTTCCCGATTGGCGTAGAAGGTATTCCGTCAGAGAACCCGGTGTTTGTTGCACTCGAGTGGAAGGCTTGATATCGAGCGTTTCAGATTGAACTGCGACCGCACTTGGAAGGGCGATCCGGTTTCTCGCGACGTCACGTACACCCTTCAGGAAAGGAAGCCTGAGTGACCAAGAGACTTAGCGAGCTTGCGAAGCTGGTAAACGGGACTCTCGTCTGCAAAGACGACCCCGTCATTTCCGGCGCTGCGTCCATCTCGCGGGCTGGCGATTCTGACGTGACGTTCGCGACCTCGACTGCTTCGCTACAGCAGTTCATGGACAGTAATGCGATGGCCGTCGTGACTTCTGAGCCCCTATTGCGAGAGGCTGGCTTCACCAAACCGGCGATCGTCGCCGAAGACCCCGAAGCAGCGTTTGTCGTTATCGCGGAAACTTTCAAACCGCCTATCCGCCGGGACGCTCGAGGCATCAGCGAACGGGCGACCATTTCTCCCACGGCGGAGCTGGCGGAAAATGTGGTCGTGTATCCGGGTGCCGTGATCATGGGCGGAGTGAAAATCGCGTCAGGATCGGTGATTTATTCGAATGTGACCATCCTCGAAAACTGTCAGATTGGGTGCGACACCCAGATTTTCCCCGGCGTCACGCTTTACGAAAATACTTTCGTTGGAGATCGCTGCACTATTCACGCCGGCGCGGTGCTGGGTGCCTATGGGTTTGGCTACAAATCAGCCAGCGGTCAGCACCAACTTTCAGCTCAACTGGGCAACGTACTGCTGGGTGACGATGTGGAAATCGGAGCCAACACAACCATCGACCGAGGAACTTACGATTCGACCACGATCGGTGACGGCACCAAAATTGATAACTTGGTGATGATCGGCCACAATTGCCAGATTGGTCGCAATAATTTGTTATGCTCTCAGGTCGGAATTGCGGGCAGTTGCACCACGGGTGACAACACCGTCATGGGTGGGCAGGTTGGACTGGGCGATCATCTGGATGTCGGATCGAACGTTTCCATCGGAGCAAAATCCGGTTTGATGCAGGACGTTCCCAACGGAAAACACATGTTCGGCATTCCCGCTCGACCGGCTCGTGAGACCATGCAAATTCTCGCTCACCAATCCAAGCTGCCGGCCATGAGAAAAGAGTTTCGAGCATTGACGACGCAAGTGGAAGAGCTTCAGGAGAGCGTTCGGGGATTGACCGTTGATCGCATCGGTTCTCTTTCGAAAAAATCTGCTGCGTGAGTCAAATCACATGATCCAAGTCTTGCAAAACGCATCGAGTCCATCGCAGCAATCGGCCACCGGTCAGAAAATCGGTTTGGTTGCCGGCTGGGGTGACTTTCCAGTTCACGTTGCGAAGCGGCTCAAGCGGCAAGGATTTCAGGTTTACTGCATTGGCATCCTTGATCATGCGGATCCGCAGTTGGCCGACATTTGCGATGATTATCGCGTGTTCGGCATGGGACGCATGGGGGCTCATGTGAGGTACTTTCGTCGTTGCGGTGTCGAACAAGCGACGATGGCAGGAAAGATCTTTAAAACAGTTTTGTATCAACGATCCCAATGGTTGCGGCATCTGCCGGACCTTACTTTCTGGCGGCACTTCTACCCAAACTTTGTCACGCGGACAGCCGATTGCCGCGACGACACGCTGTTGCTGACCGTCACGCGACTGTACGCCGCTGGTGGCGTGCAATTCGCATCCGCCACCGATTTCGCGCCGGAGTTAATCGTGAAAAAAGGGACGCTCACCAAAGTCGGGCCATCGACTGCTCAACAGAAAGACATTCAGTTCGGTCAACAGATTGCCCGCGAAATGGGGCGGCTGGATATCGGCCAAAGTGTGATTATCAAGCATCAAACCGTCGTTGCTGTCGAAGCGATCGAGGGCACCGACGCGTGCATTCGGCGAGTTGCCGATCTTTGTGGCGACGGAGGGTTCACGGTCGTAAAAGTGGCAAAGCCGGATCAAGATATGCGATTTGATGTGCCAACCGTCGGTGTCGGTACGATTGAGTCCATTCACGCCGCCGGAGGTAACGTGTTGGCTATCGAGGCCGACAAAACGATCTTGCTGGATGAGCAAGCGACCATCGAAGCGGCCAACCGGCTGGGGATCGTCGTGGTGGCTGCCTGATCAGCGGTTCAGGTTCAGGTTCAGGTTCATTTAGGGCTTCGTGACGATTGAAAGTTGGGGCTGGGCGGCAGCAACTGATGAAGTCGTCGAACCCGACATTCAGGTGTGACAAGGCACCAAGCTGGCGCGACCGCGGTGAGGGATGCGAAACATCCCGCTTGCGTGAAGCACCGTGTCTGGTTTTCACGGAACACGTCAATTCAGGTCGGTAGGGATCCTGAAAGTCAGCGTGCTTCGAGCACGTCGCTCACATTGCCGTGCATCTGACCGCGAGTAAGAATCTGGTCGAACCCCGCCTCGGTCGCTTCTTCAAGCAACGCCTTGTTCACATGCTGAGCGTACGCAACGATACGCGGTCGGTTGGGACCTGAGATGGTCTGTAGCATCGAAGCAACCTCGGCGACTTGCAGAGCCGGGGTTTGCAGATCGATCAACAGCAAACGTGGTTGATCCGAGCTGATCAACTTGCCGGCAGCGGCGACGGAGCTGGCAGTTTTCAAGGGTTCGTCCATCGTCCGAGCAACCGAACTGACGGTGGACGACATCATCAGATCCTGGGTGAGCAATAAAATCATGTTGGGTTTAAGGTGGATGTTTGGGGTGAACGCATGAGGAAGAAAGTCTGAACTGGCCGCCATTTGAGCCCCGTGCGGGACACTCTCTCGCCGCGGATTCTCACGGCGCGGCTTAACCGCAACCAAAACAATGGAACAGGCGATAACGGAGGTCACTGAGCAAGAAAGCATGTTCTAATTGAATTGTATCGCCGCTTCAATCGTTGTTTCCTCTGCGAACTCTGGTTCAAAAATCTGTACGCCGCGCGACAAATCAACCGTTAGTAGTAAGTGTCTGCTTATTAAGTTCGTCTTTCGCAGTTATGCGGCGAGTACGATCAGGTATTCGAGGGGTTTGAATATTTTGTGAACAGCCCTTGGAATACCGGGTGTTGATAATTGTTTTCTTCGGAAATCAGCTAAACTGTCGATCCTTAGTGCGGCCACCATCTCGGCGAAAGAAGCGCACTTCTTCCCTCTCCATTTGCGAAGCGAAGGCGCGGGTTTCTTGCGAATGCACTCGTGCCACAAAACAATCAGCGAATACATCAGCAACCCCGTTGGAACGGTGCGACGAACCGCTTTCGTTTTTCGGTTCTCTGCTTCGCCCAATCCTA
>CALFWL010000172.1 GCA_937928215.1 uncultured Pirellulaceae bacterium | reverse complement strand
GATGACGCAACAGAAAGTGCACACGCTTCGACTAGAACAAGACGCTTACTTGGCGACTGCGGACCAGCTGAAAACGGATCTGGAACAAGTCACCCAAAACGTCAAGCAACTTCAAAAACAAATTGAAGAACTACAGACTCGAGTCGACAACGCTCGCCAGCGAGAGATCAAGGATCTGGCCAAAGAAACCAACGCAGCCGAACAAGCGCTCGAGAAAACCGATCTGGAGGAACTGAAACCCTTCGCAAGCCTCAACGTCTCGTTGACAGAGCAGTTGCAGACGACCGTCGAGCGAGTTTCAGAAGCAAACGAAGCCAGAACCAAAGCCGAGAACGCTCAACAAGAACTCCAGGAGGATCTCGACACCGCCATTCAACGAGTCGACTCCGTCAAGCTGAGCGACGCGATGGGCGTGATGCTGCGTCAGGACAAAGCAAAGCTGGCGACGCTACGGAAACAGTTCGCAAACGTCGACACGATGGAAGACACCGTCTTGATGCGAGTCGAAGAGTATCGCTTGGAAGACCTGAAAGCCGAAGTGGAGGATCCTGCAAAAGCCGCTGAATCAGCGATCAAAGATTTGAAGGTGTCGGCTGCCCGGGCCACGGAGCTGCGCGAACCGCTCGTGAAGCTGCTTTCGAGCCGAAAGGAGATGCTGACTCGATTGATTGAACTACAAGGAAAGCTGATTTCCGCCTTGAAGAAGCGAGAAACGGCTGAGCTGAGTTTCAACAACACCAGTAAGCAATACACCAACTTCATCAACGAACATATCCTCTGGATTCGCAGTGCTCGCCCTGTCGGTTACGGCGAGACCAAATCTTGGAAACAATCGATCGCTTGGTTGACAGACGTTCCACACTGGCAAGCGGTAGGGCAGGCGCTAACCCGATCGGTCTCCAAGCACCTGCCGTTGTCTCTTCCATGGTTGAGTCTTGCCGTTTTGATGGTTTGCATCCATCGGCCCATGAGCAACGGCATTTTTGCCGCCGGCCTGGAAGCTGAAAAAAGAGCGTGTCGCAATTTCACGCCGACCTCAACCGCCTTGGTTCGTACATTGATCAAGTCCATGATGTGGCCCTCGTTGCTGTACGTTGCAGGGAAATTAATCCTGATCGGCGCCGAAAACAGCTCGTTCTGTATCGCCGTCGGAATGGCGTTGCTCCAGTCCGCGTTGATTATCGTTCCGATTGAGCTGCTCCGGCAAACATGCCGTGGCAAAGGACTGGCCGAGGCTCATTTGGAATGGCACGCACACTGTTGCAAGGCCATGAAGCGAGATCTTGACTGGTTCATTCCGATCGCCGCGATATTGCTGCTGATTACGCTTACCTTGCGCAACTACGGAGATGAAGACTGGAACGGAACGCTTGGCCGAGCGTCCATGTCGATCCTGCTGGTATTGAGTGCAGTCATCTTGTACCGCATGATGCGACCGGGTGGTTTGTTTTTTCTTCGCACCACAACGGGAGAAGGCCAGTCTCCGTGGTCGAGTCAACTGAGTTATTTACGTTTGGTGCTTCTGCCAGGCGCACCGCTGGTGTTACTCATTTTCGCATTGGCGGGCTATAACTATACCGCGATGGAACTGGGCAAGGTCTGGCTGCAAACGATCGCAGTCGCCATTTTCATGTTGGTGCTGTACATGGTCGCGCTCCGGTTTTTTCTGGTGCGACGACGACGCCTCCGATACGAACAACTGGTCGAACAGCGAGAACAGGCTCGATTGTTGGCGGAAAACTCCAACGATCAGGCTGCCGAGTCTCCCGCCAAAGCGTTGCCCGTCGAACTGAAAACGGATTCGGGAATGGACATCACCGACGTAAGCAAGCAGGCTCGAGAATTAACGGGCGTCATGTTCGGCCTGCTGGCAGTTGTCATTTTCTGGAACCTGTGGCAAGAATTGCTGCCAGCGACTCGAATTTTTGATGATTGGCAACTGTGGCCAACCGTCACTGGTGAAAACGGGGAAGGCAAAGACTGGGTGACGATGCGCGACGTGCTGATATCTACGTTGCTGTTCGGATTGACCTTCCTTGGCGTTAGAAATATTCCCGGTTTGCTGGAACTGGTATTGCTGAAGCAGTTGCCGTTGGATGCAGGGTCGCGTTATGCCATTTCGACAATCGTCCGATACATCATCACCGTTGCGGGGGTGATCCTGGCACTCAGTTTCCTGAAAGTTCCATGGGCCAAGTACAGCTGGCTGGTTGCGGCAATTTCCGTCGGCCTTGGTTTTGGCTTGCAGGAAATCGTGGCGAATTTTGTTTCGGGTCTGATCCTGTTGCTGGAACGACCGGTGCGAGTCGGCGATGTCGTGACCATCGACGGCACGACGGGGATCATTTCACGGATTCAGATGCGAGCGACTACGGTGACCAATTGGGACAACCAAGAGTTGGTCGTACCAAACAAAGACTTGATCACGGGAAAGCTGATGAACTGGACCTTGTCCAGCGTCATCAATCGTATCGCCATCGACGTTGGCGTTGCCTACGGAACCGACCCTGACCAGGTGCAGAAAATATTGCTGCGGGTTGCAAAGGAGAATCCGGACATTCTCAACGACCCCAGCCCGACGGTCACTTTCGAAGAGTTTGGCGACAGCAGCTTGAATTTCAAGCTTCGCTGTTGCATCACGGCACTGTCACGTCGTTTCCTGATCATCCACGCCATCAACACGGCGATATACAAAGGTTTGGCGGAAGCCAATATCGCGATTCCATTCCCTCAGAGGGATGTGAATTTAGGTTTGCCAGCGGGATTCGAAGAAACCATTAAGAAACTGGCGAAGGATTCGGATTAGGCGCGTGCAGTAAATAGGCGTTGTTTTGTGAGCCGCGAAAGTTGCGCGAATAGTGAGCCGCGAAAGTTGCGCAAAGCATGCGAGAGCAAACCCAAACCAGCAATCGGGTATCAAGGGAGGTCGCGGCTCCGCCCAAGCCGATTCCAGAACACGCGCAAACCAGCGATGGGGTAACAGGGGAAGGCGCGGCTCCGCCCAAGCCGATTCCAGAACACGCGCGAACCAGCAATCGGGTATCAGGGGAGGGCGCGGCTCCGCCCAAGCCGAATCCAGAACACGCTTGAGCCAACGACCGGGGCGGACGGAGCCTTCCCCTCCCTGTTGCGATGGTGTGTGGACGGGGCCTTCCCGCCCCTAGTTTGTTGTCGTTCGTCGGGAGGGCGCGGCTCCGCCCAAGCCGATTCCAGAACACGCGCAAACCAGCGATGGGGTGTCAAGGGAGGGCGCGGCTCCGCCCAAGCCGATTCCAGAACACGCGCAAACCAGCGATGGGGTATCAAGGGAGGGCGCGGCTCCGCCCAAGCCGATTCCAGCACCCGCGCGAACCAGCAATCGGGTATCAGGGGAGGGCGCGGCTCCGTCC
>CALFWL010000171.1 GCA_937928215.1 uncultured Pirellulaceae bacterium | reverse complement strand
CCGACGCCAAAAGTTGTCGATCTTCCAAGCGGTTGAAATCAAGTTGCGATTTCGATCGAGAAGCTGACCGCGAAGTCAATCTGCGTGGGGGGCGTATTTAGAAAAGCTGCGTCGCTTGGCCATGACGGGCTCCTTGAGTCTTGAGCAGGTGAGAGGAAACGAATGATTGCAACATCCGATTGCGATCTTTATTCGATGCAGCCGATTGTTGGGAAAAGCTCCCGACTGTCAATAGCTTGTCCTTATGAATTTTCTTGAACGCGGTTTCATCCACCGGAGTCACCACTGTTGGGTTTCTCGATAAGGAAGCGTTCTACGCAGTATCCAGATTGGCAAAACACTGCAGGCAGTTCTTGTAATGTCCTCCAGCCTGAACGGCCTGTTGATCTAATCCAAAATTGAAATTTTGCGTGAGCCGTTTGGGCGCCAGCTCCGGTTCTGTGGTTCCAAAACCGGAGCTAGCGCCCAAGCGGCTCATTAATTCAACAGGCCGTGAAGCGCGTGGCATGAGCTATCGCTTGCGGGCTTCGCGAACGTTGGCCGACCGAGTGACTCGAACCGCTGACGCTCCCATCGCGAAAATATCCGAGGAAACCGCGACCGCACGAACCTGACAGCGACCGGATGCGGCCGCGGGAACCTCGACGACTTGTTCGAATGTTCCCTTCGTCACCGGCACCGTCAATTTCGTAACCGTCCGTTGCTGTGCTCGCTGGTAGACCTGCTGATATTCGCGAAATGCCGAGTCAGACGATTCGTATTCGCGGCGACGCTTGGGACGCTCGAGAAATCGGTCGCGTTCGTAGACCAATTCAACCTGCAACTGCCCCGTGACTGGTGACCAACCTCGGACCGTAAGATCTGAACCAGCCAAAACTTCGCCGGCCACGTCCAGCTCAAGCCGTTGCGGACGAGCCAACTTCAGCAGTGGATCGCCCAGCAAGTGAATCAGCTTCGCGTGCTCCAATCGTTCGAGCGGCAAAAGTTGCGGAAACGGACTGAGCGACTTGCCCATCTCCTCCATCAGACGTCGGTATGGATCTGCGTTCTGTTCGGCCACTTCGTCACTCGCCATCCGCCGCATCGAAACCCGAACCAGCTGACCCAGCGTATCAGCATCGCCGTCAAAAAACTCTTCCATCATTTCCAACGACAGGCGACTCATCGCGTAAGGCATCGTGACTCTTGTCCCGCAGACCACCGCGATCGGCCCGCCGGGCTGCATCAGCATTTTCTCTGCCAAGCCATCCTCGCGCGCGTCCGTGGCACCGGTGTAGCACGCCAGACAAATGGCGATCGGATTCCCATTCACACAAGACAATTGTCTGACTCGTGCGGTATCGAGAATCGGGTGCGATTGATCGGGCAGTCGGACATGATCCAGCCGACATCGATCGCCATGACCAATGTAAACCCAGAACAAACAACCCTCGTTGAACCGCTTGATCGCAGTCTCACTGAAACGCCTGGGATCCGGGCAATAGGGGCTCGACCAGCTGCCGTAAGTCATGGAAGTCTGGTACGACGCAGGGACCAGATCGGTGATCATCTGCTTGGCCGTCTGCTCGACCACCGCATCGACGACTCGCCCAAGCCCGCCCACACCCGCGATCAAGTTGATCCGACGCTGCCAAAGCGAATCATCAAGGTTGCGGTTAGCATTCGTTTCGTAAACGATGACTCGTTCAAGAAATTCTTTCAATTGAGTTGCCGAATCGGCTGGGATTCTTCCGATGGTCAGCTCGGGCAATCCATCAAAATCTAGATCCGCGTAAGAGTTGTCGGTTGCGATTTCAGGATCTGAACCAAAGTAGACGTTCACCTGAGCGGGCACGTAGTCGGTGGCAAGAAGCTGTTGACAACAAGCGAACTGGTCACCCGAATCACCAACCAACACCACATGCTTCAATGGATTGAGGGCCGCTACCGTCTGAATCTGACGTTTGATTCCTGCTGCGATTGGAGCAGGGGATTCGACTCGAATTTGATAGCCTTGCGTTCGGCGGTAGTTCAACCATCTGGCCAGCGCTGGCTGAAAATCAAACGGACAAAGCACCAGCGTATCGACCTGCTGTTTTTGCAATTCGTTCGCAGAAGTCACGATCGTTTGCCCAATGGCGAGCCCTCCGACCGAGATCAGCACCACGATCGTCGTTACAGCAAATTTCAGCCCACGTTTCATCACACTTCCTTGCTGATGGTTGAAAAATCCCACTCCTGTCTGGCCCGATCTACTCGGTCGGCTCCTTCGCTTCATCGCTCGATCCAGGCTGAACGTCAGCGGCGTCGGGCGTACTGGTCATCTCAGCAGCTTTGCCCTCTGTATCGTCATCGTCAACTTTTGCATCGGGCGCCGCGTTATCGGCGGGCTTTCCATCAGCCGGACCCTTCCCTGCAACAGACTGCTTGGTCGTCATTGCAGGTGGAACACCCATGCCGCCGATCGGGCCAGGTGGAGTCGTCTGACTGGCTGGAACAGCTTGGCCGGTAGCCGCCGGAGGTTTCTCGGCCGGAACCTGCACAACGATCATGCTCGACCAGAACACCGGATACTTTGCCACCGTTTTGTCTGTTCCACGCGGCAGGCGCAGCTTCGGTTCGGAAACCTCGGTCAGATCCTGTTGCTGGCCGAATTTTTTTGCTTCTGACAATGCCTGATTCACCGGCAATGCGGTTCGTTGCTGCAAGTACTCGCGGCCGATCTTCAAGCCAATGTCGCCCCCCGTATTCCAGCGGCTGACGAGAATTTCATCCGTTCCCGCGGCCATCAAACCGCATGTCGTCAGGAACAAGTCGCTACCTTCCAATTGATTTTTCAAACCAACCCCTGCATCGGATTGAAAACCGGGCATCAATACCGATTGCGGACCACGCCACGGATACGCGACCCATGATGTCAACGATGGCTGCTGCCCCTGAGCCAGCCCCGCCGGGATCGGCACAAAACTAAGCGGACTGGATCGATCAATATTCAAACCGCCCCACACCAACCATTGACTGACCAGACTGGAGTAAACTCCGGACTCGACCGTCAATTGCTTGAGTTGTTTAACGTCCGAGTGTTGCTTCTGTAGCTCTGTGATTTGCGCGACAACCGCGTCCGCTTTTCCACGCGGCGACATTTTCCCTGCCAACACGATCGCTCGTTTGTTCACGCCCGTTTTGACAGGCGGACGTTGAGCACCAAAGCTGGTGTAGAGCGTGGGCGAGTAGCGGATCGCAAACTGATCGCCCAGCATCGGTGGATCTTTCTCTTGAACGCCGACGGGGAACAATTCAACCGGCGTGTACCACAGCCAACCATCAGGAACGATCACCAACTCCTTCACATCCGTCCATTCCGCCGCGTTCACGCCAGGCCAAATCGCTTCCATGAACTTCCGCGCGGGCTTTTGCCATTTTCCTTCGGCCAGTTTTTCCGGCTCAAGCACGTTGTCGGCGACTTGCAGTGATTTGATGTACGCATTGACCATCGGCTTGAGTTTTCGCCGCGAAACTCTACCCAGATATTGGAATCCTTGATCGGTGGCCATCAACGAGTAATACGCGTTCGCGGTCGCGACACCAATCATCGCTCGCTGTCCGGGTTGAATTGACTTGAGCCATTTCTCGGCGTCACGTTGAGGCGGAAACTCCATCTCAACCGGCTCACGCAGCAGAGCCACCTTCGCGAGATAAGCCTCTTGCAGAGCCGAAATCTCAATCAGCTGAGGCAGCAATTTTGCCAACTTCCTCAGCTCATCCGATTTCGGCTCGGGAACCACTGGCAACCCATCCGCGTCAGCATGCACCTGATCGGCACGACGCACCAAGTCTTGATAGCCGGGATGCTGAACGAAAAACTGACTACGACGAGCAAGCGTTTCCTTGGTGACCGCTTGGGAAGCACCATTGAGCATCCAACGGAAGGACAACAAACGGCCCGCCAGTGGAAGATTGGCGTAGAATCGGTAACGCCGCAAGTGCTCGGACACATTGATCGCCCGAGTGTAATTCTTTCGCGAGATGGCGATCTCAAACCAACGCTCCAAAGCATCCACACGAGAAAACATCAACGCCGACATGGCTTCAAACGGGTCCAGCAACCACTCGTCTTTGGTCGGATCTTTCAGCAGAATCTCAAACAGCTGATCCGATTGACGTTCCCCGATCGCCCCCGTCGCGGACAAGGTGTTGACCAACTGCATTCGAAAACGAGACAGCGATCCGTTGCCTGACGGATTCAACCCAGCGTCCAGTGAAACCTGCCCAGATTCGAGGTCACCGTTCAAAAAACTGGTCGCAGCCAATAAGTACTGATAGCGATTGGCGATCACAGTTTTGGGGATCGATTCTCGTTTAACCGCCTTGGCTGCCTGACGAAGCACGCGAGCCGCATCGGTTCCGTTGCCGGATTCAACCAAACACTCGGCCAACCTGACCTGCAACATTGCCTGCAACCAGTTGGCTCTGCGATTGGACCAGATGATCGCATTCTCCAATGGAGCGAAAACCGTGCGGCTATTTTTCAGGTGAATCATCGTCGCCTTGCTGAGCGATTCCTCTAGGATATCGTACTGGTTGTAGATCGCCGCCAGATAGCTTGCCTCCAACGCCAGTTTTCCTGCGATGTCGTCCCCTCCAGTCGCCAGCCCGATGTCTGCCAGGGTCAAAAAAGCAACCGGGCTGAGCGCATGGTCATACTGGTTTGCAAATTGAACCGACTTCTTCAATCGAGCGGTCGCGTTAGACCAATCCTCCAACGATGCGGCCGCGATTCCTTTCAACACACCGTTGTAAGCACCCACGACGGTTGACGTGTTCGTGATCGTGGCCCTCAAGCCGTTGACCAGCGTCGTCGAAAACGGATCGTACTTGCACAGCGGTCCGCGAATGACTCGTCTTCGATGCGCAGCCAATGCCGTGCAACGCATAATCTCGGTCACGTCGACCTGCCTAAGTTCTGCCGGGTTGAAAACACCCCCCTCTTGCAAAGCCCGGATCGCATCAAGTCGACCGAACAACATGGACATCTCGCTGGGCAGCCGAGCGATTTTGACTTTTCGCTGAGGCCGATACCACGTCACGCGAGCCCGATCGACCTGAACGTCGTCCGGCTGGATCAGCTGCGGCAGTTGCAACCGGTCCTGCCATTTCAGTTTCGTGTATTGCAGATACAGATCCAGTGATCGCTCGTACAACACCAACGCTTCGGTATAGTTACCAAGATGAAAGTGGCACTCGCCCATCATCGTCCACGCACAAACCGAATCCAGAAACCGCTGGTCACCAAACTTGTACGCTGTGGTGGCACTCGTCGTGAACCTTCTCAATGCCGATCGATAGTCGGCTCGGTAAAAGTCATCAAAACCCTGGTAATAAGAGAAAGGTGGCAATCTCCCGCCAACCTGAGCATCGGCTTCGCTTGTCAGCGACAACGAACTCAACGCGACTATCGACAAAACGACAAACCACATCCCTAGCACCCGACAACTTGCTCGGGCACCTAGGAGCGTGCAACAAATAAGTGCCGCCTTTCGCCCCGCGAACGTGGCGTCAAACGTTGCTTTCGCGGAGCGAAAGACGACTTTCATCGACCGCTCGGAACCTAGTCGCGTTTCCTTTCGAGGCTCACTGTGGCAACTTGGCCGCAGCTGTGAATGCTCGGAACCGCTCAGGGAAGACTGCGGATGATTTTCAGTTCGATGCATGGTTCGCGTTCTATTTTGAGTCTGGAGCACGATCGAATGGACAGGATTTTGTTCGTTCAGCCACACCCGAAGTGGCCCTCGGAATTGGCCACGATAGCAGGACACTCTGATCGTTGAAGCCTCAATCGAAGCCGGCCCAACTTCAACCCAGTCGCTCCAGCCGACCCAAAGGCCCAGAATTCAAGCCGATTCCGCGCGCCAAGCACCCAGTTTGTTAAGAAATAACGACTGAGTGAATTTTTCCGGAATTGAGTCAAAGAATGACCGATCTAGGGACGATACCTTTTTTAACGGTTATCGTGAGGCACGATTTGCTGTGATGGCGTGCCATGAAACCGCAACTGGAGTGATAAAACAATGTCTGAAAACAACAACAAACGTACTCTCCACATCGCCTTGGGCGTTGCCATGCTGCTTTCGACAGCCGTGACAACTGGATGCCAAGTCAGTGTCGCAGGCCAGACGCTACCCAGCTCTTTTTATCATCTGGACGATGTTCAGTATTTCCCCAAAGGCCCGGAATTCAAGCTTGCTCGCGAAGCCGCCGCCCTCAAGGAAGCCCGAGCCGAAGAAGCCGCGAACCGTCGCTAGAAGTTTGATCAAACGTTCTGAGTTCGATCCATCGTTCAAGCCATCCGATTCAAAGACGTACAATCTACATCGCAGCAGCCCGTCATGTTGAGTTTTCAGCAGGCGGGTTTTTTGTGCGCGCGGCTGCGCCGCGAGGGGAAAGAGGGAAGTTTACAGGGTACAGAAGTTTACCGGGTACCAAGTACAAGGTACTGAGTTCCGGGTGCTAGGTTCGGAGTTCTGGATTCTGGATTCTGAGTACTGGGTACTGGCTATTGGGTATTGAATACTATCAGCGTCAAAACAAATTTCCCGATCGAACGGCAACGCAACCGAAAACCGAAAACCGAAAACCGAAAACGGCTCGGACGGAGCCTCGCCTTTTCGCCGAGCGAGCTCCCCAAAGCCTGAAACCTCAACCCTCCGTCATTCCAACCACCTCGAACCCGCCGGGCCAATCGCTTCGCCACCGGGGCGAAACAGGCGAGGCCTGGGAACGAACCTTGGCTCGAAACCAAACCGGAATCCCACGTTGTCGCGACTGACGTCGTAATTGACCCCCGCCTGCAACAAGAATGATTCGCCGATATAGACGACCGACGCAGACTGACCGATCGAACCCGCGTCGCCA
>CALFWL010000170.1 GCA_937928215.1 uncultured Pirellulaceae bacterium | reverse complement strand
GTCATCAGTAGAACTTCGTCATCCTCGGACACCGGCAGGATTCCGATCACCGGTCCGTTGCGATCGGTGGTCTTGATGTCTCGGACACCCTTACCGCCTCGTTTTTGAGCCCGATAACGGTTGCTGCTGCTGGTGGACTCTTCGCCTTCGGTATCGTCAGCCTTGTTCGGCCCGAACATCGTCCGTTTGCCGTAGCCTTTTTCACACGCGGTCAACAGAGTTGCATCCGGATCGGCCACGACCATGCCAACGAGCTTGTCATCGCCAACCAGCGAGATCCCTTTGACCCCGCTGGTGTTGCGGCCCATCGGCCGAGCGTCTGATTCGGCGAATCGAATTGCCATGCCGGATGCTGTCGATAGAACCACCTCCTCGCCTTCCTGGCACACGACCACTTTGATCAGCTTGTCATCGTCACGCAGTTTGATGGCGATGATGCCGTTGCGACGAGGTCTTCCATAATCGGACAGCGGCGTTTTCTTGACCAGCCCTTTTTCGGTGGCCATCATCAGATAATGATTTGGTGCGCTGAAGTCACGAATCGCTCGGCAGGCAGCGACCGATTCGCCTTCTGCCAGCGGGATCAGATTAATGATCGCTCGACCACGACTCTCACGACTAAGCGCCGGAAGTTCGTGGACCTTGCGCCAATGGACGGTGCCGAAGGAGGTGAAGAACAACAGATAGTCGTGCGTGCTGGCCGCGAACACGTGCTCGATCGGATCCTCGTCCTCAATTTTGGCACCTTTGATTCCCTTGCCGCCGCGACGTTGAGCCCGATAGGTACTGACGGGGGTTCGTTTGATGTAGCCGCGATGGCTGATCGAAACGACCATGTCTTCTTCTTCGATCAAGTCTTCCAAATCGATGTTACGAATCTCTTCACCAGAGATTTCGGTGCGGCGAGGATCAGCCAGCTTCTTCTTGATTTCCGCCAGATCGTCACGAATGATCGCTCGGATGTTGTCATCGTCGGACAGGATTCGCTGGTACTCTAGAATTTCGTCCAGTAGCTCTGAGTGCTGTTTGCCCAGTCGTTCCTGTTCCAGGTTGACCAACTGGCCGAGTGTCATTTTCAGGATCGCGTCAGCTTGAACGCTGGTCAGGTTGTAATTGGCTGCTTCGCCCCGCTCTTCCTGAAAAACTTTGAAGCCCTTTTCGCCCAAAGCTCGCTCCATCATGGACGCAGGGCACTCGATGCCCATCAAGCCGACTTTCGCTTCGGCCTGAGTTTTACTGCTGCGGATAATTCGAATGATTTCATCGATGTCGGCCAAGGCCAGCAGCAAGCCTTCGATGGTGTGTTTTTGCTTGCGGGCACGAGCGAGTAAAAACTGGGTGCGCCGTCGAATCACCGACACGCGATGGCGGAGGAACTCGGTCAGGAAATCCTTGATCGAAAGTTCTCGTGGTTTGCCGTCCACCAACGCCATGAAGTTCATGCTGAATGACGTTTGCAGCGGAGAAAATTGATACAGCTGGTTTAGCACAACTTCGGGGTCGGCGTCGGCCTTCACATCGATCACCAGCTTGACCGGCTCTTTCAAGTCGCTCAGGTCCTTGATGCCGATGATGCCTTTGACTTTGTCGCCCTTGACCAGTGCGGCGATCTTTTCCACGACCGGATCGGTGGTCTGCTGGAACGGCAACTCACTGACGATAATTTCCGACTTGCCACGTTTGCCTTCCACGATTTCGCATTTGGCTCGCACGGGAATCGTGCTGCGGCCTCGCGTATAAGCTTGAATGATCCCTGCACGACCGCAGATGATGCCGCCGGTCGGGAAGTCGGGACCGGGCAAGACCTCCATGATTTCACGGATACTGCAATCGGGGTTCTGGATGACCAAGTCCATCGCGTCGCAGACTTCGCCTAGGTTATGGGGAGGAATCGAGGTTGCCATGCTGACCGCGATACCGCTGGAACCGTTGACCAGCAGGTTGGGGAACTTGCTGGGAAGGACGGTCGGTTCAAGCCGTCGATCGTCGTAAGTCGGCGTGAAGTCGACCGTGTCCAGCTTCAGATCTTCCAGCATCAGCGATGCAACGGCCGACATGCGAGCTTCGGTGTATCGCATCGCAGCGGGAGGCAGTCCGGCGATCGAGCCAAAATTTCCCTGCTTGTCGACCAAGGTGTGGCGCATGTTCCATTCTTGAGCCATGCGGACTAGGGTCGGATAGACGATACTTTCACCGTGTGGGTGGTAGTTACCGCTGGTGTCACCGGAAATCTTCGCGCATTTGACTCGGGATGAACCGGGCGACAGGTTCAAGTCATTCATTGCCACCAAGATCCGTCGCTGTGACGGTTTCAAGCCATCACGAACATCGGGCAGCGCGCGGGATACGATCACGCTCATCGCGTACGTCAGATAACTGGCTTTGAGCTCTTCCTCGATCGGCAGGGCGGTGATGTTTCCTGCGTTGAAGCCTCCGTCGTCGCCCCCGCCATCGGTCGGGTTGGTTTCGTCGCGTTCGTTGTCGTCTTCAGGGAGATCAGCAGACAATTTTTGTGCCTTTCGAGCGGTCGAAAATTACGCTTGGAATCATGTGGTCGGTGAAGCATTTGAGCCCGGAAAAAGCGGGTAAAACGCGATTTTTTTCAGGCTCAAAGCGAATCTCCGATTGTACCAAGATTCGCCTCGGATCACAACGAGCCGAACGGGGGTGCAGGTCAGAGAAAGGCGAGGCACAATTGCCGAAAAAGGATCGAGCTAAACCGGTTAGAATGGCGGGTCAGAGGTCCACTTCTGGACATAAGGTGGGGGCGATTTCAAGCAGGCTTTTGCCCCAAAAGCGACACAGATTTGTCGTTCGTTGTTTGCCGATCGTCATTGGTCATTGTCTGAAATCAGCCGTCGCGCGAAAAGAATACCTGTACCCTGAAAACGGTACCCTGCTAACTTTTACCGAAAACCGAACACTATGCCCTCTCCACCTCGAATTCCGCATTCCGCGTTGACTTGGTCGTTGCGAACGCAAACGCTCTCGTTCGAAAACGGGCCCGCCGTGATGGGGATCGTGAACGTGACGCCCGACAGTTTTTCCGACGGCGGGAAGCACGATTCAACCGAGGCCGCGATTGCTCACGCGTTGCGGCTGATCGGCGACGGAGCCAGTATTTTGGACATCGGCGGTGAGAGTACTCGTCCCTACAGCGATCCAGTCGGTGAACGCGATGAGCTTGATCGAATTGTTCCGGTGATCGAGGGTTTGGTCGAGCGAATGAAAGAGCCTTCGGTTCGCAGTGTGCCGATTTCGGTTGACACCTCAAAAGCGGCGGTCGCTCAGGCCGCGATCGATGCCGGTGCCGAGATCATCAATGATGTGACGGGGTTGGAGGGTGATCCAAAAATGCTGGCGGTTGCCGTCAGATCAAAGGTCGGCATTTGTGCGATGCACATGCAGGGCACGCCGCAGACCATGCAGGACGATCCAAAGTACGAAGATGTGATCGAGGATATCTACCGTTATCTGACTGACCGTCAAACGCAGTTGCTTGATGCGGGTATCGATCCATCAAAAATCTGTCTCGATCCGGGCATCGGTTTTGGGAAGACTCACTCGCACAATATCGAATTGATTCAGAACGCGTCTCGATTTGTTGATCTTGGTTGTCCGATCCTTGTGGGGCATTCGCGAAAAGGTTTCATCGGGAAATTGTTGGGCGACAAGAACGCTGACCGTGACATCGGCACGCTCATTCTCTCGTTGCTGCTGGCCCAGCAAGGAGTCCACGTCATCCGGGTGCACGAGGTCGCCAGTACTGTTGAAGCGTTGAAGGTCGCGTGTGGACTGGCGGGTTCGTTTGTTTAAAAAACAAAACGTGCTGCATCCAAGGCCACAGATCTACACGGATTTTAGCTCGCTGAATCTGTGATTATCCGTGTGCATCTGAGGCGAGGTTTTGTGGGCTTCGCCGCGCGCCGTTTGCTGGCCACGGATGTTCACAGATCTGTAGGCTTCGCCGCGCGGATTACGTTTTCTTGCGCACTATCGGATCAATCGCTCGATCGAACCGAATCCGCAACCCATTCCAGATAACTCCCGCTGCCGCCATCGATGCGAAAGTAAACGATCTCGGGTTCGTCGTAGTGATGCAGGCTCTTGATCAACTTTTCCAATGCGTCATAAGCATCGATGGTGGTCTTGATCTGGCATTGCCACTCGGTGGACGCTTCGGTTTTGCCTTCCCAGACATAGTGGCTGGTGATTGGGCCTGAAACCTGGCAGCAGGCGGCCAGTTTTTGTTTCACCGATTCGCAAGCGATCTGCTCGAGTGTTTCAAGCCGGTCGCTGGTTGTGGTTACGACAATTGATTCGTGCGAGTTTGTATTCACGCTGGGTTGGCTCATTGGGTTGTGCGAAGCGAGGATTTCCAAGTGGGACGGCGGGGCTTCGTCCGAGCCAAGGTCAGGACTTTGGGAGGCAAGGCTCAGTCCAAGCCGGTATTTTGATTGTGCGTGAACATCGGTGGGGTGCGGGCGGAGCCTTCCCCTCCCGTGTTTGTGTTCAATCGATGGGGGGCGGGCGGAGCCTTCCCCTCCCGTGTTTGTGTTTAATCGATGGGGGCGGGCGGAGCCTTCCCCTCCCGTGTTTGTGTTTAATCGATGGGGGCGGGCGGAGCCTTCCCCTCCCGTGTTCGTGGTTCAATCGATAGGGTGCGGGCGGAGCCTTCCTCTCCCAAGCAAGGTCAGCGGATGTCGAATTGCGTCGCGCTTTCGTGAAACGTCATGCGATCGCCTTGGTGCCGCAGTGCTCGAATAAAGCCACCCACTCAGCGACGGCGGTTTGGTGAACTTGAGGGTCGGGGGGGCAGGACGACTTGGCGGCTTCGCAAGCATCCACGAAGTCACGGTAATTCCAGCCGCCGGGCGTCTGCTGGTTCAGCATTTCAAATACCGGATGCTGACCGACTCGACCGAACCAGTACTTGCTGTTCCCAAAATCACCCTCCATCCGGTGCATGATCCCGTGCCAATAACTGCCTTCAGCCGAGTCGATGTCTTGGCTAATGGAATGCGAACGATCGAGGCAATTATGTAGTAACCAGAGGCCAGACAGGCAGCACTGGGCCATGCTGGCGTCAGTAACCGGGTCGTTGAACAGGTCATCAGCTTGCAAGTCGCCCAGCTTGCTCATGATGCCTGTACTGGCTTGGCCCCCGGCTTTCTCTTTCCCATAGGCCTGGAAAGCATCGTCGTTGACCAGCTTGGCGGCGAAATCTGACAAGAAAAGAGGAATGGGCAAGGTGCGGGGTCTCGGGGTGGGTTCAAAGGGCTAACGACCAGCGGGCAGTTTACAGGATCACTTTCGGGATTGAAATCACCGGATGCAGTTGGCTTGGTTCTATCCGGTGTGGGCTCAAGGGACGTTCGAGCCGAGTTTCGAAACCGATTAGGTTACCGTCATGCGCGAGAAAGGCTTGGGATTTGCCTTGTTGGCGATTGGGGCGACTCCTATACTCCGCCACCCATTTTGTGCCGCTTCAGGTTTGGACGGAGCGACGCGTTTCTTTTGGATCGACAGAAATACCGGTTTGGTTTGAGCCCAATTTTCCCGGAAGTTGAAACTGACAGCGTTGTGAATCCGTGGCGTCGCTCACGGAGGCAGTCAACGCTGCGCGCGACGATCAACGTTGTGATTGTGATCTTTGTGGCTCTGATTTGCGATCCCACAAGCGGACAAGATGTCACGTTTGGCCGGCCTTCGAAGGCGGTTCCAATCAATGTTCGATCCGACGCTGCGACGGGCTGGCAGCAGGGGCAGTACGAGGTTCTTCACCTTGCCGGTCCTGTGCAAATCGAACAGCAATCGATCATCGCGTCCGCCAACGAAGCGATCATGTGGGTGCAGACGCCGGGCGATGGAGCGACTCAGGAGCCCGATTCGTACAAAGTAATAGTTTATCTGGAGGGGCAAGTCGCCATCGAGATCGCTCGTGATGGTCAACGCAACTTAGGCGATCCGGATGTCCCTCGCGATCGCATTGTGGACGACGCGTGGCTTGGACGCCTGTTCACTTCTTCGACGGTGAACCTAGAACAAGGGCTGACGCCGTTGGGTGAAGGGCAACGGCCTGCGATTTTTGCCCGAGCCCAACAGGCACTAGAATCTGGCGCGAACACGTCAATCGAAACGGTTCAGTTTCAATCCGGTATCGGACCATCTCCGCAAGCGGCTCCGCTGCTGGTGTCGCCACAAACAGGCGCGGTCATCCAAAGCCAATCGGTTTCCGGAGGCGGCGGTTTGTTTCGCTCCAATCAATCGTTACCTGCGGGGGCGTTCAATTCGAACGAGTCCGGAGTGGTTCCCGCGGATGGGCAGGTGCCCGGCGCAGGCTTGTTCCTCAGCCCTCAAGCGGCTGCTCAGGCTCAGTCATTTTCACCAAATGCTTCGTCGCCATTCGGAGTCGATATTTCAGCCCGCGATTCCCGAGTTTCCTTGAATTTCAAATCGTTCAACAACCCCGACAACCCGAACGAACGGGTTTCCGTGGGAACGGGAGGGGTTCGGATTGTGATCAATGATCCGCAGTTGGCCGGAGCCGCGGTTTTCGAAGGTGATCAGAGCCAGCAGCTGGTGATTCTGGCGGACAATATCGTGCAATGGCAGACCGTTCAGCCCGACGGAAGTCAGCGGCGTCAGTTTTACATCGAGGGTGACGTTGTCTTCGCTAAAGACAAACGAGTGATTCATTCGGATCGAATGTATTACGACGTAGAACTGCAACAGGGAACGATTCTTAATGCGGAAGTTCTGACACCGGTTCAGGATTATCGCGGGTCGGTTCGATTGAAGGCGGGCGTTGTGCAGCAGGTCGATGCCAATAACTTGCAGGCGTATGGATCGGCGTTTACTTCCAGCCGCCTAGGAGTGCCTCGCTACTGGCTGCAATCGGAATCGATCGGTATCAATCGAACGCAGGTGCAGGCAACGGACGATGTGACTGGCCAGCCTCTGTTTGATCCTCAAACCGGTCAACCGGTCAGCGAAGACCAGTACTCGGTCGACAGTCGCGCCAATCGAGTTTACCTAGCTGGCGTGCCCGTGTTCGCGTGGCCTCGACTTCAGACGACGTTGGATGATCCGTCGATCTACCTGAAACGTTTTGGGGTCAACAACGACAGTATCTTCGGATTTCAGGTCACGACGGGTTGGGACATGTATCAACTGTTAGGCCTTAAAAGTCCTCCAAAAGGGACTGAGTGGATCGGCATTCTGGATTATCTGAGCGAACGTGGTGTCGGGTTCGGCAGCGAGTTTAATTATCGCCGTGAGAGTCTGTTTGGGCTGCCGGGGCTGGTTCAGGGTGGATACCAGAGTTGGTTCATCAACGATTCGGGGCTGGATCGGCTGGGGCAAGATCGTTTCGATCTGGTGCCCGAAGAAGATTTTCGTGGACGGACTAGGCTGGACCATCGGCATGATTTTGCTCCTGGTTTTCGCCTGCGAGCGGAAGTGGGTTACATCTCCGATCGTAATTTTCTCGAACAGTATTACGAACGCGAATGGGACAATGAGAAGGATGCGACGACCGGCTTATGGCTGGAGCGAAACCTTGGGACTGTCAGTGATCACTTGATTGCCGACGTGCAAGTCAACGACTTCTTTGCTCAGACCACCTGGCTGCCTCGCTTTGATCGCTTTCGCATTGGTCAGTCTTTGTTCAATGATCGAGCCGTCTGGCACAACCATTCGCACGTGGGTTACGCAAAGCTTCGCGCTGCCGATGCGCCAACCAACGCGACCGAGTTGGCCACGTTTGACCCGCTGGCTTGGGAAGCGGACGTGGATGGAGTACGGGCCGGGACACGGCAAGAGCTGGATTTTCCGATCCAGTTTGGGCCAGCCAAGGTCGTGCCCTACGTGCTGGGTGACGTGACCTACTGGCAGGAAGATCTGTCGGGGAATGATCTGACTCGGGTCTATGGGCAAACTGGCGTTCGAGCAAGCTTGCCCATGTGGCGAGTCGATCCGTCGATTCAAAGCACGCTTTGGAATGTGAACGGGCTGGCTCACAAGGTCAGTTTCGACATGGATATCTCGTACTCGGACGCCTCGCAGGATCTGTCCGATCTGGCGTTATACGATCAGCTGGACGATGACGCTCAGGAACATTTCCGACGGCGGTTCGCTTTCAATACCTTTGGTATTTTGCCAGGTGGCGACGTTCCGCTGAAGTATGACGAGCGGTTCTATGCTTTTCGATCCAACATGCAGGGCAACGTGACGGCTCCGTCTGCCGAGATCGCGGATGATCTGGCACTGGTCAAACTGGGTGTCCGTCAGCGTTGGCAAACGAAGCGGGGCATGCCCGGTCGAGAACGAATCATCGATTGGATTACGCTTGATGCTCAGACGATGCTGTTTCCAGATGCGGATCGAGATAACTTTGGAGCCGATCTCGGCATGTTCGATTATGATTTCCGCTGGCATCTGGGGGATCGTTTTTCGATTCTGTCTGATGGCTACGCGGATTTTTTCAGCCAAGGTTTGCGTACCGTCAGCGTGGGAGCGAACATGAGCCGCCCTGGGCTGGGCGATCTGTACGTCGGATTGCGTTCCATCGAAGGTCCCATCAGCAGCAACGTGGTCACGACGGCTCTAACGTATCGCATGAGCGAAAAATGGGGCACCAAGCTGGGTGGACAATATGACTTTGGCGACGCGGGTTCGATCGGTCAGTCTGCGTCGGTCGTCTATATCGGCGAATCATTCTTGTTGCAGGCGGGGGTCAATTACGACGTCAGTCGCGACAACGTGGGATTCCGGTTTGGTTTCGAGCCAAGGTTCGTTCCCAAGCCTCGCCTGTTTCGCCCCGGTGGTGAAGCGATTGGCCCGGCGGGTTCGAGGTGGTTGGAGTAAGTTGAACAGTTGACAGGGGGCAGGTTTCAGACTTTGGTGAGCTCACTCGGCGAAAAGGCGAGGCTGCGTCCGAGCCGTTTTCGGTTTTCGGTTTTCGGTTTTCGGTTTTCGGTTTTCGGTTTTCGGTTTTCGGTTTTCGGTTTTCGGTTTTCGGTTTTCGGTTTTCGGTTTTCGGTTTTCGGTTTTCGGTGTGAGGTGTGAGGTGTGAGGTGTGAGGTGTGAGGTGTGAGGTGTGAGGTGTGAGGTGTGAGGTGTGAGGTGTGAGGTGTGAG
>CALFWL010000169.1 GCA_937928215.1 uncultured Pirellulaceae bacterium | reverse complement strand
ATCCAGAGGACGGATTTTGATTTTGGCCATTGTTAATTTCCTTTTAGTCTTTTGATTTATTGGTTGTTTTGGCTGCTGCGTATTAGCGAGCCGGCTTCTTGTTTGGTGTGAAGTTTTCGGTTTTCGGTTTTCGGTTTTCGGTGTGTGGTTGGTGGCTTGGTCACATCTGAGACCGAACACCGAAAACCTCACACCGAACACCAGTTCTACATCATCCCGGGCATTCCCATGCCGCCCATGCCAGGCATTCCGCCCATCCCACCCATCCCGCCCATGCCCATGTCACCGCCCATGCCGTGATCATGATGATGGTCGCCGCCGCCTTCTTCCTCTTCAACGGGAATTTCAGCAACCAACGACTCGGTGGTCAGCAACAGAGAAGCGACACTGGCCGCGTTTTGCAAAGCAGTTTTGACGACCTTGGCAGGGTCGATGACGCCTGCGGCAACGAGGTCACAATATTCGCCCGTGTTCGCATTGAAGCCGTCGGTTTTACCCTTCATGCCACGAACTCGGTTCACAACCACGGCTCCATCGTGACCCGCATTTTCTGAAATATAACGAAGCGGGTATTCGAGCACCTTGCGAATGATCTTGATGCCCGCTTCCTCATCGCCGATCAAGTCCGTGACTTTGTCCAGCGCTTTTTCAGCCCGCAGAAGAGCGATTCCGCCACCGGGCACGATGCCTTCAGCAAGAGCCGCTGCGGTCGCGCTTTTGGCGTCGTCCAGCAAGTCCTTGCGTTCTTTCATTTCTGTTTCGGTTGTGGCACCGACATTGATCTGAGCCACACCGCCAGCCAGTTTCGCCAGACGCTCCTGAAGTTTCTCGCGATCGTAATCGCTATCGGTGGCATCGATTTCACGACGAATCTGAGCGACTCGGTCGGCGATCGCATCCTTGTTGCCCGTCGCGCCAACGAAGACGGTTTCTTCTGACGTGATGCGAACTTTTTTGGCTCGTCCCAGATCTTTCAACTGAACCGATTCCAGATCGATACCCAGATCCTTGAAGATCACCTGCCCGCCGGTCAGCACGCCAAGGTCACCCATGATGGCCTTGCGACGATCACCGTAGCCCGGAGCCTTGACGGCACAGCATTGCAGGATGCCTCGCATTTTGTTCACGACCAAAGTCGCGAGCGCTTCACCTTCTACGTCTTCGGCAATGATCAGCAGCGGCTTCTTCGAGTTGCTGACCGCTTCAAGAAGCGGAATCAGCGATTTGTTCGAACTGATTTTCTCTTCGAAGATCAGCACGTACGGATTGTCCATCTCGACCGTCACATCGTCCTGATTGGTGACAAAATGAGGCGACAGGAAACCGCGATCAAACTGCATTCCTTCGACCACGTCGACGTAAGTTTCGGATCCTCGGCCTTCTTCGACCGTGATCACGCCATCTTTGCCGACCTTCAGGAACGCTTCGGCCAGAACCGAGCCGATTGATGGATCGTTATTCCCGGCAATGGTGGCGACCTGTTGGATTTCTTTTTTGCTCTTGCCGTCGATTGGTTTGGCAAGCTTTTCGATTTCAGCGCAGATGGCGTCGGATGCTTTTGCGATTCCTCGCGACAAAGCCATTGGATCGAAACCGGCGGCGATCATTTTCAGACCTTCACGGAAGATCGCTTCAGCCAACACCGTGGCCGTTGTCGTGCCGTCTCCAGCGACATCGTTGGTCTTGCTGGCCGCCTCTTTGACCAGCTGGACACCAAGGTTTTCGTAGGGATCATCCAGCTCGATGTCTTCCGCGACGGTGACGCCGTCCTTGGTGATCTTCGGGCTGCCCCAGCCTTTGTCCAGAATGGCGTTACGCCCACGAGGGCCAAGGGTGCTGCGAACCGCGCGAGCCAGCTTGGAAACGCCTTCGAGCAGGGGCTTGCGAGCGGCTTCGTCAAATACCATCTGTTTTGCCACTGGAATCCTCCAATTAAGAGTCAATTAGTAGTGAATTGGCGGGGCACGCCCCGTTTGTGATTTGTTCAAGCCGTCAGGTCGCCGCAAAATTGGCAGGCGCACGCAGAGGCGCGTCCACGAAAAGCAATCGCTGTGCCAAAGGACACAAGTCGGCTTTTGCCCTCACTTTTTGCCCCAAATAGAACAGCACTCGATGGCGGTATGCCAGAATGGGAGCCAGTTTTATGCCGGAGAATCATCTGAGATTCGGCAAAGGCGGGCTTTGCTCGGTCCGATCGATCAACGCGAAACTAAAAAAGCAGCTGGCTTGCACGAACCTGCTCGGTTGAGCTCGAACAGATACGGTCAATGTCAGGCAGCCGCGTCTTCACAAGCCCGGAGCAAACACGGTGTTTTGGAGCAGTTTCTTGGAAAATTCGAGCTTGAGTTCCCCGCGAAGGGCATCCGAGTGACATCTTGGCACCTTGACCCGAGCGCGTCCCTCTCGCTTTTCGGCTCCGGAGGCACAAGAGCTAGCTGATTTTGAAATCGACCTTTTGAAATTGACCCTGATCGAAGGGGTGCGTTAAAAACGTTCGCTACAAGGTGATCGCCGCGTTTTCACGTGGTTTCATCCCTTTTCCTGAAACGAGTTCCGGTAGGCCGAAAGCAAGATGCACTCATCTGAAAAACAGAACCGCCATGTCGTCATACTCCCGTACTATTGCGACGAAGAGGTGACAAGATACCTGCGGATTGCGGAACGAATTGCCGAATTTCCTCGTCCAGAAGTCCCCTGCGATTTTTTGCTGGCGGCCAGCCCACGGACTGAGCACAGCAGCCGGCTGGAGGCGGCATTCAGCAAGCTGGGTAAGACGATCGCCTTTCAATGTCCGACCCAGATATTCGGTTATCCGGAAGGGCCGACGGCCATGTTCTGGGACTGCATGGATTTCATCGCCGAAAACTATCCGGGGCAATCTGGTTTCGCGCTGTGGTTGGAGTCAGACATGGCTCCGATCAAACCGGACTGGATCGATCGACTGTCGGCGGAATGGTATGAGGACTCTCCTGCTCCGATCATGATGGGCTGTTTCGTACCGGACGTTTACACGCGAAAACTGTTCAAGCCACCGACGCTGGTTGTAGGAAAACACATTAACGGAGGCGCTTGCTACTCGATGGATTTCGCTCGCAAGATGCCCGCGGACGCTCGGGCCGGAATCTTTGACATGGCGGTTTACCAATACGCTACCGAATTAGGACGAGCCAAACGAACGAGCCAGATCGCGTTTTCCACAACCAAGCGAGCTCGTCGAGATTTAAGTGACGCCAACAAGGTGCTGCTGCACGGCTTCATGCAGGACAAGGACACGTTTATCGACCAATGCCTGAACCCACTTTCTGGACTCGAGCAAAAATTGTCTGCGTTCAATCCGGCTTTGGAGCGGTTGGAAGCCGCTCGACGGCTATTCAAGGTTTGCGTTTCCAAAGAGGATCGCAAAACGGCTTTTGACAATGTGCTTCTTTCGATACGAAGCTCGGAAGCAAACGAGAAGCGACGTATTCAACGAGCGGCCTGAAATCTTGAATTCGCGCGGCTGGTGTTCATCTTAAAACCACTTGACCGAGCATCTTGTGGAAAGAGAACTCTTTCTTCCCCGAATTCTCCGTTACGCCGATTCTCCGTTACGCCGCCCGTCGAGGCCGCATGGCATCGGTCGATAGGCCCTTCAGTTGGGCAAGGTCAGCTTCGACCATCATTTCCACCAGTTCGCTGAACTTGACCTGGGGTTTCCAGTCAAGGTTGCGGTTTGCTTTTTCAGCGTTTGCGACCAGCACGTGTGCTTCAGCAGGGCGATAGAATTTTGGATCGACGACAACATAATCCTGCCAGTTCAGATCCACGCAATCAAAGGCGGCTTTAACAAACTGTTCGACTTGGTGCGACTGCCCGGTACCAATCACATAGTCCTCGGGCGTCTCCTGTTGCAGCATTCGCCACATGGCGTCGACGTAGTCACCCGCGAATCCCCAGTCGCGTTTGGCTTGTAAGTTTCCAAGGCGTAGCTCATTGGCTAAGCCGAGTTTGATCTTGGCCGCAGTGCGAGAAATTTTGCGAGTCACGAATTCAGCACCACGTCGGGGCGATTCATGGTTGAATAGAATTCCCGAACAAGCATACAAGCTGTGGTGCTCGCGAGAATTGACGGTCGTCCAATGGCCGCAAACTTTGGCCACGGCGTAAGGGTTGCGGGGGGAAAATGCGGTTGACTCGGACTGAGGCGCCTCGACCGCGCGACCGAACATTTCGCTGGAACTTGCTTGGTAAAAACGAATGTCTTCGTCCACCAGCCGGATGGCTTCCAGCAAACGAGTCACCCCCAGCCCTGTCGTGTCGGTGGCCTGAATCGGTTCCGTCCAACTGGTTGGTACGAAGCTCCAAGCAGCCAAGTTATAAATCTCGTCAGGGTGAATGTCACGGATCAGCCGCGTGATCGAAAGCTGGTCAACCAGATTTGCCTGATGCAAGTGAAGCGAATCGCCAAGGTGGCGAATGCGAGCCAAGTTATCGCCACTGGTGTTCCGTACCGTTCCGTGGACCTTGTAGCCCTTGGACAGCAGGAGTTCGGCGAGGTAAGAACCGTCTTGGCCAGTCACGCCCGTAATGAGAGCCGTTTTTGTTTGTTGCACTGCCAATTTCCGCATGAAAGATAAGTTGTCGGAGGCTCATTGACCGAACGGGACTGT
>CALFWL010000168.1 GCA_937928215.1 uncultured Pirellulaceae bacterium | reverse complement strand
TCGAAAACGTGCGATCTCAATTCGTTTAACGCCAAGTCGATCGGGGTCGTGTTGAAGTCTCCTCCAAGAATAACAGAATGCTTTGCGGATGTCCTTCGAAGCTGGCCAACCAATTGGCCAATTTCCTCGCGATGCTTGGCGCGCCGGTCACGATGATCGGTCCAAAACCCTGGCAACCAGAAGTCCATCCGGAAGATTGGTGGAGAAAGTCGCAGACTGATCAGATCAAGTTCACGGCCATTGGCAAACCGGACCCTCGCATGAGCGAAGTGCGTGTCACGATCGAGCGTGAGGTCAGCGACCGTCCCACCGAAAATGATCGAAGTATCACCTTTGTGCAGAAAGTTGCCCCGGTCGCCAAACAATGACTTGGCCAGTGCGGCCACCTGTTCTCGGCCGGGCGATTCCTGAAGCAGCACAGCATCTGGTTTGTGCTGAATCACTTCTTGGGCTGCCTGAACATCGCCTGCACAGTTGAGAGAGATCACTCGAAGCGATTCGGTCTCGGATTCGGCCTGAGGTTTTGAATCGTCCGGCGAGGTGGCCATTCGGACAATCACTCGCCCCAGCGATTGAGTCTCGTCGACAAACACGCAAGCGAACAAGACCCATAAGGCGATCGCCAGCATGCTCCAGCGTCGAATCGAACGTTGATAACCGATCACGGCCAAGGCAACTCCTGCAACGACCCAGCACCAAGGCGGAACCAGCGTCAGCGCCGCAAGCGCATTCGGCTGAAAAAGCAGAATCAAAAGAATGACAAGCCACAAAAAAACAGAACTGGAACAGGCCAACTGCCGCCAGCAGGAAACAGTCGCAGAACCCTCCGAGCCAACCCTTGCAGGGATGAGTTCTTCCGGCAGATCGCTCATTATCTGGCCCAATGTCTTTAAGCTCGTGACTGGTTCTGTTCTATTATACCGTATCGCAGATGAAACCGTACGGAAGTTCCGCCAGCCAACAAATTTTCATGATGACCGTCACTCAACGCAATCCGATTCGTCAACTTTCGACCAGCGTGGTCAACAAGATCGCCGCGGGAGAAGTTATCGAACGACCGGCGAGTGTCGTGAAGGAGCTGCTGGAGAACGCCGTCGATTCGGGGGCCTCGGTGATCGAGGTCGCGATCGAAAAAGGCGGTATCGAATCGATCCGGATTACGGACAACGGCAGCGGCATCGATGTTGATCAGCTGGAACTGGCCGTGACCAGCCACGCGACCAGCAAAATCGTGGACGCGGACGACTTGTTCAAGGTCGGTACTTTCGGCTTTCGAGGAGAAGCATTGGCTTCCATCGCCGAGATCAGTCAGACTCGAATTCGCAGCAAGCCGACCGATCAAGATTCGGGCTACGAACTAATCATCAACGGAGGCAACCGCGAACCCGTGCAACCGTGCGGGTGTCCGGACGGAACGTCGATCGAAGTTCGGCAATTGTTCTACAACACACCCGTAAGACAAAAATTCCTGAAATCTCCGCAAACGGAGAAAGGGCACATCGCCGAAGCATTCGCTCGCGTCGCCTTAGCCAATCCGCAGATCAAAATGACGCTGCTGAACAATCAGCGCCCCGTTCATCAGCTGGCGGCGACAGACAATTGGAAGGAGCGAATCGGCGCGTTCTTCGGACCTGAAATTTCCGACAACCTGATTGCGATCTCGGATTCGACTGCGGTCGAAGGTGGTGAAATCCGCGTTCATGGGTACGTGGTCAATCCATCGGTGACTCGATCGAACAATCGAATGCAGTATCTGTTTCTGAACAACCGCTTCATTCGCGATCGTTCGCTCCAGCACGCAATGGGAGAAGCGTATCGCGGACTGATCATGGTCGGACGATTTCCCGTTTGCTTCCTGCGGTTGGATATGCCGTTCGAGATGGTAGACGTGAACGTGCATCCTGGGAAACTGGAAGTACGGTTCCAGAACGGCGGCCAAATCTACAGCCAGTTGCTCGGCACGCTTCGCAGCAAGTTTCTCAGCACCGATCTAACCGCCAGAGCCCAGTTATCCAGCGGCTCGGTCCCCGATTACATCGTGAAGGACGGTCCGGCGAATGCGTCATCGTTTCCGCCGTCGGCGGCAGCACCAACGAATCGAGGCACGCCGGAAACTCAAAACAAGATCGACTTTCGGCAGGAGGCCCCGGTACGCGACTGGACTCAAGCCCCGCGGCAACCGTTTCCGATCGAGCCCAACAGCAGCTCTCACGGTTCGTCGTTTCCGCCAGCCGGATCCGCGACACCAATTTCGAATACGTTTCCAAGCAGCTCCACTGGATTCAATCAACCGGCTCCCTCGATCACCGACCGGACCGATCCAGCTCAGTTACCCGCACCAGTTCCAACCCGAGCGTTGCAGGTTCACAACACCTACCTGATTTCTGAAACGGACGAAGGCATGGTGGTGATCGACCAACATGCCTTGCACGAGCGAATCATCTACGAACAACTTCGCGAAAAGGTGCTGAACGAAAAGTTGGAGTCCCAAAAGCTACTGGTGCCTGAACCGGTGACGCTGCCCCCTGCCGATGCGGCGCTCGTTCTTGAGAACACGGAACTTCTCACGCAGATCGGTATCGAGGTTGAAGCGTTCGGGGGCGATACGGTCCTTGTGTCGGCTTACCCGGCAATGCTGGCCAACCACAACCCTGCTGAAATGCTGCGAGGCGTCATCGAACACTTGGCCAACGAGGCGAAACAGCCTGACCAACGGGATTTGGTCGACGAACTGTTGCACATGATCTCATGCAAGGCAGCAATCAAGGCGGGTGACAAATTGACCCCTGAAGAGATCTCGGCTTTGCTTGAACATCGCCAGCTTTGCCAGGACGCTCATCATTGCCCGCACGGCCGTCCCACGGCACTGGTTTTCTCTCGCGAAGAGCTGGACAAACGGTTCAAGCGTATTTGAAAACGCGGTCGCTTCGACCACAATGAAGTTTATCGCGACAATTTTCGTATGAATTCCGCATTCCGTATCCCGCATCCCGCATTGCAACCATGATCTGCGTAACGATTGGTCGTGGCCGTCATCAGATGATGATCGCCGAACACAAGCATATTGCCGAACAGGGTGCCGAGCTGGTTGAGCTACGACTGGATTACATCCGGCGTCCGGTCAACGTGCAACGCTTGCTGGCCGAAAAACCCTGTCCGGTCATCGCCACCTGCCGGAAACCCGAAGACGGTGGCAAGTGGATGCGGACCGAGGAAGAACGGATCATGGTGCTTCGCTCTGCCATCGTCGGCAAGGCAGACTACGTCGATATCGAAATGGAAATCGCCGACCAAATTCCGCGATATGGTGCGACTCAACGGATCATCAGCTATCACAACTTTGACGTAACGCCTCAAAACATCGAAGACATTCACCATCGAATGTGTCAAACGGATGCGGACATCATCAAGATCGCGACGATGGCCAACAACCCGATCGACAATATTCGACTGTTGCGACTGGTGCGCGATTCACCAATCCCCACCGTCGCGTTCTGCATGGGCGAAATGGGACTTCCGTCTCGTATTTTATGCGGCAAATTTGGTTCACCGCTGACCTATGCAACCGTCAACGCCGATCGAAAAATGGCTCCGGGGCAGCTAGGTTTTGAACAGATGCAGCGAACCTACCATTACGACAGCATCAACAAACGGACGGACATTCTTGGCGTGATTGCCGACCCGGTTGCTCATAGCTTCAGCCCTCAGGTTCACAATGCGTGCTTACGAGCCCAAAAGCTGAACATGTTGTACCTGCCATTTCGAGTACCGGCTGAGTATCTGGATGAGTTCATGTCTGTCTGCCCAGAGATGGGCATCAAGGGCTTAAGCGTCACGATTCCGCACAAAGAAAAGGTGCTCAAGTCCATCACATCACTCGATGACACGGTCGCAGGCATCAAAGCCGCCAACACGGTCATCTTCAAGGACGTTGATACGCTCGGCTACAACACCGATTGCACAGCCGCGATCGAAAGCTTGGAAATTGCTCTCAAAGAGGCTCACCCGGACGAGGAACCGTTCGCCGACCGGCCCGCGTTGATCCTCGGTGCCGGTGGCGTGGCACGAGCGATCGCTTACGGCCTGAAAAAAGCTGGCGCGGCAGTTCATCTTACCGCTAGAGACATTCGCAACTCACAGGCCTTGGCTGATGCAATGGAAGGCGATGCGATTCCATGGGAGGAGCGAGGCGATTTCGAATGCGGCATCCTGATCAACTGCACTCCCGTCGGCATGCATCCGAACTTGGACGCGTCTCCGTTTGAAGCCGAGTGGCTCAAGCGAAAATGCTTGGTATTTGACACGGTCTACAATCCTGAACAAACGTTGCTGATCAAGCACGCTCGAGACCGAGGTTGCACGACGGTAACTGGCATCGACATGTTCGTCCGTCAGGCCGCCAAGCAATTCGTTTTATTCACCGGCAAAGAGGCCGATCTGGAACTCATTCGCTACGAAGTCAAGCGCGCGATCAGTGCGGCGAAATATTGACCTAGGTTTCAGCTTTCAAAATTAAGGCGCTAGTCTTCACACTTCACACTTCAAACCGAAAACCGAAAACTATACTCTTTCGACTCTTCCTCCATGAATCTCTTCCTCATCGGCTATCGAGGCTGCGGCAAATCTTCGGTGGCTCCGCTGGTCGCCGAGCACCTTGGTTGGGAGGTCGTTGATTCGGATCACGTGATTCAAACCGAAGCCGGCACGACGATCGCTCAAATCTTCGAGAAACAAGGTGAATCTGCGTTTCGTTCGCTTGAGGAAAATACGATCGCTCAGTTGGCTCAGCAGGACAAACGAGTGATCTCACTGGGCGGCGGAGCCCCGATGTTTGAGGCGAACCGAAATGTGATGGCTCGCACGGGGAAAGCTGTCTATCTTTCTGCCCCCGCCGAAGTGCTGTGGTCCAGAATCAGCGGTGACGACGTTTCGGGTACCCAACGCCCCGACCTGACCGACGGAGGTGGCCTGGGCGAAGTACGGAACGTGTTGGCCGCTCGAGACAGCGTTTATGCGGCTTGTGCGGATTGCAAGATCGACTCGGGTGACTTAACTGTCCAGGAAGTTGGGGACCGGATTCTCCAATGGTGGCAATCGGTCGATAAGACAACGTAGCGAGCCGCAATAATTACGGGGCTTCGCGGAACCTGCTCGATTCCCATGACAAGCGGCCATCCATTGTGCTTTCATTGCTTCCCGATTTCGTGGTCATCCCTCTACTGGCCGCCCTTGGTGCGATCACAGGAGCAGCAATCAATTGGGCCATCTATTCGTGGTGCTATTTTTCGCGCCGACCGTTCAGTCCATGGATGACCTGCGAGGATCCTCCGCTGGTGCGAACGAAGCACGATCGCATTCCGATTCTGGGTTGGTTTTCGCTCCGACGACACGCCAACGAACTTGGGAGCGGGTTCTGGGTCCGACCGCTGCTGATTGAGATCGTCTGGGCGGTCGGTCTGCCGTGGTTTTGGTTCTGGCAATCGGCCCCCGGTTTGACTGCCGGAGTCGCTGTCTCCTGCCTTTGGACCGAGACGTGGTTTTGGGGTCACACCGTCCTGATCGCGCTGATGTTCGTCGCGACTTTCATTGACTTCGATGAGAAAATGATTCCCGACGAGGTCACCCTATCTGGCGCGTTGTTCGCGTTAGTCGTCGCTGCGGCGGCTCCTTGGTTTCGCTTGCCTGAAATCGTCAACCGTCTGTCAGGAGCCGGCGTCGAACCCATTCACTTCGGATCAAGCAATGTGCTGCCAACGTGGCATCACGACATCACAGGCATCGCCCTTGCCCTGCTGATTGTCGCGATCTGGTTTTTCTCGCTACTACCGGCACGCTATACGCTGCGGTACGGTCTACTGCAAGGAATTCGCATCACGCTGGCCAGCATCGTACGTCCCAAACGAAAAACGGTTTGTTCGGTTCGCAGCACTGCCCGTCAGACGCTTGGGGTGACACGCTTGCTGGCCATCCTGTGGGCGAGCCTTTCCATACTGGTGCTGGTGAGTTGGCTGTTGCTTCCACCGCTACATTGGACCAGCCTGTTTGGCTCTATCATTGGATTGGGCTTCGGCGGCGGCATGGTTTGGGCGATTCGCATTGTTGCCAGCTACGCCATGCAGCAGGAAGCCATGGGCTTTGGTGACGTGACGCTGATGGCGATGCTCGGTGCGTTCCTTGGTTGGCAATCATCCTTGCTGGTATTCGCAATCGCTCCGTTTGCTGCTTTGTTGGTTGTCGCGGCCATGCTCTTGTTGCAGCGAACCAACGAGATCGCTTTTGGACCGTATCTGTGCATCGGAGCCCTCGTGCTGCTGTTCGGATGGAGCACTATTTGGAACGACTTCGCTCGCACGTTGTTCTTTCTGGGCCCGTGGTTGTTGATCGTGCTCGTGGTCGGGTTGGTCGCGATGGCCATCATGCTGGTCGCGATCCAGTTCGTCAAAAGCTTCTTTTTGGGCGACGACTACGAACAGGAGGCATGACGATGACGATCTTTGAGACCGTGCACGATCTGGAAAAAGACTCGAACAAAATTCGCCACCGAGCTTACGGAGTCATCGAGGTCGCCGACGGAAAGCTGCAGCATATCCGTTTGCGCCCCTGGCCCAAATTGATTTCCACCCTAGAGATCAATTGGACTGCTGGCTTGAAGTCGAAACGCATCGAGAAAGACGTTTGCCGACTGTACTACAACCAACCGTTCTGGCACCGTAATTTTTTGACGTTGATGTACATCCAGTCATCGCTTGGCACGACCCGCAACACACTGGTCACGACTTTGAACGTGCTGGACACGGTCGCTCGGATCAAGCAATCGAACGCGTTGCTGACCGAGGTTTCCAACAAACGAGTCAGTGATCGAGCCATGATTCGCTGGGGCTGGGAGCGTCACCTTTTGACCAGCAAGAAACGTCACTTCATCAAACGCTTTTACGGCAATTATCCAGAATCGTGGTTCACGAGCACCGAACGTTGTCACACCAGGGAGGGAAAGGCTCCGTCCGCACCCGCCCACTGATCAAGCGTCCACATCCGCCCGGCCTGGACGGAGCCACGGCCCTCCCGGAACAAGCCAGGGAGGGGAAGGCTCGATCAATTACTAACTCGCCGGCCCCAGCTCTTTGGCCATCCGGACGAACAGCGTTTCAAGCACCAAGCGACCGCGTTCGGGGCGAGAATGAGAACGTTTCAGTTTGCCGTCGGCGTCAAGCAACCAGTCGATCATCATTCCGGCTCGATGACGGCCCAACTGTTTGATGCGTGAGGATGCCTTGTCCAGTTCGCCACCCCAAGCGTTGAAGCCGGCATCCTTGAGCGAGCCGGGCAGATTCGGCTTTCGGCGATGTCGCATGTCACGCAGCACGATCTCTGTGGCGGTGCTGTAACGTCTGAGCGACCACGAAAGCTGACCGAACAACGCCAACGGGTGCTCGCCCGACTGTAACATCCGATCCAGCAACTTCAACGCGGTCGCACTGTCGCCCTCGGTCGCGCTGTCGATCGCTTCCCACATCGTCTGAGTCCGCCAACCTCCGACCGCCATGCGAACCGTTTCCACATCCAACTTTCCCTTGTCATCCACGTACAAAGCCAGTTTCTGAAGCTCCTGATCCATTCGCCCGAACTCGCAATCGGTCAGCTCAATCAATGTCGCGGCCCCGGCAGCGGGCAGCGTGAAGTCATAGTTTGATTTCGCCCGAGCGATCAACCATTTCTGAACCGCTCCTTGATCCGGCTGTTTGCTTTTGCCTCGCATCGGAGCATCGCAGCGAATCTGCACGCCCGTTTTCTGGATCGCTTTATACAGTCGAGTGTTGCTGGCCCATTTGCCAACGAGCAACATCAGCACGCCGCCTTTGTTTTTGGAAGCTTGAAAATCTTCAAGCCGATCACGGTAATTGCTGACAAACTTGTCGGCATCATCGACGACCACGATCTTGGGTCCGTCTCCACCGAACAAAGATCGAGTTGAAAGCTCATCATGCACGTCAGCCCACGTTGCGGAATCACCTTCCAATTGAGTCACCGAGTACGCGGACGATTGATCGTCGCCACCGATCACGTGCTTGATCGCAAGTCGCTTAAGAAACCGCTCACTTCCGAACACCGCGCAGACGCCAGCGGGAAGTTCCGCCGAGGCCGAATCAAGAAACTCAAATACATGGATAGTGCCTTGCATAGAGGAATTGTAGCGTTTCGGGTCGTGGTGATGTCAACCGCTTGAAGGGCAGCACGACGCTCGATCACGTTCCGGGAAGGCAAGGCTCCGCCCGAGCCGAAACACGAACGAGCGAACTCCAGGCAAATGTGCGGACGGAGCCTTACACTGGGCTGATGAAAATGTTTTACCTCTGTTTTTTGGCACCTACGGCAGGGTTGCGGTTTTAAATTCACGGTATGCGATAGCCCGTTTCGCTGTATGCGTTTGTGCCAGATTGTCCTTGAGCCA